>CAZPON010000008.1:0-33941 GCA_964588045.1 uncultured Gemmatimonas sp.
ACGGGGGGACGACGCGTTGCGTCGTCCCCCCGTTTGTTTCGTCCGCGCCAGCCGGCCGATCAGGCGCCCGGCTTCGAAACGTTTTCCGCTGCGGGACCCTTCTGGCCCTGCACGATGTCGAATTCAACGACATCGCCCTCGGCGAGCGTCTTGAATCCGTTGCCCTGAATCGAACTGTAGTGCACGAAGCAGTCCTTGCTGCCGTCGTCCGGGGTCACGAAGCCGAACCCCTTGGCATCGTTGAACCACTTCACCTTGCCGGTGGTACGCATACCCGCTCCTCAACTGGGAATCGATCGCGAGCCGGCGGACTGTCCGCCGGGCGCCAATCGGGGGCGAATATACGAAACCTGGAAATTTCAGACAATAGGGCCCCGATGAACACGCGCAGCCGGCTACTCCGGAAGCGAGTCCACCTTCGTCACGAAGTACTCGGTGTCGCCGAAGCACGACGACGGGACATGGATGTGCTGCTCGTAGTGGATCGCAACCTTCTTGCCACTGAGATTCTCGATGAAGTGCGCCAGTGAATCGCTGCGCACGGTGAACGGGAAGCTGTCGGAGCGGAATCCCTTGGCGATGTCCGTATAGAGCGTGCCTTCCCACGTCTTGCAGACGAATCCCTTACGGGAAATCTTCTGCACATACCCGACGCGCTGGCCGCTGGAATAGCTCCAGTTCAGCGCAATCACGGTCCACAGTCCGTAGGTGGCCGGCGGCACGCCCAGCAGGAGGGCCACGATGACCTTGCCCCAGTGCCGCCGGACGAACGAGCGCTTCGGCGCAGCCGCGGGAGGGGAGGGGGCGTCAAGCGACGCCGACTGTTCGTCGTCTGGAATCGGTACTTCGGGAGTCTCGGCCATGCGCAGAACTTGGGCGCCAAGAGCCGGTCGCGCTACCTTTCCAAGGTCTCATTTCCCGAGCTCAACCGTGTCGTTTGCTTCCCGTCGCCCATCCGTGACTGCCTGGGTCCGCGGTGTCCCCGTTGGTGCGGGACACCCGGTCGTGGTGCAGTCCATGACCAATACCGACACCGCCGACGCGGCATCCACCGCCAACCAAGTGGCGGAGCTCTTCGAGGCCGGCTCGCAGAAAGTTCGCATCACCGTCAACAACGACGAGGCGGCCCGGGCGGTCCCGGAGATCCGCCAGCGCCTCGCCGACCGCGGTCTCGACGTGCCGATCATCGGCGACTTCCACTACAACGGTCACCTGCTGCTGGCGAAGTACCCGGCGTGCGCCGCAACGCTCGACAAGTACCGCATCAATCCCGGCAACGTAGGGTCGAAGCACCGCGACGCGAACTTCACCACCATCGTGCAAGTCGCGATCGATCACGACAAACCGGTGCGCATCGGCGTGAACTGGGGATCGCTCGACCAGGACCTGCTGACGCAGATGATGGACGCCAACGCGTCGAGCGCCGACCCGCGCGACGCGAAGGATGTGTACATGGACGCCATGCTCGAAAGCGCGCTGCGCTCGGCGGCACTGGCCGAGGAGGTCGGGCTCGCCCATGACAAGATCATCGTGAGTGCGAAGATCTCCGTTGTCCCCGACCTCGTGGAATGCTACCGGCGCCTCGCCGCGCGTTGCGACTATCCGCTGCACCTCGGGCTCACGGAAGCCGGCATGGGCACGAAGGGCGTCGTCGCATCGAGCGCCGCGCTCGCCATCCTGTTGTCCGAAGGCATTGGCGACACCATTCGCGTGTCGCTCACACCGAAGCCCAACGGCGATCGCCGCGAGGAAGTGTTCGTGGCGCAGCAGATCCTGCAGTCACTCGGACTGCGCTCGTTCGCACCACAGGTCACCGCCTGTCCCGGCTGCGGACGCACCACGAGCACGTTCTTCCAGCACATGGCCGAAGACATCCAGGGGTACCTGCGCGAGCAGATGCCGCTCTGGCGCGAGACGCGTCCCGGTGTGGTGGAGATGAAGGTGGCCGTGATGGGCTGCGTGGTGAACGGTCCGGGCGAGTCGAAGCATGCCAACATCGGGATCTCGCTCCCCGGCACGTTCGAGGAACCGAAGGCGCCGGTGTATGTCGACGGGCGCCTCTTCACCACGCTCAAGGGCGACCGGATCGTCGAGGAGTTCCTCGTGATTCTCGAGGAGTACGTCGAGAAGAACTACGGCGCGCTGCAGTCCGCCTGACTCAGCGGCGGCCCAACTCCTCGGCGGCGGCGCTCAGTTCGTCCACGATGGGCGCCGTGAATCCTGTTGCACGCAGTCGTTCGGCCACGCGCGCATACCACCGCACCGTGCCCTCGCGACCCGCCGCGAAGCGTCCCCACACGGTCTCGGGAAACGAGGTGCGTCGCAGGTCGGAGAGGATCGAGTTGGCGTTGTGCACCTTGTCGGCCGCGCACACCCAGAGGGCGGCCTCGCTCGCCAGCACCAATCGATCGAGATAGTCGTCCTTGCGATCGTCCGGCGACATTTCGATGCCATCGTCATCGGTGCGTCGCTCGGTGACCGCGAGAATGGTGTGCAGCACGGCACTGCCGAACTTGTGGCCGATGCGTTCCTCGAGCTGGGCCTCGGTCCATCCCTCGCGCAGGCAATCCTCGACCACATCGTGCAGGATGCCCGCCACGACGGTTTCCTCGTCGCAGCCGTAGCGCGTGAGAATGACCGCCACGTTCGCCGGATGCGTCAGGTACGGCAGACGCGTGCCCTTGCGAACCTGTTGGTCGTGGTGCTTCGCCGAATACGCGAAGGCGTGGTTGATGCGGTCCGAATAGCCGGTCATTGCCGGAGTGGGCATCATTGGGGGTCAGGAGTGGACCGGAACATACGTCGCGTTCGCGAACCAGGCCACCAGTGCCTCCAGACCTTCGCGATCGGCATCGTCGAATGCATCGTGCACGGGCGAATCGATGTCCAGCACCGCGACCAGGTCACCATGCCCATCGAAGACCGGCACGACGATCTCGCTGCGTGAGCGCGGATCACACGTGATGTGGCCGGGAAACGCGTGCACATCGCGCACGACAACCGTGCGCCGTTCAGCCGCCGCCGTCCCGCACACGCCGCGACCGAACGTGATATCGAGACAGCCCAGCGACCCCTGGTACGGCCCGACCCGCAGCAGGCGTCCGGGCTCGACCACGCGGTAAAATCCGGTCCAGAGATGACCGAAGGCGTGGTGCAGCAGGGCACTGGTCGTCGCCATGCCGGCAATCGGATCGTCCGATCCCTCGAGCAACAGCCGCTGCATATCCAGCAGCTGCGCGTACGCTGCTTGACGGGGAACGTCGCGCAGGTCGGGAATGGCAGGTTCCATCAGGGGACTCCGGTCGTTATTGCAGGGGGCCGATCAGCACGATGAATCGCACGTCGAGCAGCATCAGTGCAACACCCTGCAGCATGATACCGGTTCCCGCGCCGACGGCCGCGAGGCGCGGTCCCAGGCGCCATCCCGCGAGCGCAAGCGTCGCGCCCAGCATCACGTAGCCCGCATCGAGCCCCGTGTTGAGCCACAGGAAATTCACCAGGCGTTGCGCGGCGGCATAGTTCCGCAACGCCAGGTCGCTCCAGGCCCACAGGCAGAGGCTGAGTTCAACCATCCCCCATGCCGCACTCTGGATCGCGAAATGCGCGAGCAGCGGCGCCTTCACGCGACGCCACGCCAGCATGGCGAAGAGCACCGTGCCGAGCAACACGCTGCCGGCGCCCCAGAGCGCCAACCGCACGAGATGTCCACGCTCGAGAACGAGCAGCGAATCGGCCCACATCGCGAAGAGACTAGCGGGAGGACGGAGAAATCACGAGGCCGTCGGCACGTCCCGGCTCCACACCACCACCGCGCGCACCCGTTGCTTGCGGTTTCGCAGGTGCAGCGAGACGCGTGAGAGCCATGTCAGTGGCGTGGCGCCCTGCCGCACGCACAGCACCACGTCGCGCACGGGCGCGGCGGCCCCGCTCGACGGATCGGTGAGGTAGAGACGCAGGTCATACCGCTGTTCGAACCGATGCAACGCCTCGTCCGATGCCTTGGGGTCGGGGATTTCCACTGCGGCGGGGACGACGCGCGCCGTCCGGCGCGCGTGCGGCGGTGGTGATCCCGCCACCATCGCGTCGATGTGCGTGTCGCGATCCAGGGTGACGACATGCAGCGCATCTTCCGGCTTCACGCGGCCGGCGACCACGTCGTCGCGCGAATGCTCTGGTGCGGCACGCAGGAGATGCGCGAGCAGCGGATGCTTCGTTGGCGACTCGACGACAAGGACCGCGCGCGATTCCCGGGCCGCTGCCGCCGCGGTGCCCATCGCGACGCCGGCAGCCAGTACGGGATCGTCCGCAACCACGTCGACGTCCGAGGTCGCATCACCGACTCCCGACAGCGCGAGGTGCAGAAGCACGAAGGTGTCGCTGTCCCGGTCGATGATGCGGGGCACGAAGGGACGCTCACGCCCGGCCGCACGCGGTGGCCGCGTCACCGGCGTTGCACGGGAATGCACCAGGACCTGGGCCCCGGTAATGCGTTCCACTTCCGCGGCATCACTGACCGTCGGCCACCGCACCTCACGCGCGAACACCGTTCCGTATCCGAACGCCACACCCACCACGAGTGCGGACACCAGCATCGCGAACGCGGGCACCTCGATGTTGAGGCGCTCCTCGAAGGCCGCGCGACGCGCCTCATACTCCGCCGTGCCACGACGCGCCTCGGCGAGGCGTAGTTCCTCCTGCGCAACGAGCAGGGCGAGTGAGTCGGCGGTCGCCTTGCGCGCGCTGTCGGGGAGCGCCGGGGCCGACACCAGTGTCGAAGAATCTCCGGAAGGCGCGCGACCCGAGTCGCGGTTGCCGACGTCGAGTCGAGCCAGGCGTTGTTCGGCGATCCGGATCAGGCCCTGGCCCAGCGTCGTAAGACGCGCAGTGAGCGCGGCGTAGCGTGCGCCGGGGCCGCCAAGCGACGCATGCGCTTCGCGTTCCCGATCGATGCGATCGATGCTGTCCACCAGCGCGCCGACGCGTGCCGCCGTTGGCGCGTCGGCGCGCAGCAGCGGCGACTCGGCGAGTGCCCGATAGCTGTCGGGCAGCGGCACGCTGCGCGCGCGGTCGAGCAAGGCGCGGAGTGCGCGCGCAGCGCTGTCGACCGGGGCCGATGGGCGTTCCGGTGGACGCACCGGGGCCGGTATGTCGCCTGGCAGCACGATCACGTCGTTCAGCAGGACGGAGTCGAGCGCCGGCAGGGTGTCGCGCTGGCGTGCGCGCAGGCTGTCGAGTCGGCGCGCGAAGGGCATTGAATCAGGCGGTGCCGGCAGGGCGGCAATGCGTCGGCGCAGTTGCCGATCGAGCTCACGCGGCACCATCACGAATGCGAGAAGCGTGACGATCGCGCTGGTGCCGCCGATGACGGCAATCCACCCGCCGCGTCGCGCCGCGTTGCGCGCGCGGGCTGCGATCCACGCGTTTCGTGATCCGCTCATGCCCGAATGAAACGCGGGGGCTGGCGCACAGCGCCAGCCCCCGCATCGAACCCAATGGTGATCGGGCTTACTGAACGGTGATCTTGCCCTTCATGTTCATCGCAAGGTGCGGCGTGCAGTTGTACTCGTACGTGCCCGGCGCAACACCGCCCAGCGAGATCGTGTACGTCTCGCCTTCCGAGAGCAGCATCTTGCCCATCAGCTCGCCCGACTGCTCCGGCATGTTGCCGGCCATCACCGCCCTGAACTCGGCCGGCACCGTGGCCGCATCGAACGCGACGTTGTGCGGTCCGCCGTTGACGAACACGAACTTGATGCCGTCGCCGGCACTCACCGTGATGTCGGCCGGCTCGAAGCGATAGCCCTGGGCATCGCCGAGCATCTTCACTTCGTGAATCGTGCCGGTAATCGGGACCATCGCGCCGGCCATCGGCGCCGGAGCCGGAGCCGCTGCCGTCGAGTCAACCGCCGGCGTGGCCGAATCGGCCGCCTTGTCACCACCACCGCACGCGCCGAGCACGATCGCCGCGCCCGTCACCACCGCAAAGCCGAGAAACCGCATGTCGAAAGGCCTCCAGATGCCTGATCGAAAATTTTCGCTGTCTCACAGGAGGATTTCCTGTGCCCCGCAGGGCCCTGCGGATCTTGTGAAGTTATTCACAAGCGGCACCGTTAGCAAATCGTTCCGCTTGACGCAGGATTCCGGTCCGGCTACGCTCCCTGTCATGCGCGGCAAGCTTTCCAGTCACCATCAGGCACATCACGGCCACGGCCCCACGGGTCGGGGCGTTTCGTGCGTGCTGGGGCGCCTGAGTTGAAGCGCTGAAATCAGCCGCACCGAACGTTTCCCAGGCCCGTCCCGATTTGGACGGGCCTTTTTTGTTGCCGTCCAGTCAGGAGGTGCCACGACGGAAAACTCACCGTACTTCGATGTAACATCATGCTACGTATTGCTTTACCAAACAAAGGCCGGCTTACTGAAGACACCCGGGAGCTGTTCAACGATGCCGGACTGGAGGTCCGCTCATCGGGGGATCGGGTGCTCACGGCGTCCCTGGGTGGCGAATTCGAGGCCATTTTCGTCCGCGCCCAGGACATTCCGGAGTTCGTCGCCGACGGCGCGGCCGACGCGGGGGTGACCGGCTGGGACCTGGTCCAGGAGTCAGGACGGCCGCTCATCTCCCGACTGGACCTCGATTTCGGCAAGTGCCGGGTCGTTGTCGCGGCGCGCGAGGACGCCGGAATCCGGTCCGTCGGCGACATCGGCTCCACGCGCACCCGGGCCCGCGTGGCCACCGTGTTTCCTCGCATTGCGTCCCGCTTCTTCGCCGAACGTGGCCGCCCGGTGGAGATCGTCCCGGTATCCGGCGCCGCCGAAATCGCGCCGCATCTCGGCATCGCGGATATCGTCGTCGACCTCACCTCCACCGGCTCGACGTTGCGCGTCAACGGGCTCCGGGAGATCGAGACGGTCATGATGTCCAGCGCGCACCTCATTGCCGCCGAACAAGGTCCGCGCAACGGCGACTCCGCGCGCGGCCGTGAGTTCGACGAACTCGTGACCGCGCTGGGTTCGGTGATACGCGCGCGAGGCCAGCGCTACCTCATGGCGAACGTACCGCGTTCGGCGCTCGCTGCGGTGCGATCGGTGCTGCCCGGACTCAACGGTCCGACCGTCATCGAGATTGCCGATCATGGTCAGTTCGTCGCGGTGCACGCCGTCGTGCGCGCCAACACCGTCTACCGGACGATCGCGCAACTGCGCGAGCTGGGCGGTGCGGGCATCCTCGTCACGCGCATCGAGCGACTCGTGCCATGACGATGCGTGGCGTGGCAGACGATTCGACGCTGGTGCTGCGCGCGCGCGGCGCGTTCGATGTCCTCGATGCGGCCACACGGCGGGCCATCACGGATCGCGCAGCGTCGCGCGATCCGGGTATCGCGTCCCGCACGCGGGCGATCATCGAACGCGTGCGGCGCGAGGGCGACGTCGCACTGCGTGACCTCGCGCGCGCGTTCGATGGTGCGGTACTCGACGCCATCGAAGTGCCGCGGTCACGCTGGATGCAGGCGCTCGACCACCTCGATCCGCGCGTGCGCCGGGCATTGGAGCGCGCATCGCGCAACATCATGTCCGTGCACCGCGCGTTCCTGCCGCAGGCCATCGAGGTGTCGCCGGAGCCGGGCATCACCGTCGGTCGCCGGCCCGATCCGCTGCGCCGCGTGGGCGTCTATGCACCCGGCGGTCGTGCCGCGTATCCCAGCTCCCTGCTCATGGGCGCCATTCCCGCACGCGTTGCCGGTGTGCGCGAAGTCGTGGTCTGTTCGCCGCCCGGGCCTGATGGCCTGCCATCGGCCGTCGTGCTGGCAGCAGCGGCGCTGGCGAACGTGGATCGCGTGTTCGCCGTGGGCGGCGCAGGAGCCATTGCGGCGATGGCGCTGGGCACGGACACCATTCCGCGCGTCGATCGCATCGTCGGGCCGGGAAACGCCTGGGTGGCCGAAGCCAAGCTGCAGTTGGTCGCGCACGTCGCGATCGATGCCCCGGCCGGGCCCAGCGAACTGCTCGTGCTGGCAGACGAAAGCGCCGACCCAGGCGTCATCGCACGCGAAATGCTCGCGCAGGCCGAGCATGATCCGGACGCGGCGGTGCTGGCTGTCGTCTGCGGTGAATCCGCCGGCAGTCTCGCGGCCTCTGTCGGGCAGGCACTCGCCGCGCTCGTGCAGAACACGCCGCGCGCCGGGATCGTGCGGCAGTCGCTCGCCGCGCGCGGCGGCATCGTGACGGCGCCAACGGTATCGCGTGGTATCGAAGTCGCCAACGCGTGGGCGGCAGAGCACCTGCTGTTGATCGTGCAGGACGACGTGCGCGCAACGACCCTGGCCGCGCTGCACAGCGTGGGCACGGTGTGTGTCGGCACCAGCAGCTCCGTGGCGTTTGGCGACTACATGACGGGCGCGAATCACGTGCTGCCAACCGCCGGAGCCGCGCGCGGATATTCCGGCTTGTCGACGCTCGACTTCGTCCGGTGGACCACGTGGCAGGATGTCTCGCCGGGCGCGGCTGCATTGCTCGCCGACGATGTCGGCGTGTTCGCGGACGCGGAAGCACTGCCCGCGCACGCGGCCGCCGCGCGCGCCTGGTCGCGCGTCGACGCGGGGACCGCACCATGAGTGAACGCCTCGCCTTCGCGCGCGCGGCCTACGAAGGCCTCTCGCTCTATGATCCTCGGCGTGCGCCGGTCGCACTCGATCTCACCGACAACACCAACCTGTGGGGCATGCCGCCGGCCGCCGAGCGCGCGCTGCGTGAGATCCCCATCGCCGCCATCACGCGCTATCCGTCGGTGTATGCGGCCGAGCTCAAGGACGCGCTGGCCCGCTACGTTGGCGTCACGCCGGACATGATTGTCACCGGATGCGGCTCCGACGACATCCTCGACTCGGCCTTTCGCGCGTTCGGGAACCCCGGCGACCTGGTGGCCAGCTCCAATCCGTCGTTCGCCATGATCCCGGTCGTCGCGCACATGAACGCGCTTCGCTGGCAGGGCATCACCGAGCTGCCCGGCGCACCGATGAACCAGCCGGATATCGACGCGATGATCGCGACACGCGCACGCATCGTGTACCTGTGCTCGCCGAACAACCCCACGGGTGCGCTGGTGACGCGCGACCGCCTCGGGCACGCCGTGCGCGAAGCGCGCGGCATCGTGATCATCGACGAAGCCTATGCCGAGTTTGCCGGTGTTTCTTCGATCGACCTCGTCGCGAGTTCCGATCGAGTACTCGTGGTCCGCACACTGTCGAAGGCGTTTGGTCTCGCCGGGTTGCGCGTCGGCTACGCCGTCGGACAGCCGGCGCTGGTCAGGGAAGTGGAGAAGTCGCGCGGACCGTACAAGGTTGGTGCCATCGCCGAGCGCGTCGCATTGACGGCACTCCGGCACGATCGTGCATGGATCGACGAACACGTCGCCCTCACGGTCGAGTTGCGCGAGCACCTCGCCGATGCACTGCGCGGGATGGGACTCACACCGCTGCCATCGGCGGCCAACTTCGTGTGCGTGCCGATTCCCGGCGCAGACGCGATCGGCCAGGCCTTGCGCGCGCGCGGCGTGGCAGCGCGACCGTTCCCGGCCCTGCCGCTCGTGGGCGACGCCTTGCGTATCAGCGTTGGACCCTGGCCCATGCTTCGGCGGTTGCTGGACGCGCTTGGCCCGGCACTCGATGCGGTCACCCGGGAGGTGCCTGATGATCGGTGACATGCCTGCAGGACCGCTGTCGGTGACCGTGTTCGACCACGGCGCCGGCAACCTGCATTCGCTCATCAAGGCCCTCGAAACGCCGCTGTCTCGCGTGCGGGTCGAGTCCGATCCCGCGTTGGCCGCGCAGTTGACCGATGCCCTGGTGCTCCCGGGCGTCGGCGCCTTCACGCCGGCCGCCGAACGCCTCGCACCGGGTCGCGACGCAATGCGTGAAGCGCTGCGCCACGGACTTCCCTGCCTCGCCATCTGCCTCGGCATGCAGTTGTTGTTCGAATCGAGCGATGAAGGACCGGGCGAGGGACTCGGCTTCTTCGGCGGCCGCGTCACGCGGCTCCGCGCGCAACAGGTACCGCATATCGGGTGGAACCGGCTGGAGGATGTCGAGGACGCGCTGGCGCTCGCCGCCCGACTCGACGTGGCGTACTATGCGAACAGCTTCGTCTGCCGACCGTCGCCGGATTCGGAGTCGTTCGTGAGCGCATGGAGCGAGCACGAGGGCGATCGTTTCCCCGCCGTGGTGCGGCGGGGGCTGGTGGTCGGCACGCAATTTCATCCGGAAAAATCATCGGCACCGGGCGTCCGTTTCGTCCATGCCTTCCTCGACGCCGCGCTCCGCCGGCGCCACAGCGAACGTCTTCGCATCGATCCGAGTTCGACCCTGGAGGTAGGGTGATCGCCATTCCTGCAATCGACCTGCGCGGTGGCTATTGCGTGCAACTGGTGGGTGGTGACTATGGCGAGGAACGCGTGCGCCTGGACGATCCGCCGGCCATTGCGCGCGAGTGGGCACGCGCCGGGTTTTCCCGCTTGCATCTCGTGGATCTCGACGCAGCCACTGGCCGCGGCGCGAACGCGGTCGTTGTCCGCGAGATCCTGCGCGAGGCCAGCGGGCCCGTGCAGGTGGGCGGCGGCATCCGCGAGGAATCGCAGATCGAGCGGCTGCTCGACGACGGGGCAGCCTGGGTCGTGGTGGGCACGCGTGCTGTCGAAGACGAGGACTGGCGCGCCGAGATGGCGCATCGCTTTCCCGGCCGCCTCATCGTGGCCGCCGATGTGCGTGACCGGCGAATCGTGACTCGCGGCTGGGCCGAGACTTCACGTCTCGACGTGATCGATTTCGTCGAGTCGATGGCCGGGCTGCCGTTGGGAGGCGTGCTGGTCACGGCCGTGCACATGGAGGGCCTCGTGGGCGGCACCGACTTGCCGCTCATGGAGGATGTCGCCGAAGCCTGTGAGTGGCCGGTCTTCGCGTCGGGCGGTGTGTCATCGGCAGGGGATCTTCGCGCCCTCGAGCATCGTGGCGTTGCGGGCGCCGTGTTGGGCATGGCGCTCTATACCGGCGCGCTCGACGCGCGCCGAACAGCCGAGGAGTTCAGCGCATGACCGTCGTCACGCGAAAGTCGAAGGAAACACAGGTCCGCGTTGCGCTGCGCGCCGGCACCGGCGTCGCAAACGTCGTGACGGACGACGCATTTCTCGATCACATGCTCGTCACCTTCGCGCGCTACGCGGGCGTGGATCTCGACGTGGACGCGACCGGCGACTTGCGACACCACCTCGTCGAGGATGTTGCGATCGTGCTTGGCCAGGCGGTTGCGGCGTTCGCGCCCGCCGGCTGCGCGCGCTACGGGGAACGCACCATCCCCATGGACGACGCACTCGTGCAGGTCGTGCTCGACATCGGCGGGCGGCCGTACTACCGCGGGCCGTTGCCTTCTCCGCTGTACGACCACTTCCTGCGCTCCTTCGCCGACAACGCGCACGCTGCGCTCCACGTGCGGGTCATTCGCGGGCACGACCGGCACCACGTGGTCGAGGCCGCGATCAAGGCGCTCGGCATGGCGTTGCGCGATGCCCTCGTCGCGACCGGCGCCGTGTTCAGCACCAAGGGATCGGTGCAGCGCGACATCGGGGAGGCAGCGTGCTGAGCCGTCGTGTGATCGTGTGCCTCGATGTGCACGGCGCGCGGGTGGTGAAAGGCGTGCAATTCGAGGGGCTCCGCGATATCGGTGATCCGGTCGTGCTGTCGGAACGCTACGAGCGCGAAGGCGCCGACGAGATCACCTTCCTCGACATTTCGGCCAGCGCCGAGGCGCGTGCAACGCTGCTGGACGTGGCACGACAGACCGCCGAACGCCTGTTCATTCCGCTCACCATCGGTGGCGGCATCCGCTCGTCCGATGATGTCGCGCGTGCGCTGCGCGCCGGCGCCGACAAGGTGTCGCTCAATTCCGCCGCCGTTTCGCGGCCGGAAGTCCTGACCGAAGCGGCGGAGCGATTCGGCGCACAGTGCGTGGTGGCGAGCATCGATGCGCGGCGCAGCACCGACGGCACATGGCGCGTGTGGGTGAAGGGCGGGCGCGAAGAGACACCGCTCGATGCCATCGCATGGGCGCAGGAGTGTGTCGCGCGTGGCGCTGGTGAAATCCTGCTCACGTCCATCGACCGGGACGGCGCACGAACGGGATACGACCTGGCGCTCACGCGCGCCGTTGCCGACGCCGTGCACGTTCCCGTCATCGCCAGCGGCGGCGCCGGCCACGCTTCGCATCTCGTCGACGTGGTGATCGCAGGGCGCGCTGACGCCGTGCTGGTCGCGGGAATACTTCACGATGGCATCACCACCGTCGGTGCGTTGAAAGCGGCCATGCGCCGTGCCGGGATGGCCGTGCGCCCGGCCGACGAACGGTCCGGAGTGGCCGCATGACCGCGCCTGGGCAATCGGAGTTGTTGCAGGCAGTGGCCGAAGTCGCGCAGCGCGCCGCACGCAAGGCCATGCACTGGTACCGCACTGGTATCGACGTGGAGACCAAAGGGGACGGATCGCCCGTCACGATTGCCGACCGCGAAGCGGAGCAGGTCGCTCGCCGTTGGCTGGCGGATCGATTCCCCTCCGACGGCCTGCACGGAGAAGAATTCGGGCTCGAGCGTCCCACCGCGCGCCGTCGCTGGCTGATCGATCCCATCGACGGCACGAAGGCGTTCGTGCGCGGCGTGCCGCTGTGGGGAACCCTCGTGGCCTGTTGCGAGGGAGACACGGTGCTGGCTGGCGCGGCGTGCTTTCCTGCCCTCGATGAACTCGTCGCGGCAGCGCGGGGCGAAGGCTGTTGGTGGAATGGCTCGCGTGCGCGCGTATCGTCCGTGACGACGCTCGATCACGCCACGGCGCTCATCACCGATGACCGGTTTCCCGGGTCGCCGGCGCGCGGCGAGCGGTGGCGCACTCTCGCCTCACGCGTGAGCGTCGCCCGCACATGGGGCGACTGCTACGGCTACCTGCTCGTTGCCACCGGGCGGGCGGAGATCATGGTGGACGATATCGTGAACCCGTGGGACACCGCCGCGATCTTTCCCGTCATCACCGAAGCGGGCGGGCGCTTCACGTCGTGGTCTGGCGAGGACACCGCATTCGGCAGCGACGCGATCGCCACCAACGCCGGCATCGCCGTCGCTGCACGCAGCATTCTGGGCGATCCGCTCCCGGAGGCCGTCGAATGACACTCGACGCGTCGCGCCTCGACTTCAGCAAGGGCAACGGTCTTGTGACAGTGGTCGCGCAAGACGCCGATACCGGCGTGGTCCTGATGGTTGCGCAGGCCGATCAGGAAGCGCTGGCGCGCACCGTGGCAACCGGCGAGATGCACTACACCTCGCGCACGCGCGGCCTGTGGCACAAGGGCGCCACCAGCGGCAGTGTGCAGCGTGTCGTCTCACTCGGTACCGACTGCGATGGTGACGCGGTGCTTGCGCGCGTGCGGCCGGCCGGGCCGTCGTGCCATGTGGGCACCACGTCGTGTTTCGGGGACAGCGCCCTGGGAGCCGATGCACTCGGCGTGCTCGATCGCACGATCGCCGCACGTGCGGCGGAACCGGACCGTTCGCGTGGCCGCTACACGCAGCAGTTGCTCGACGACCGGAACCTGCGGCTCAAGAAGCTCGGTGAGGAAGCCGCCGAGCTCGCCGTGGCCTGCGCCGATGCCGATGCGCAGCGTGGCGCCGAGGAAGCCGCCGACCTCGTGTATCACGCCCTCGTTGCCCTGCGTGCCATTGGCGTGTCGCTCGACGACGTGCGACACGTGCTGGCACAGCGTGCGAGCCCGCCTGTCCGTTAATTACAGGTACGCCGTCCCTGCGCGGAACGTCGCGCACCTTTCCCCTGGAGTCATCATGGTCCCTGCCCAGTCCGTTCCCGCACCGCGCGTTCGCGTGGCTCGTTTCGCGTCGCTGCCGTTGTTGCTCGCGCTTGCGACACTGGTGGCGTCACCGGTGCGCGCGCAGGACGAGCCGGTCGACGCCGCCGCAGTGGCGAAGATCCGCGATGAAGCGTTCAATCGGTCGCAGGTCATGACGCTCATGTCATACCTCACCGATGTCCACGGGCCACGCCTGACCGGCTCGCCCACGGCGCGACGTGCCGCCGACTATACGATCTCCCAGCTTGAAAGCTGGGGGGTGGCCAACCCGCGCCTGGAGAACTTTCCCTTCGGCCGCGGCTGGTCGAACGACAAGTTCTATGCGCAGGTGACGGCGCCCGTGCCATTCAGCGTGATCGGTTATCCGCAGGCCTGGACGCCGGGCACGAACGGATTGCTGAAGGGCGAGATCGTGTACGTGCGCATTGACAGCGAGGCCGATTTCGCCAGGTACCGCGGCCAGCTCGCCGGGAAGATCGTGATGCTCGCGCCCATGCGGGCCGTCGATCCGCGATACACGCCCCTCGCCACGCGTCGCACCGATGAGGCGCTCGCGCGCATGGCCGCTGCCCCGATGCCCACGCCGGCGGCGCAGGCACCGCGTCAGTCCGCACCGCGCACCGCCGCCGACAGCGCGGCCCTGGTGCAAGTCCAGTTGCAGCAATCGATCGCGGCGCGGCGCCGCCCGTTCATCGATAGTGAGCGTGTCGCCGCGATTCTCGAGCCCGGACGTGGTGATGGCGGCACGGTGTTCACGCCCAACGGGGCGTCCCGTGATCCACAGCGGCCGGCGCCCACACCTGTCGTCACGGTGGCCATCGAGCACTACGGCCGCATCATGCGCACGATCGAGAAGAACATCCCGGTCACGATGGAGCTCGACATCCGGAACACGTACTACGATGCCGATCTCACCTCGTTCAACATCATCGCCGAGATCCCCGGCACCGATCCGCAGCTCAAGGACGAAGTGGTGATGCTGGGCGCGCACTTTGACTCGTGGCACGCCGGAACCGGCGCAACCGACAACGCTGCGGGATCGGCGGCCATGCTCGAGGCCGTGCGCATCCTCAAGGCCACTGGCCTGCGCAACAAGCGCACCATTCGCATCGCGCTCTGGACCGGTGAGGAGCAGGGCATCATCGGGTCGCGCGCCTGGGTGAAGGACCACTTCGGCACCCGCGATTCACTCAAGGCGGAGGCGTCGAAGTTCTCCGTGTACTTCAACCTCGACAACGGCACCGGCGCGATCCGGGGCGTTTACCAGCAGGGAAACGCAGCCGCCGCGCCGATCTTCAACGCCTGGATGAAGCCCTTCGAGGACAAGGGCGTGAAGACCGTCACGCTGGCCAACACCGGCGGCACGGACCACCTCTCGTTCGAGGGAGTCGGACTGCCCGGATTCCAGTTCATCCAGGACGAAGTGGAGTACGGAACGCGCACCCATCACTCCAACATGGACACGTACGAGCGCGTGCAGGAAGCCGACATGCAACTGAACTCGGCCGTGATCGCCTCGTTCGTGTACCACGCCGCGAACCGCGCCGCGCTGTTCCCGCGCAAGGCGGCCGTCACCCCATAGTGCGCCGCCTTACAGTTCCCAGCCCTGCCGATACACCCGCGTGAGGTACTGGTTGGCCTCGGGAATGTTGGTGACCTTCATGTTCGGTCCGTCGTACAACACCTTGCGCCCCTGGCCGGCGCGCAGCGCGACGATGCCCAGCAGCATCGTCTCGGTGAGCGGAGACGCCTGCGAGAACGGGGAACTGGCCTTGTTCTCGCCCTTCGCCGCACCGACCCAGTTCATCTCGTGCGATGTGGTGATGCGCGGCAGGGTGACCGGCAACTGCTCGACCTTCCTGGCGATGTTCTCGGGGTAGATGCGCGGCTTGTTGCCGTACGTTTCGTACAGCATGATCCCCTTCTCCCCAATGAACATGCCGCCACCGCCATCGCTGCCGGGGTTGTTCATCGGCACGTCATCGGGCAGCATCGCCGGGCGCGGCGGCATCAGGCCACCATCGTACCAATACAGCTTCACCGCATCGCGCTTCCCGACCTTCGGAAACTCGTACTGCACGAACGTCGCCATCGGGTAGGACGCCGGGTTCTGGTTGCCACCGCCCCACGGACTCGATGACGCCACGATGCTGGTGGGCCACGTCAGGCCCAGCGACGTGAACGGCTGGTCGATCAGGTGCGCACCCATGTCGCCGATCGACCCGACACCGAAATCGATCCAGCCGCGCCAGGCGAACGGATGGTACGCCGGGTGATACGGAATCTCGGGCGCCGTGCCGAGGTACAAGTCCCAGTTCATGCCGTCCGGCGGTGTCTGGTCGTTGGCCGCCATCGCGGCGCGCACGGCGTTGTCGACCGTGCCCATGTTCCATTGTGGCCGCGTATTGGGTGGCGGGGGTGCCGCCGGCGTGGTCCCGGTGGCCGGCGCAGCGCCAGTTGCAGCGGCCGCCGTCGCCGCACGTGGCCGTGGAATCCCCTGCGCCCAGTACCGCACAGGGCGATCGGTCCACACATGCACCTCGTGCACCTTGCCGAGGATGCCGGAGTTGATGACTTCGCTGATGCGGTGGGAGCCCTCCATCGAGTGCCCCTGGTTGCCCATCTGCGTCGCCAGGTGCGGATTGTCCGTCGCCGCCTTCAGCAACAGGCGCGTTTCATGAACCGAATACGCCAGCGGCTTCTGCACGTACACATGCTTGCCCATCTTCATCGCGGCCAGCGCGATGGTGGCGTGCATATGATCGGGCGTGGCGATCATCACCGCCTCGATATCCTTCTGCTTCTCCAGCATCTCCCGGAAGTCGGCGTACTTGGTCGCCTTCTGGTAGGTCTCACCCAACAGCACGTTCCGCGGCGTGGGCTCGCCGCTGCGAGGCTTGAGCCGGCCCTGCAGGGAGCGCTCGACGTACCCGAAGTCGACGTCGCACACGGCCACGACGTTCTCGTCCAGCACCTGCGACATGTTGTTCATGCCCATGCCGCCAATGCCGACCATCGCGATGTTCAGCTTCGCGCCCGGGGCGCGGTGACGCGGGGCGCCGGCGGGCGCGCTGAGCACAGTGCGCGGAACCATCATGGCGCCGAGGGCCAGGGTGGATGAGCCGGCGACGAAGTCGCGGCGCGAGAGTGGAGAGGACATAAGGTCGCGGTAGGAGGGAAAAGGCGTACCCTCAACTCTACGCGCTGGGCCTGTCGCGTCAATCGCGAAATCTCAGGTCTTCGCGTCGGCGCCACGGCGGGCGACGCCGGGCCGCGGACCGCGCCGGAGACCTTCGGCGCGATCCGCGGCAGGACCGCCTCAGAATCGCAGCAGTCGTGCCGGCGTCACCCGTGACGGATCGCCCACATACGCCCAGCGGACGTTCGTCATGTACGTACGAGCCGCATTGCGGATATCGGCCGGCTTCACGGCGCGAAGATCGTCCACGAAGCGCCCGGCCTGCCGGAAGTCGCCCTGGTACAACTCGGCGCGCGCCAGCATGTTCGCCTGGTCGGCGTTGGTCTCGTTGTCCAGGAAGTACGTGACGATGAATTGCTGCACCAGTCGCTCGAGCCCATCGTCGCTGATCTCGCCTTCCTTCAGTGAGTTCACCTGCTCGAGCATGATGTTCAGGACCTGATCGGGCGAGGTGGTGGTGACATACAGGCCGCCCAGCGACAGCGCCCGCTCGATGAACGGTGCGTTCACGGAGTACGTGAGGTTGCGTTTCGATCGCACTTCGGCGAACAGGCGTCCTGACAATACCGCGCACGCGAGGCGCAACGCCGCATAGTCCTTCGTGTTCGCGACCGGTCCGTGGAAGTATCCCTGCAGGTAGTTCGTGGGCAGCGACTTGCGCTCGATCACGTACGCGCCCTTCTGGTCCACCGGCGCAGCGGGCAGCGACCAGGCATAGCTGCCGCGCGGCAACCGGCCGATGCTTTCGCGCACCAGCTTCTCCACCCGGGTGCGCGACACGTTGCCCACGACCACCAGCATCATCCGCGACGTCACGACGTGCGACGTGCGATACGCCTCGAGGTCGGCGACCGTCACCTTCGTCAGCGACGCTTCGGTGCCGATCGGGTCCAGGGCATACGGATGGCCGGCGAACGCAATGCTGTCACCGAGATAGTCCAGCAAGGCATCCGGGCTGTCCTTGCGCTGACGGACAGCCGTCAGGAACTGATCGCGTACGAGTTCGACTTCGGCCGGATCGAGCTTCGGCGCCATCAGTCGGTCGGCAAGGATAGCCCACGTGGAATCGAAGTTCGACACCGTCGAGCGCAGGCCGATCGCCGTCCAGTCCACGCCCGGACCCACCGCGATCGTGCTGCCCAGCAGCGCCATCTTTGCGCGCAGTACGTCGCGCGGATACTTGGCCGTGCCGCGTTCGGTTGCCTCGAGCAGGAAGTTTTCGATCCCCTGCGTTTCGGTGGTCAACTGCCGGACACCGCCCAGGAGATACAGGTTCGCGGCGACGACATTGTTGGCGCTCACCCGACGCAGGATCACGGGAATGCCGGACACCTCGAACCTGGTGGTCAGCGAATCCTCGGCGTCGCGTGCGGCAGCCGGCGCCGTCACTGGCGCGGGACGGGTGGCCGTGGCCTGCGCGCCGGCGATCATGGGAATCAGCAGGCCCGCCAGCAGCGGGCGCATGAAGCACAACGCCTGCCGTTTCATGGGCGCACCACCGGGCGAGTCGCAGGCACCAGCAGCTCCTGTTCCGTGAGTCCGATCGACCGGCGTGCGCCCGGCGACATCAGGACACTCGTCACCCGCGGCTTGCCGTCGATGTACGTGGTGGTGTAGCGCATGAGGTCCGTGATACGCTGTTGTGCCATCTGGTCGGTGTATCCCATGAAGTAGTCGAGGCTGGCGACGCTCCACCAGAACCCGATGGTGTGTGCGATCTCCGACGCTTTCTCGATGCCGAACGCGCTCGACGTTGCGCGTTGCGCCTTCACCGCCTCGAGCTCGCGCGGTGTGATGTACGTGGGATCGGTGAAGCGTGCGATCTCGCGTTCGAGTGCTGCCAGCGCAGGTCGCAACTTGTCGGGCGTCGTCTGCCCGCTGATGGAGATGGGCCCCACATGGTTGAGCGTGTAATAGTTGACGCCGATCCCCTGCCACAGCCCGGGGTCGACGAGGTTCTTCTGGAACGTCGAGCCCGGTGTGTTGAGCACATCACTGAACACGTCGGCGGCAAACGTCGCGGCCGCGTCCTTGCTGACACTGGGCCCCTGCCACTGGATCAGCACGGCGACGGCATTGATCGGCTGCTCGACGATGAGTGCCTTGTTGCCATCGAGTGCCGGAATCGGCGGAATCGGGTCGGCCACGAACGGATCGGCGCCACGTGGCCAGTCACCGTAGAACTGTTCGGCCAGTGCGAAGACCTTCTCCGGATCGACATCGCCGGTCACGATGAGCGTGCTGTTGTTGGGCACATAGTACTTGGCCTGGATGTACCGCATCTTCGCGGGCGTCACACTCGAGATCACGTTGCGGTCGCCGATCGTGTTCTTGCGGCTCGATTGTCCGGGATAGAGCATCGCCGTGGACTTCTGTATCAGCTCGAACCCGGGCTCGGCTTCGTTGCGGTCGTACTCGCCGAGCACGACTTCCTTCTCGCGCTTGAGTTCATCCTCGCGAAAGAGCGGATTGCGCAGTGCGCTGGCCAGGAACTTCAGGCCACCGGCCAGCGAGTCGGCGGGCAGCGTGAGGTAGTAGTTCACCACTTCCTCGCGCGTACTGCCGTTGAACACGGCACCCAGTTCGGCTGCGCGATCGGTGAACATGTCCGGTTCAGGCAGGTCCTTGTTGGCCTTGAAGAACATGTGTTCATACATGTGCGCCAGGCCGGCGTACTCCGGTGCCTGCGTGAACGCCCCGTTGCGCACGTCGATTTCCAGCGTGGCGATCGGCACGCCGTGGTTTTCGACCACGATCACTTCGAGACCATTCGCCAGGACCTTGCGGCGGATCACCTTCTCCAGCTCGGCGCGTGATTGCGCCGGCAAGGCGAGCGGCACCACGGCCGGTGCCGCAAGGGCGATCAACGTCGCCAGCGACCAGCGTCGGATTGCGAGGCGCGCACCGGGAGCGTGGGCGCGGAAGGGAGCAGGCATTCGAATTCGCGTGTTGAGGGGCAGCCGCCAAGGACTGGAGGCTCGGTACACCGCCATGTCGATGCGGGATCCGGGCGGCCTCCGAAGGATGCCACCATGATGGACGCTGACGCCAGCAGACGTGATATTGTGGAGTCGTTTCCCTCCTGCCAGGTCTGCAATGCGCCGCGCCCTCGTCGCCCTTATCGTGCTCGTTCTTTGCGTCGTCGGATACGGCGCCTGGAAGAATCCGGAGAATTCCACCCTGGACGCCGACGCCCGGACCGCGGCGCCGGGGCAGTTCGTCACGCTCTCGGGCGGGACGACCCACTACGAGGCAGGGGGACCGGACACCGGTGCCGTCGTCGTGCTGGTGCATGGCTTCTCGGTCCCCATGTATATCTGGGACTCGACGTTCACCGCGCTCAGCGCCGCCGGCTATCGCGTGATTCGCTACGACCTGTTCGGGCGTGGATGGTCCGACCGGCCCGATGCGGCGTACGAC
The DNA here is from genome assembly GCA_964588045.1 of uncultured Gemmatimonas sp. Lineage (GTDB taxonomy): Bacteria > Gemmatimonadota > Gemmatimonadetes > Gemmatimonadales > Gemmatimonadaceae > Gemmatimonas. The sequence goes on from CAZPON010000008.1 coordinate 20,513, forward strand.
AGCGCGATGTACGATGCGCAGCTCGACGAGTTGCTCGACTCACTGCGCGTGACACGACCCATCCACCTGGTGGGGCTGTCGTTCGGCGGGTACGTGACCTCACACTACGCGGTCAGTCACCCGCGGCGTGTCCGTACCCTCACGCTGGTGGATCCCGTCAGTGCCGCGCGAACGCTGCCGGGACTCGTGACCATGCCCGTCGTCGGTCCCTGGATTTTCCAGGTCACCCAGGTGCCTGGCATGGCCGCAGGGCAGGCCTCGGACTTCCTGCATCCCGAACACTTCCCCACCTGGGCCGACCAGTACCGCCCGCAGATGCGTTACAAGGGGTTTGGCCGCAGCCTGCTGCGCACGCGGAACGCCATGAGCACCACCGATTTCGACGCGCTCTTCGCAAACGTGTCGAAGACCAGTATTCCGGTGCTGCTGGTGTGGGGCCGGCAGGACCAGACCATTCCGATCGCGCTGTCGAGCGTGGCCCGCACGAACATTCCGGCGCTCACCTTTTTCCCGGTGGATTCATCGGGACATCTGCCGCACATCGAGCAGGCGGCGCTCGTGAACGCGCAGCTGCAGGCGTTCTTCACGATGCAACCCATGCCGGCCGTGCCGGTCCCGTGAACTGCCTGCACACGGTACGGCGAATCGCCGCCGCATGACGCCTGAACAGATCGCCGAAGCGCTCGGGCGCAGCCTCGACGCGCGTCGACTGCACCTGCGTGAGCCACTCGCGCCGTACACCACGTTTCGCATCGGTGGCCCGGCCGACGTGCTGTACGAGGCATCATCGGCAGACGACCTCGCCGCCGCGGTCACCGCCGCGCGGTCACTCGGCATCCCGTGGTTCGTGCTCGGACTTGGCGCCAACATCCTGGTGGGTGATCGCGGGGTGCGCGGCCTCGTTGTCCGCAATCGCGCGATGGCACACACGCTGGGCGACGACGGCGTGCTGTGGTCGGAAAGCGGTGCCGTGATGCAGGATCTCGTGCTCGAGACGGTGCGTCGCGGCTGGTCCGGGCTGGAACACTACATCGGCATTCCCAGCACGGTGGGCGGCGCGCTCTGGCAGAACCTGCATTTTCTTTCGCCGGCGCCGGAACGCGAACGCACCATGTTCATCGCCGAGCCATTCGTGTCGTGCGAGATCCTCGATGAGCAGGAATCGCGACGCAGCGTCGGTGCCGACTACGTGCAATTCGGCTACGACGATTCCGTGTTTCACCATCGCCGCGACGTGGTGCTGTCGGGAACGTTCCAGCTCGAACGCAAGGATCCTGCCGACCTGCACCGCATTCTCCAGGAGAACCTCTCCTGGCGCGGCTCGCGCCACCCGTGGCTTGCCGTGCATCCCAGTGCCGGATCCATCTTCAAGAAGATCGAGGGCGTCGGGGCCGGTCGCCTCATCGACCAGTGCGGACTCAAGGGCTTCCGCATCGGCGATGCGCAGATCTCGCACATCCACGCCAACATCCTCGTGAACCTCGGCCATGCCACCGCGGCCGACGTGCGCGCCGTCATCGCGCATGCGCAGCAGGCCGTGTTCGAGCGCTTCGGACATCGCCTCGAAGTCGAGATCGGCTTCGTCGGCGAGTTGTAGGTCCGTCATGTCGGACTCCCGTTGACCGTTGGAGATGCGCTTATGCGGATCCCTGTGCTGATGGTCGCATGCATTGTGCCGGCCGTGCTCCATGCGCAGGCCGTGCAGCGCATTCCGCTCAAGCCAGCGAATGCCACGCTGGAAACGGAGTTCATCGGACTCACATCGCTGCGCGAATTGGCCGATGGTCGCGCGATCGTCACCGACGGCCGCGCGCAGCAGCTCTTCCTTGCCGACTTCAACGCCCACACGGCGGTGCTTCTCGGACGCAAAGGGAAAGGGCCGGGCGAATGGCTCATGGTGGGCTTCATTCACGCCACGAGCGGCGACTCGTCGATCATGGCTGACTTCGGAAATCAACGCTGGATGTTGTTCGACGGTGCAAGGATCGTCGGGCTCGTGCCTCCCGATCATCCCGCAGTCGTGACGACGAGCTCCTTCATTTCCGGCATCGACCGGCAGGGGCACATTCTCCGAACGGTCAATCCACCGCCGCGCGCCGGAAACACCGTGTTCACCCGCGCCGACTCGAATACGCTGGTGTTCGTCGATCGCAACACAGGACGCGCCGATACCATCACCCGGCTTCGCCAGCGACCCCATCGAAGGGAAGTCCAGATGGATTCCCTTGGCCGCGTTCGCAGCACATTGCCATTCTCCACCGAGCCGAACGCGCAAGCCGAGGTGGCCAGGTTGTTCAATGACGGTTGGCTCGCAGTGGTACGTCTCGAACCCCTGCGCGTCGACTGGCGTTCACCGACCGGTCAGTGGACGCTCGGCAGGCCGTTCCCCGTCCGCCCCGAACCGGTCGATGCGAAGGAGCGCAAGGCCATCGAAGCACGCCGCGCCGAAGCGCGCGCGGACGCGAAGAAATACGGCCTGCCCGAGCCGGCAGCGACTGCATATCCCACGACCATCCCCGTGATGGCGACATCAGCCCCGCCGCGTGCTTCTTCCGACGGACGCCTGCTGCTTCGTCGCACGAGCAGCGCGACAAATCCCGCGGTGCGCTACCTCGTGATCAACCGCACCGGCGCAATCGACGGCGAGATCGTCCTCGGTGCCAAGGAGGATGTCATTGGCTTCGGCCCGCACACGATATATGTCGCCTACAAGGATGACGACGACATCCAGCGACTGCGCCGTCATCTGTGGCCATAGTGCGATCCACAAACAGCATTCACGCGGAGCCGCGGAGGACTGGGAGAGTTGCGATGCAACTCTCCCAGTCCTCCGCGGCTCCGCGTGAATGCTGTTTGTTGTTGAAGCGGTTCTTACGGTACGCGCACCGATACAAAGTCCCACGCCCGCGCACTCCCGAAATGCATTGCGGTCACGCGCCCCCTGGCATCCCGCGTGAACCAGGCACTGCTGCCGCCCGCAGCAAACGCATCGCGATAGGTCGGTGTCAGCGTGTCCACCGCACCCACCCGCGGACTCACCGTCAGCTTGCCGTTCGCCACCGCCACCGTATACGTGGCCCCGATCTCGTCGCTCCGGTATCGCCCGGCCAGTGACGCCAGTTCTGCAGCCGTCGGCACCCACACCGACTCGGCGACGTATGCGAACACCACCGTATCACCGTCGGCCGTCGGCTGGCGCATGGATTCCGGACGCCCATCGCTGCTGCGCGTGAATCGCACGCGCGTCGCTCCCATCTGGTAGCTGCCGTCGCGAAGTGGCCGCAGCACGGCACCGCCCACGCGCTGCAACTGTCCACGCACCGTGTCCAGCCGCATCGTCGTATTGGTGCGCGTGTCCCGGTAAATGCCTCGCAGGCGCGCGTTCGCGGCGGCATCAACCGCCACCGTGTTGGGCGCCGGCGCACCCGGCAGCCCCGGCACCAGCACATCGACCAATGCGTGTGTATAGCCCGTAGCGCCCGCGCCCGCGGCATTGCACATCACCGCGATCGACAGGTTGTCCTGGTCGGGGTAGCGCGCGAGGAACGTGCTGTACCCTGCCGTCGATCCGGAGTGCGAGATCTCACGCAGCCCGCGGTACCGCGTGACGACCATGCCCAGGGCGTACTGGATCTGCAGTCCGCTCGTCAACGTCATCTGACGGGTGATCGAGTCGCCCACGGCGGCGCCCAGTGCCTTCTTCGCCAGCGCATCGTTCCAGATCAACCAGTCGCCCACCGTCGTGAGCAATCCGCCCGCGCCGATGATGTTGTCGAACGGCATGTTCAGGTGCCAGCCGTCGGCCCGGCGGCTATACGCCTGCGCCAGCCCCGGCACCAGCTTCGTATAGTCGTCGCGCCACTGCGTGTGCGTCATGCCGAGCGGCTTGAAGATGCGCTCCGCGGTGAATTGCGACAACGACTGGCCGCTCACGCGTTCCACGATGGTGCGCAGCAGCAGGAACCCCGAGTTCGTGTACGAGTAGTAGTCGCCAACCGGATAGTTGAGCGCTTTCTGCCTCGTGATGAGGTCGAACACCACGTCCTGCTCGTGCATGCGCGTGCCGCGCGGCCATCCCTGCCAGTCCACCAGGTTGCTCCACTCGCGCAAGCCACTGGTGTGCGTGAGCAGGTGGCGCACCGTGATCGTGCGCCCGTACAGCGGCAGCTCCGGCAGGTACTTACGGGCGTCGTCGTCGAGGGCCAGCTTGCCGTCCTGCATCAACAGCAGGATCGCGGTCGCAGTGAACTGCTTCGCCACCGAGCCCGACTCGAGGATCGTCGCCGGCGTGATCGGCCGGTCACCCATCAGGTCGGCCATACCGTACCCGCGCGTCAACAGCGTGCGCCCACCGCGTGCGATCCCGACGGCGCAGCCGGGGCCGTGCGTGTTGTTCCACACGTCAAAGACGCGATCCGCTGCCGCGGTCAGGTCGCCCGGTTGCGCGCTGGCGGCCTGCGGTAGTGCCAGGAAGACCGCCAACGCCAGGGCGTGCGCGGCACGCCGAACCATCATCATGTCCCGGGCCGGCGGCGCGGGGGCGCCGGCAACGTACCCTTGTTGGCGATGGCCTTGTTGATCGCCTCGACCGTCGTCGTGGCACGGAACTCGATGATCTCCTTCGCCAGCGCCGCGTTCTTCTGCTTGTCAGCCAGCGACACGCCGTTGATCGACGCCTTCCCGGCCTTGATGCGCTCGTCGAGGCGGATCGCGCTGGGATCGTCGGCGAAGATGTTGAGGGAGATGACCGCGTCGTCGTGCAGGCCCTCCGACGTGCCTTCCACCAATCCCTTGGTCTTCATGTACTCCGTGACGCCGGCATAGTCGTAGTACTCCTGGATGTGCGCCACCAGCGGCTTCGCGCCCCACAGCGTATTCAGCGAATCGGCCACGGCGCGCTGCCCCGGCTGGTTTCCGCCACTGTCGCCAATCAGGAACATCTGCTCGAAACCGTGCGCCTTGAGGCTCACCAGAAGATCCGTGAGGATCGCGCGGAACGTCGGTTCACGCATGGTGAGCGTGCCCGGCGACAGCATGTGCCCGCTGGGCGGCTCCGCGTTCCCTTCCGGCACGAACTTCACGATCGGCGCGCACAATGCGTTGCCCATCTTCCGCGCGATCGCCTCGCAGTTCTGGTGCAACACGTAGTTGTGCTTGCCCAGTGCGATCCACGGACCGTTCGGTTCGATGCCGCCCGTGGCGATGAGAATCGTCTTCTTGCCAGCCTTCATCGCATCGCGCACGTCCATCCACGTCATCTCTTCCAGCCACACCGTATTGGGCGCAGGAATCGGCGACACCGCGTCGGCGCAGTTGTAGGGATTGTTGGCGCAACTGCCGCCGCCCATGTTGCGGCCCGCGGCAGCGGGTGGCGTCGCCTGCGCGCCCAGTGAGCCGACGGCGCCGGCCACGAGCACCACGCCGGCACACATGCGCGCGGCCCCGGTGCGGAGGGCCTTCCCGGAAAGAGGGTTGTGGCGCGTGCGGGGGGATGTCATGGGAGCTCTCTCGAGGTGGGGTGAACGGCGGGAGTGGAAACGATCGATCTTGCCGCATCGGCTCGCGGGGCGCCAGTCTCCGTGCCACTATCTTGCAGGGACGTCCAGCGTTTTGCCTGGTTCGCAGCGTACAACGTGGTAGTGGTACGCCCCACGCTCTCCATCCCGCCTCCTGCAATGCGCTTGCCCGCCCGCCTTATCGCCCCGTCTCTGGTCGCCGTCCTGCTCGCCAGCCCGGCCGGCGCGCAGCAGCCGCCCACAGCGCCGCCGTCGACAGCCGCCGCATCCCCGCGGCTCTCGATCGCCGAGTTGCAGAAACTGGCCCAGGCCCAGGTGGCAATTGCGGTTGTGCTCGACTCGAGCGGCGCCGAACTCTCCAGTGTCAGGAACAAGACGCCGCAAGCGCAGGCCGAGCTGCAGCAGAAGCGGAAGACACTCGTCAACGATGCGCTCGCCAAGAACGGCCTCACGGTGGAGGAGTTCGATCGGCGACGCTATCTGGTGAGCACGGACTCGCGGCTCCGCTTCCAGCTCGACTCCATAGTGGCCAAGCTCACCGGCGCGCCATTGCCGGGCACGGTGATCACCACGGTGGCGACCGCGCCTGCCATGGCGGCACCGACCACCCTCGTTGGCATCGCCATCTCGTATGTGGCGGCGAACTACCTCGACACACCCGACAAGGCAGGCCTGCTGGCCATGGCGCAGACCGAGGCCCGCGTGGCGGCGCAGCACGCCGGATTCATGGCACGTGCACTCGACAACCTGCAGACCATGCAGATGCACGCCGGCCACGTCCTGCACGCCATGGATCCGGCAACCATGCCGCAGGCCACCGCACCCGGCAGGGGATACGGTGTCAAGCGCGCGCTCACCGGTGTCGTGGCGTATTCCGAGCTTGCGGCCAGCTTGCCGGGAGCGTCGCCCAACGTGAAGACGCACACCGCGCACATTCTCGCCGCCACGAAGAGCACGTCGCTGCGCGCTGACCAGGTCATCGCGCTCGCGAAAAAGATCCAGTCGTCCACCACGGCCGAAGCCGCCGCGCCGCTCGTCGGTCAGCTCACGTCACTGTGCAACGAGCTGGTCGCCGGCAACGATCTCAATCACGACGGCAAGATCGTGTTCGGCGATGGCGAAGGCGGATTGCAACAGGCGCAGGAACACCTGAACCTGTTGCTGGCCGGCGAGCGAGGGATGTGAACGATCGGGGCGCTCACCCGCGACGTCCCGCGTTTCGCATCATCTGACAGACACCAGGAGCTTCCCATGTTGCGCCACGTTCTTGCCGCCGCGACCTCGGTCCTCATCGTCGCCGCACCGTCCTTCGCGCAAGGCACGGTGTACAAGTCCACCGAGCACGACTATCGCATCGTGACCGTGGCCGAGGGGCTGCAGATCCCGTGGGGAATGGCCTTTCTTCCCGGCGGCGACATCCTCGTGACCGAGCGTCCCGGGCGCCTGCGCATCATTCGCGGCGGCAAGCTGCTGGACGCATCGGTTGCGGGTGTGCCGGACGTGGTTGCGCGAGGACAGGGCGGATTGCTCGACGTCGTGGCGCATCCGCAGTTCGCCACGAACCGCCTCGTGTACCTGAGCTTCTCCAAGTCCCTCGGCGAGAATCTCGCGACCACCGCGGTGATCCGTGCGAAGTTCGAGAACGACCGGCTCACGGATGCCCAGGAGATCTTCGTGGCCGATACGCGCGGAGCGCCGGGACACTTCGGGTCGCGGCTCGCATTCGACCGCAACGGCTACCTGTTCATCACCGTGGGTGACCGCCAGGCACCCCCGACCGGCGACCTCGCCGCACTCTCTGCACATCCGGCGCAGGATCTCTCCAATCACCACGGCACCGTCATCCGCCTTCACGATGATGGCCGTGTTCCGACCGACAACCCGTTCGTCGGGAAGGACAACGCCAAGCCGGAAATCTGGAGCTACGGGCATCGCAATCCGCAGGGGCTGTCGTTCGATGCCGACGGCAATCTCTGGGCAACCGAACACGGTCCGCAGGGTGGCGACGAACTCAACCTGATCCAGTCCGGGCGCAACTACGGGTGGCCGGTCATCGGCTTCGGCGTGAACTACCGCAGCGGGAGCAACATCCACCAGGGCACCATGCGCGAGGGCATGGAGCAGCCCAGGTTCGTCTGGGTTCCCTCGATCGCCGCGTCCGGACTCATGGAGTACACGGGCGACAAGTTCCCGAACTGGAAGGGAAACATCTTCGCCGGCGGGCTGGCAGGAGAGCAGCTCGCGCGCTTCGTCCGCACCGGCCAGCAGGTCGAGCTGGGCGACGTGCTGGTGCGAAAGCGCGGACGCATCCGCGACGTGCGGCAGGGGTTGGACGGGTTCATCTACATCGCCATCGAGGATCGCGACGGCAAGCCCACGCCGATCGTGCGGCTCGAGCCCGTGGCGCGCAAGTAAGCTCGCCAACGCAGAAAGGGATCGTCACCAATCCATTCGGTGACGATCCCTCTGCGCACGCTGTGAACTCCGTGGTTCAATCTGTCGCGGCCTAGCAGCTCACACAGCGATGACTGTTCTTCGCGCCGAGCTTCTCGAGCAGCGCGATCGTTTCCGGGAATGGCCGCAGGCGCTGCACGGGACCGTTGGCCATGTCCACCGTCGTGCGTCCGTTGCGCGCCACTGCCTTCACATCCGCACCCTTGCTCACGAGATACAGGATCATCTCGTTGTCGCCGCGCGCGGCCGCGTGATGCAACGGCGTGTATCCCGTCAGGTCGCGCTTGTTGACATCGTGATGCAGTTCCTCGACGAGATACTTGAGCGCCGGCATCCATCCGTCGGGCGCATGCCGATGCGAGTTGCCCGCGAAGCCGTTGCCGTATCCCACGCCGGCGGCCGAGTGAATCGGATACGTGCCGATGCCCGGCGGCACGGCGCGCATCGCCGAATCGGCGGCGGCATCGACCGGACCAGTGCCCGGGTTGCCCGGTCCGTCCGGTCCGCCGGCACCACGCCCTGCCGCAGCGGCGGGCGCGCCACCCGCACGACCGGCCCGGCCGGCTTGCGCCACGCGGAACGATGGCATCGTGTCATCGGCGCCGGCGGCCTTCAGCATCTTCATCGCGTCGAGGTCCACCGCGTACGTCGCACGCCAGAACGGCGTGGTGCCATCCAGCATCTCGAGGCCGCAGTTGGCATTGCCGCAGTTGTTGTACGCAAAGAACCAGAGGTTCTTCTTGAGGCGCACGTTCACGTCGGCGCCGCGCGTGATGAACTCCTTCATCAGGTCGAGGTGCGTGACACGCTGCGTCTGCACGGCTTGCGGTTGCGGATAGCGCGAGCGTGGCGCCCACTCGGTGTTGATGACCGCGTACAACGGCGTGAGCCCGGCCGTGCTGGCCAGCTTCACGTTGGCACCGCGCTTCACGAATTCCATCGCCAGGTCGAACTGTCCGTTGATGGCCGCCATCAGCAGCGGTGTCGTGCTGTCCGTCGCCGTCGGTTCGTCAATGGGCGCGCCGCCGTCCAGCAGCGCCATGGCGGCAGCAATGTTGCCCTGTCGCGCCGCATGATGCAGTGCCGCCAGTCCACCCATGCTGCCGACAGTGCCTTCATAGCCCGCCACGTTGCCTTCCGGGAGTTCAGTCTGCTCGACCGTCCTCGGCACGGTTGGCGCGTCGAATACCTCGCGCCCGGCGCGAATCGCTTCCTGGATCTGCGTCGGCGTCAGCATCGACGTCGGCGGTGTGCCGCCGCCGCGACCGCCGCCGCCACCCCCACCGCCACCACCGGCGGCAGCGACGCGAGGCGCGCCGCCAGACGTATCCACTGATCCGGGGGCCGCCGTGGCACGCGTCGCAGGGGTCGCGGCGGTCCGTGCGGTCGCCTGTTGCGCGCCTCCTGCCGGCGCAAACGAGTTCATTGCCGCGGCGTCCGCCGCTGCCTTTGCCTGGGCCGCCTTGATGGAATCCCGCTGCTTTTCCGGAAGCGCCGCCAGCAGCACTTCATTGCGCCGCCGTGTGGCCGCCTGCTGCCGCGCCAACTCTTCGCTGAGATTGACCGACCGCGTCTGCACCGTCGGATCGGCGCCCGCCTTCGCCAGCACGCGAATGGCGTCGGCCCGATTGGCGGTGGCCGCGAACATCAGCGGTGTCTGTCCCCATGCTGTTTCACGCGCGTTGGGATCGGCCTTGTGCTGGAGCAGCGCCTCGACGGCGTCGGCATTGCCGGCCAGCGCCGCCAGGTGCAGCGCCGTGGCGCCCGTGCCGGTCATCGTGCGCACATCGGCGCCGGCATCCAGCAGCACCTTCAACACCGCAGCACTTCCCGCCTTGCCGGCCACGTGCAACGGCGTGTAGCCACCAGCGTTGGTCTTCGCGTCGAGTTTGGCGCCGCCCTTGAGCAACAGGCTCGCCATCGCCGCATCGCCGCGATCGGCAGCCCAATGCAGCGCCGTCATGCCGTCGCCGCGCGCGACGGTCACGTCAGCGCCCTGTGCCACCAGCGACTTGACGGTGGCCAGGTCCCCACGCTCGGCGGCCTGCACCAGCGACGCACCCAGGTTCTTGCGCGTGTCGCTCACCGGAGCCGTGGTTGTTTTCGCGCGATCGGCCGCCGGACGCGGGGCGTTCTGCGTGTTCTGCGCCGACACCACGCTCCACGGTCCAACCACCAGCGCGGCCGCCAGCACGCCCAGTCGTGACATGACCACGCCTCCCTTACACCGTGAGCGCAAACGGACTGACGCTGTCACCGAAGACCGGGGCGTCGACACCGAAGCCGTGCAGCAGCGACAGCATGACGTCGGCCATCGGCGTGCCATCGGGCGCCTTGAGGTGCACGTTGCCCGGCAGCATGCCGCTCGCGCCACCCATCAGCACCAGCGGGCACCGGCGATGGTTGTGAATGTTGCCGTCCGCCATCGGCGACCCGTACACGATGAGCGTCTCGTCGAGCAGGTTGCTGTCGCCGTCGGACGTTTCCGCGAGGCGCTGCAGGAAGTACGGCAGCATGCTCACGTGGTACTTGTTGATCTGGTTGAACTCGAGGATGGCCGAGTCGCGGCCGCCGTGGTGCGAGGCCGGGTGGAATCCCTTGTTCGTGCCGCTTTCCGGGAAGGTCCGGCTCGAGGCGTCACGCCCCGTCTTGAACGAAAACACGCGCGTCATATCCGACTGGAACGCGAGCACCTGGATATCGAACATCAGCTTCATGTGCTCGGCGAACGAATCGGGCACGCCCGACGGCGCCTCGGGAAGCAGGCGCTCCTCGCCACTCGTGTTCTTGGCCTCGATCTGCTGGATGCGACGCTCGAGCTCGCGCACGTTCTCGAGATACTGCTCGACGCGCTTGCGATCGGACGGGCCCAGGTCGCGCTTGAGCGACGACATCTCGCCCATCACCCAGTCGAGGATGCTGCCCGTGTCCTTGCGACGCGCGGCGCGATCGGCGTTGGTGCTGCCCGCGCCGAACAGCAGGTCGAACGCCGCGCGCGGATTGCGGATCATCGGCAGCGGCTGCGTCGGCGACGCCCAGCTGATCGTGTCGGTGTACGCGCAGGCGTAGTTGTAGGTGCAGCCGCCGGCCTGGTCGAGGTTCTCGATGCACAGCTGCATCGACGGGATCGGCGTGTCCTGCCCGATCTGGCGGGCCACGATCTGGTCGAACGATGTGCCGACGAACAGGTCGGACCCCTGCGTCTGCTTCGGGTGCGATTGCGTCAGGAACACCGCGCTCGAGCGGAAGTGGTCACCGCCGATTTCCGGCGCATCGAACGCCTCGGCCATGCGCACGTCGGTGTTGCTGATGATGTTGACGTACTTGCGCCAGGGATCGAGCGGACTCAGCGCGCCTTCGGGATTGAGCGTGAAGTCGCGGCCCAGTCCCTGCGGAGCCCACAGATACTTGGACGCCCCCCACGCATTCGAGCCGGCCGCGCCGTGCACCGACTCGATGCACACGAGTCGCGTCTTCTTCGCGACGTCGCCCGCGCCGCCGACCTTGGCGATGAATCGCCCGGCCGGCTCCATCGCGTCGAGATACGGCAGCGCAATCGTGGCAGACAATCCGCGCAGGAACGTCCGGCGGTGCAGGCTCTTCTGGGACAGAAACTCCATGGGGCGAGCTCCTCGAAAATTCAGGTCAGTTGTGCGACGCGTCTGCCGATACCGGCTCGGCGCGCTTGCTGCGGAATGCCTTGCTGTTCACCACACCCATCACGAACGCCGAGAACCGGTAGTCGCGCCGCGCCGCGTCACGCACGATCGCGCGCACGGTCGGCTGGTCGTGATCCTCGACGCGGCGCCCCAGGGCATACGCCATCAGGTTCTCGGTGAAGTTGCGGGTCAGCGGAATCGGAAGCGCCAGCAGCGCCTTGTTCAGGTCCGCCGACGAGTTGAGCGCCGTCCCGTCGTACATCTCGCCGCGCATGTCGAGCTGCGCGCCATTCTCGCGGTAGCGCAGCTTGCCCGTCACGTCGAAGTTGTCGAGCGCCAGCCCCATCGGGTCCATGAACAGGTGACAGCTCTTACAAGCCGGATTCGCACGGTGAATCTCCATGCGCTCACGCGTGGTCAGCTGCTTGCCGTCCTTGGAGCCCTCGGTTTGCTCGAGGTCGGGCACGTTCGGCGGCGGCGGCGGCGGCGGCGTGCCCAGCAGCACCTCCATCACCCACTTGCCGCGCAGCACCGGCGACGTGCGGTTACCCAGTGACGTCTGCACCAGCACGCTGCCCTGGCCCAGCAGTCCGCGACGCTGGTCGTCCGCGTACGCGACCTTCCGGAACTGCGAACCGGCCACGTTCGGAATGCCATAGTGCCTGGCCAGCTCGGCGTTCACATACGTCGAGTCGGACGTGAACATCGTGAGGATGTTGCGATCGTTCCGCACGATGTCCTGGAAGAACAGCTCGGTCTCGCGCTGCATCGCCTGCTGCAGCGACAGCGTGAAGTCGGGGAACAGGAAGGCGTCGGGATGCACCTTTTCGAGATCCTGCAACCGCAGCCACTGCGCCGCGAAGCGCGTCGATATGGCCTCGGCACGCGGATCGGCCAGCATGCGCTTCACTTCGGCATTGAAGACTGCGGGCTCGGAAAGCCGGCGCTGTCCGGCCAGCGACTGCAACCGCTGGTCGGGAATGCTGCTCCACAGGAAGAACGACAGCCGCGATGCCAACTCGAAATCGTCGATGCGATAGTCCGTTCCGGCTTCGGCCTTCGCCGGTACTTTCTCGAAGCGGAACACGAAATACGGACTCGCCAGGATCGCCTGCAGACCCATGCGCACGCCGTACTCGAAGCCATACTGCGCATCGCCCGCCGCGGCCTGGTCGTAGAACTTCATGAGGCTGGCACGGTCACGCGCAGTGACAGGACGCCGATACGCACGCGCCGCCAGGCGCGACAGGATCTGGTCGGCACACGCACGCTGCGCCGCCTTGCCCGTGGGATAGCAACTGAACACGCGGCTGCGACTGGGCGAATCCGAAACGCCGGTCACCTTGTCGGGTCCGGTGATCAGGACTTCCATGAGCGGCGTCGGTTCGGTCGTGCCGGCCGCACCCGTTCCGCTGGACGCGCGAGACCAGTCGTGCGGCTTGATGAGATCTTCGTACGGGCCTTCGGACTTCCGCAGGAACGCCACCGACACGCTGCGCTGCCCGGCCCTGATCTTGATCGGTTCGCTGGTGATGAAGTCGGCACCGGCCGGGAAGTCGGCCGACTCGCCGTTGCGCGCGATGCCGCGATCGTAGCCCAGCAACGCCACGCGCTCGCCGTCGATCGAAATGTCGAGATCCTCGATGGGGCGACCAACGCCGCCACCGACGTTCAGCCGGAACCGGTACTCGCCGTCGGCGGGGAAGTTGTGGACGAACGCCATGCCGCCACGCGTACCGTACGGCGTGCCTTCCACGTGATCCCACGGATGCTGCGACGCAAACGGTGAGGTCTTGTACA
>CAZPON010000009.1:0-15913 GCA_964588045.1 uncultured Gemmatimonas sp.
TGCCGATTATTCTTATATTCCTTCGCGCTTGAATCATCTCGCCAAGCAGCTTGATGTTGATGTTGTGCTTGTTCATCTGGAGGTTGCCGTCGTTGTTCTCGACGCCTCCGGTCAGGATCAGCACGGTCGTGTAGCCGTTCTTGATCATGTCGCGGAACTCGGGCTGCGTGAGTTCCTCGAGCCACACGGTGTTGATGCCTTCGATGGTGCGGGGCTTGTTCGCCGCCGCCGCGCGAGCCGCCTGCTGCTCGGGCGTCTGGCCCCCGCGGCCTGCGCCACCGGCGCCGCCCGCTCCCTGCGCCGACGCGCTCGCCGCGAGCAGCGGCATCGTCAACAGAACCATCAGCGTGGTCTTCATCACATCTCCTGAGGCTGGGGCCAACTCGCGACGGACGTCCGACGCCAGAAATACGTACGCGCGTCCACGGCGAGCGTTGGCTGTCTGCTGCAACCGGTGTCCATCCTGAAACGGCGTCGGTGAGCTGACTGCAGGACGAGGGTCGAGGAACAGCGCGAGACTTGCAGATACACCGTGTGCGGTCACGCACAGTGCAGTCATGTACCCCTACGGATGAATACCAAGGGAATGGTCCGTACGAATATCGATAGATCTTGTCGGGTATCGACCTACGTTGCGGAAGCGCGCCCTGCGCGCCTCTGCCGATCGTCGGCAGGTCACCCCGTGTCCAGCCGCCACTCATGTTCACGAAACAGCTGTTGTCCGCGCGCCCGCGCGCCACCCGCGCGGTCGCCGCGCTTGTCCTGACCGCATTCGTTGCCGGCTGCAGTGACGATTCCCCGGCCGGCCCGAACGAAGAGACGAAGACCGAGTGCAGCACCAATATCACCGCCGCCAACGACGGGTCGTTCGTCGAACTCTGCCAGCCGACACAGGGTGTGCGCCATGTGCGCATCGAGAATTTCCGCGCGACCGCCACACATGCCTCGTCGCAGATCGTGTTCGGCTTCAGCGCACCGCCCACGGCCACCTCGGGCCCGATCGCGGCCGGACAGTTCCGCGTGCTGCTGTACGGTGGCGGCATGCCCGCGCCGACGCCCACGCTGCAGGCGTCCTTCGGTGCCGTCGACGCGACCCTCGATGGCAATGCCACCTACATCAACAGCGGCGCCACCGTGTGCTTCGACTTGTACGATGGCTCGGCGACGGAGGCCGCGCAGTTCATGCTGTGGGTGAGCGGACAGCGCGGCGCCAACTGCGCGGATCGCAGCACACTCACCGTGGCGACCGCGCTCGGCGCACGCACGCACTGGCAAGGCACGACGGGCGCGGTGGCCAAACAGCTCAAGGTGTACTTCCGTCAGTCGGGAGCGACCGGTGCCACGCCACGCATCACGCTGAGCGCGACACCGGTGCTCGAGGCGGCGGCCATCGAAGCGGCCACCACATGCACCACGACGTTCGCGGCCAACACCGACTGGCAGGCGCTCTGTGTGCCGCCCGCCGGCGAAGCGCGACACATCCGCTTGCAGAACGTCCAGTCGACGAGCAACAACAGCTACTTCTACGCGGTCTTCGGACAGGATCCTTCCCCGACCGGCAACCCTGCGTCCGGCGCGGGCAAGTTCATTCTCACCGGGGGCCGCTCCAACTCGGGCAGCTCGTGGACCTGGTTCCGTTTCGGCGCCGGCTCCACCACGCAGTTCAGCTATGCGAACGATGCCGCCAGCGCGCTCTACACCGCAGGATCCTCGACGATCTGTTTCGACATGGGCACCACCAGTGAGGGCCGTGCGCGCGTGGTGTTCTGGGCCACCGGCGCCAAGGGTGCAGACTGCGCCGTGAAGTCGTCATTGCGCCTTGATCGCGCGCTGTACGACAGCGCCACCGATAGCGCGACGGCCGCGATCTGGGATACTGCGTATCTCACCGGCAAGCTCAATTTCATCAAGACCAACAACACCAGCGTGACCATGGGCACGGTGGTGGTATCGGCGGAGACAGCGGCGCTCTGACGCGGGTGCATCCGCAGCGTTGACTCCGGGCGGCGGCGAACAGCCGTTGCACCTGGCGACAGGCAGGCCGCTTGCCTTCGCCCGGAGCCCAACGCAGGTTGTGACGCAGGCGTCCCCTGTGTTCGATCTCAACCACCTCGCGCCCTGAGGCCTGGTCGATCCGCGCGGTCCAACGCAAACGTTCGACAGGATGGTCAACCTCAACGCCGCAGGCGAGGCGCGAATGAAGTGGTTACCCGGACTGGTCGTGATGCTGTCGACCGTGACGTCGCATGGCCTCGCGCAGAGCACGTCGGGCAATGACCGACGCGTTGTCGTTCCTCTCGAGGCCGTGGCCGATGACCGTCCGGCACCTTTCTTCGCCGGCCTGACGAACATCTTCTTTGCGCCGTTGGATGGTGCCATGCGCGATTCCGTGCGAATCGCGCCCGGCTGGATGCACCCCGAAATTGCCGACGTCATCGATCGACCATCGTTGCGGAAAGTTCGTGTGCTGCGGTTCAGCACCGAAGGGGATACGACCCGCCGCTATGTGCTGGATACCGCCGGAACGCTCGATTTCACCAACGTGCCGTTGCTGCACTTTGAACGCGTTGGTGAAATGATGGTCGCGGGCGCACGGCTTGGCATTCGTACCGTTGCTGGCCGGGAGGTAGCCGTGCCCTTGCAGGTGATGTACGCTGGCAAGTACACGTACGCCCGTATCGCTGAAGCACGGATGGGGCATGCCGAGATCGCGAACAAGAGGTATGCCGTACGCGTTCAGCCACGGAGCCGCAACGATCCGTTCTACACGACCGGCGGTGGCACGCAGTTCCTCGTCGACTTCGACGCCGACGGTGCCTTCGCGCAAGGGGCCGCCCGACTGATCAATGGCAGGCCAGTGGCCGCTGAAGAAGTACAACCCGATGCACCGTTCGCGTTGGGCGGCATCTCATATGAGATCGAGTCGATCGACTCGGCGGGGAGCAGGCTCACCCTCAGGCCGTCAACGAGAACGACCGCCGTCGCGCCGGGATTCAAGCATCCGCCGTTCGTGGCGCCGGATCTGTCCGGGCGAACGTTCACCTTGCAGGCCGACCGGCGCCGACCGACCCTGCTGGAGTTCTGGTCCATCGAATGCCCCTTCTCGGAGGGGATTCGTGAGTCCCTCAACGCCCTCTATCTCGACAAGCGTGATCAGTTCTCCTGGATTGCCATGTCACGCGAGACGAACGCCGCAGCGGTAGAGGAGTTTCTCCGCAGCAAGCCCCGATCGGCTCGAGTGGTACTCGGTGACTCAGCCACGTGGAGTCGATTCAACCCGAACACGTCAACCCCGCTTTTCGTTTTGATCGACACGCAGGGCACCGTTGCGTTTGTGACTTCCGGCGCCAGCGCCCTTCCGGCCATTGCCGCCAAGCTCGATGAGCTCCTTGCTGGAAAGGTGCGGTAGGCGACAACGACAGAAGAGCGCTGCAGAACGTCAACGTCAGGTTGAGAGAGAGGGTTCGGCGTATCCGCGAGCATATTTGCATCCGCACTCCTGAGTGGGTCGCAGGCTCACGCGAGCATCCCGAGGTCGGCGTATTCACGCAGACCGCTCAGGGTAAGCGCCCTGCCCCGTGGAGCAATATCGGCCTGGGTGAAACCGTCTGGATGAAATGGAGTGGAGGGCCGGTGGTCGCGAGGGCGCACGTGTGCGGCCTTCGACAGCTTGTCGACGCCTCGCCCGACGAGCTGCGAACTTCGGTTGCAGGCTTTTCCCTCGCGGGCCGCGACCAGTACTGGAACGCGCTACCCTCGCGGTTTCACGCCCTTGCGATCTTCCTCTCCGACGAGGAGTGGATCGATCCTCCGTTGACGGTGCGCGGGCGCAGCCACGGCTCGAGCTGGATCGTGTTCCCTGACCAGCGCGCGCGCGAGAAGTGGATGCTGTCTCCGAAGCGCACCAGCGAGCCAGTGGTCCGCGATCCTCGAGGCTCCCGTACCGCAGGCCCCTCGCTTCGATTCACCGTGTTCAAGCGCGACAGCTACACCTGTCAGTATTGCGGCCGTCGGGCGCCAGATGTGGTGCTTCATGTCGATCACATCCTGGCGTGGTCGAAAGGCGGACGGACGGAGGCCGACAACCTTCGCACAGCCTGCAGCGTCTGCAATCTCGGAAAGAGCTCCCACAGCGCGTAACCAGAAGCATGAAGAGGCATGAGGGATCTCAGCCCTCATCTCTCATCCCTCATACCGACTCGGCGCCTGCCCCACACACCGGCTGAACGCCACGCTGAATGCGCTGGTCGATCCGTAACCCACACGTTCAGCGATTTCGGACACCGTCAACGCGTCGTCGCGCAACAGATCCTTGGCGATCTCCATGCGCCAGGAAAGCAGGTACGCCATCGGCGCCACTCCGACAATGCGTGTGAAGCGCTCGAAGAACGCGGAACGGGAAAGGGTGGCAATCTTCGCCAGGTGATCGACGGTCCAGGCACGACCGATGTGCGCGTGCATCTGCTTCAGTGCCCGGGCCAGTCGTTCATCCTCCAGGCCACGCAGCAATCCCGGTGGAGCGCTGTCGGCCGCTGCCGAGCGCATGGCTTCCACGAGCAGCAGCTCCACCAGTCGCGACATCATGAACTCGCTGCCGGGCTTCTGGCCGGCGGATTCTTCGCCCACCATCTGCACGAGCTGCGACAGGCGAACCGAATCCCGGACATGCACCACTCTGGGCAGCAGGGACACCAGCAGTCCCGGATCGCCGGAATCGAACAGGAATGACCCTCCCAACGAACGCATGTCCGGCAGGCCTCGGCGTTCACCGTAGCGGATCTCGCGACGGGCACTCGCCACCACATTGGGATCGAGATGCACCGGAGGCGCCGGCGCGAAACTCGAAATGGTGAAGGCCGGTGTGGTGGGAAGCAGGACGAAATCCCCCGCGCGGATCGTGATGGAAGCATGTCCGTCGACCGTCAGCCGGCAGCTTCCGTCCAGCACAATGCAGAAGCTGGGCAAACCATACTCGGAATAACGCACCGCCCAGTTGCCCTTGCCGCTGATGACGTTGGCAAAGGCCGCCCGCGGACGCAGCAGGCGAACGACTTCAGAAAGGGGATCGCCCATATTTGGACTCACACTAAAAAGAACAGGACCTTTGAGTATCGTAAGTCCTGAAATGCTGGCCTATCGTTCGCTCCGAGTCAACTCACACCTCAACACCTCGGAGCCAACCATGAAAACCGTACTGATCACCGGCTGTTCCTCCGGCTATGGCCTGGAGACCGCTCGCCACTTCCTCGCGCAGGGCTGGCAAGTCGTGGCCACGATGCGCACACCGCGGCCGGAACTGTTCCCCGCGTCCGCGAACCTGCGCGTCCTGCCGCTGGACGTCACCAACCCTGACAGCATCGCGCACGCCCTGAAGGCTGCCGGCCCGATCGATGTGCTGGTGAACAACGCCGGCGTCGGCCTGTTCGGCGCATTCGAGGCCACGCCGATGGCCACCGTGCGCGACATCTTCGAGACCAACACGTTCGGTGTGATGGCGATGTGCCAGGCGATCATCCCGCAGTTCCGGGCGCGCCGGGCCGGCACCATCGTGAACATCACGTCGAGCGCGACACTGGCCCCGTTCCCGCTGGTTGCGCACTACACCGCCAGCAAAGCCGCCATCGAAGGGTTCACGGCCTCCCTGGAACTCGAACTCCAGCATTTCGGCGTGCGCGTCAAGCTCGTCGAGCCCGGCTACGGCCCCACGACCAGCTTCACCGCCAATGGCCAGCAGCGGATGCAAGGCCTGATTCCCGAGGCCTATGAACCGTTCGCCCACAGCGTGTTCGCCGGGTTCACGCAGGACATGCCGGTGACCAGGGAATCCGACGTGGCCGAAGTCGTGCTGGAGGCTGCGAACGACATCTCCAGCCGACTCCGCTTCCCGGCGGGCGCAGACGCGCTGGCCCTCGTGTAGTGCGTGATCGCGCCGCGTGAGCTGACCATGCAGCGGAATGCAACGCACGTCATGCCCCTGGCGCCGTAGCGCCGCCTGACGTTCGGGCAATCCTTGGCCAACCGGTGCGAGACGGGTTTCTTGCGCCCTCGAACCAGCATCTCGACGCTCGCCGCCCGTAGGCGGCGTGACATTCGCCGCGCCGGCAGCGTCCATATGCCGGGCAGCCGACGCGGAGTATTTTTCGCGGCTGGCAGACAGGCCGCCCGATCTCATCGTGATTCCATGATTCGTGACGTCCAACGACCGCGCTGACACACCCGTCATGCCCGCACCGACCGTTGCCGCCGGTGACGATGTGGTCGCGCTGGCGGGCAGGCACCTGGAGCGGCTCATGGCCCGCTTCGAATCGCTCGCGCGGCACGCCGCGCGCGCCCGGGGGCTGTCGCCGGAGGATGTCGACGGCATTCTCCAGGACGTTCGCATCCGGTTGTGGAAGGCGTATCCGACCGGTGAGAATTTTGACAGCCTCGGTGTGTCTTATCTCATGAAGGTGGTCTCCTCCGCGGTGATCGACCATCTGCGCCGCCGCCGACGGCATCAGGCAGAAACGTCGCTGGATGACGCCACCGCAACGGAACACCTTCACCCGGCACTGCACGTGCCGGCACCAGACATCGCCGAAGCCGAAGCGCTGGCGCGACGCCTGGAGGCCGCCCTGTCCACACTGCCGCGGAACCGGCGCATCGTGGTGCAGCTACATCTCGAGAATTTCTCGCGTGACGAAATCGCCGGGATGACCGGCTGGACGGAGGCCAAGGTGCGCAACCTGCTGTATCGGGGACTCGACGACGTGCGGACACACCTGCGTGCTCCGGACTCCTCCGGGTCAGAGGACGACGGGGAGACATCGCATGGCCGATGACGAACTGCGGCGGGCGTACGCCGCGTTGCGTGCCCAGCGCGGCGCGCAGCCCGGTGACGACAGGCCCGATGGTGAAACCCTCCGGGCAGCACTCGCCGGCGAATTGCCGCCAGACGAACGTGAACGGGTGCTCGATGTCGCGCTGCGCAGTGGGGCTGCCGACGACATGGCGCTGCTGCACACGTTCACATCGGCCGCGCAGGCCACGGCACGATCCGCGGGCTCCGACCGCGCGGGTGCCCGGTGGCGGACATCGCGGTGGACACCGATCGCCGCGGCGGCCGCGGTGTGCCTCATGGCTGGCGGATCGTTCTGGCTGCGCGGCGCGTGGTCAGACGCTGGCGCAGGCACCAACGACGACACATCGGCCGGACGCTTTCGCGATGCACGGACCGTCAGCGTGTCGTTGATCGCCCCGGCTTCCTCCGGGGTCGTGACCGATACGTCGATGCGATTCATCTGGCATGCGGTGTCCGGCGCCACCAGTTACGACATCGAGGTGTTCGACACCGACGGGACCCTGCTGTTCACGCGAACCGTGACCGACACCGTTGCACCATTGCCGCCGGACCTGGATGCCGCGGCACGCGCACGCATTGGCGCATGGTGGATCACGACGACACTGCCGGACGGGCGCCGGCTGCGCAGCGAACTGCGCCTGCTACGGGCCCCCGCCCAGCCCTAGCCACTGGCGCACCGTCTGGGTCATCCGCGACCACGGTGACGGCGTTCGCGGCGCCAACGTCACGCGCAGCGTGGGATCGCCGTAGTACTCGAGATTCGCCCAGATGGCCGGCGACTCGCCGTTGCGCATGGCGTCGGTGCGCACCCGATGCAAGGCGGTCACCACATCGTCGCCGCCGGCCATGGCTGCGTACAGCCGCTCCATGTGCGGCACAATGGCGCGGTCGTCGACGCGCCAGCGCGTGGCGATGACACCGCGCGCACCGGCATCGAGCACGGTACTCGCCAGGCCGTGCAACCCCTGACCCGCCAGCAGCACACCGCTGCCGCCTGAACACGCCGACAGCACCACGAGATCGAACGGCAGCGGCTGCGCGCGCAAGGCAACGAGATCGACGACGCCGTTGTGGGTGGCCGTGGGCTGCAACGCGATCCCGCTGTTCGCGAACGAACCGGCGTCGGCGATGGCGTGCGTGGCGATGTGCACGACGGTGCCGCCCTGCGTCAGCGCACTCGTGAACGCCGCCGCGTTCGCGCCCGATCCATCGAGCAACGTACTGCCCTGCACCATCGACGCGATACGACGCGCTTCGTCGCGCGCGCCCGGCAGTGGGTGCCAGGCCGTGTCGCTGCCGGGCATGTCGGGCATACGCGACGGGGGCCCGACGATGAGTGCCTGCGTCGACGGGCCACGGGCCGCACGCGCCACGCGGCTCACACTGCCCAGTGCGTCGTGCACCGACGGCGCGACGGCAATGGCGTACCGCGACAACATCGACGCGCCATCGGGCAGCAGCAACGCGGCAAACGGCAGGTGATGCAGTTCTCCGTCGGGAATGAGCACGATGCGGTCCACGGTGGACGGCAGGACCGCCAGCACCGGTGCGAGTATCCGGTCCGACAGATCACGCGTCAGCGCCATGGGCCGTTCGCCCGCCTGCAGGAACGCCGCCAGGCGGCCGATCTCCGCGGTCAGCGAATCGATAGGCGCAATCAGCACCGCCTGCAGGGAATCGCGGGTGAGGACGAACGCGGTGGTTGGTTCGCCGCCGCGACCAGTGATGAACCCGATCACGGCGTACGTGACGGGCAACCGCGTCCGCGCCAGTGCCGGATAGCGTTGTGGGTCGAGCATGGCCGTGTCCATCGCCGCCGGCAGCACACGGATGGCACCAGACGCGTCGACCGTCAGCGCGCCCTGCTGCAATGCCTGCTGCTCCTTGCCGCGCACGCGACGCCACTCCGCGATGGCGAACGCTTCTGCCACACGGTTGGCTGCGGCAAACCGCGAGACCAGTGTGGCGATGCCCAGATCCCGGTCCAGGTCCAGACGGCGATCCTGCAGGAGTGCCAGCACATCTTCCCGGTGTGTGAAGCCGCGCAACCACGCATCGAGATGACGGCTGCCCACGTTGAAGGTACGCCATGCCTCGTCGAGGTTGCCCTGTGCGGCAAACGCTTCGGCCCAGCGCGTCAGGACTTCGAACCGCGGTGGCCCCTGCAGATTCTGACGCCGCAACAGGCTGTCCCACTGCGCAATGGCCTGCTGCGGATGCTGATCCGCCAGGGCGAGCACGCCGCGCTGATACTGCACGGTGTTCGCCCATCCGGGCTGGTTCTGCCGTTGCGCGACGACCATTGCCGAATCGAGGAGCACGCTGGCCAGGCGGAGATCATGCCGCTGCCGAGCGATGTCCGCCCGGGCCACGAGCGAGGGCACGAGATTCTGCGGCACGACGTCGCGGCTGGATGTCATCGTGATGCGCCACAAGGAGTCGGCACGGACCAGGTCTCCTTGCAGCGACACGCCTTCGGCCATCGCATAACTGGCCATGGCCAGGCCGGTCCGGTCACCGGTTTGCCGGAAGAGTGCATGCGCCCGTTCGAAATGATGCGCCGCATCGTTCACGGCGCCCAGTCGTTGCGCAATGCGCCCCAGGTCGTGCTCGGCCCACGCTTCACCGTTGCGGCTGCCACTGCGTTGCGCCCCCTCGAGTGCTTCAATGAGCGCTTCGCGTGCGCGCGCGTAGTTGCTGCGTGCGATGTACGCGCTTCCCTGCCACTGCCGTGTGGCCGACAGGCTGTTCCACATCCGGGCGCCTTGCTGCAGTCGCGCCACGGTGTCCAGCAGCACGATGGCGTCATGGGCGCGTCCGGTGGATTCGAAGTAGAGCGCGCGCAGGAACAGGCATTCCGACAGCAGACGTGGTCCCTGCGGACGCGCCATGGCGATCGCCCGGTCCCATGTGCTGTCGGCGACGCGAACGCCGGCACGGATCGCCACCTGCGTGGCCACGCAAGCCAGACGTGCATGCTGCAACGGCATGGCGGACGACGACAGGTGTTGCGCCGCGCGCAACAGCGTCGCCGCCGAATCGACACTTACTGTGCGCAAGGTCGTGAGCACTAGGCCGGTCCGTGCGTCGATGTCACCGGGCTGGTCGCCGAGTCGCTGCAATTGTGCCTGCGCGACATCGAGCGCGCGCATGGCCTGACGCACATCGCCATGATTCGCGGCAATGGTGGCCAGTCCGAGTTGGGCGTACGCGCCGATCAGGCCGGCCGTATCGGTGGCGAGTGCCGTATACCGGCGACGCGCGTCGTCATGCCGGAACGCGAGCCGGTCCCGTGTGGCGTTCAGCAATGCGATCTTGCGGGCATCGCCACGGGCCTGGGCCGTCAGCGTCTTCGCGACGCGATCGTCGAGGCCCGCGTCGTGCGCCGCGGTCATCTCGCGGACAAGCGCTCCGGGATTCAGCGCGTCCGTGGCCTGCCGGGCCGAAAGCGGCTGCCAGGCCGGGAGCACAGCCATGCCGCCAACGAGGCAACAGGTGCTGCGGAGCGCATGAAATCGCATGGCCGGGAATGTGGGGGGCATTCCCGGCGAAGGCGAGTGAATGTCCTGCGTTTACGCGGTCAGCGCCTGTCGGACGATGCCGGGGTCAGCTCTCGGTCCTGCGGCGGCGTGCAACGATCCACAGGACGCCGCCGCCGAACGTGGCCAGCAGCAACGTCGACGGCTCGGGTACCACCGCCACATCCAGGTCCGTGACGACCCCGTTGCGTACGTGGAAGCGATAACGGCCTTCGACGTCGGTATTGCCACCGCGCGCCAGGCTGTTCGCGCCGCCGTCGATCAAGGCCCCGCACACGCCCGATCCGTCGAGCTCCATCGCCGTGCCCGCGGTCGTCGCGCCACCGCCCCAGCCGACGCGCGCGCAGTCGGTCCAACCGTCGTCGATTCCGAGTCCATCGATGCCGCCGTCCGCGTCACCGGCGTCCCAGCCCAGTGCGGCGTAGTTGAACTCGAAATCGAAATCGCCGAGGCCGCGATCGATGAGAATTAACTGGAAGTAGTTGAGCGGACTGTCGGGCGTACTCCAGTACGAATCGAAGTACCCCACGCCCAGCCAGTTCACACCGAACGCCGCGCGCCCATCGACGACACCGGCACCGTACGTGACCTGCTGACTTTCCCGTGTATCGACATCGGCGAAGTACGGCGCAAGGATCCGCTGTTCAACCTGGTGGAGCGGGATCGGCGAGTACGCTTCCAGCATCTCCTCGAAGGTCATGCCGAAGGTCATGTTGCCGTTGTTGTTCACCCACACGCCCGTTCCCATGTAGCCGAAGAAACGCAAGGTGAATCCGATGTCTTCCACGTGAAGCGACCCGTCGTCGGTATTGCCAAGGTCCGAGGCATCGAAGCCGGCGCGAACCGCCTGGGCCGATACCGGCGCGACATTCGCGGTACTCAGCGATACCGCGACCAGCGCCGCCACACGGAGGGTGGTCCGGAATCCGGAGAATGGATGGAGGATGGACATGATCGTGTCAGTCGGGGGGATGAAAGCCAGCACGTGAGTCGCGCCCTGTACAACAGTGACGTTGCCCAGGGCGCGGATTTCTCACGGCTCAGTATTCGCGCTGGTTGACGCTGCACAGTGGTGTTCCGTTCGCGCCCAACAAGGGCTCGCCGGACGGCAGGAAGTAGCACGCGCGGGTCGAGATGGTGATGCCCCAGGTCACGTTTGGCTGCTGCCATCCAACCGGGAAGGTCACGTCCGCGAACCAGTCGACGCGAAAGTCATCGACGACCGTCGGCCCGCGTGGTGTCAGGGTGAGCAACGACTGGTCGATGGGTCCGGGTCCGGTGAACCCGTTTCCGTTGCTGAATGCCGTGGTGGTGAACTGCACCGTGTGCCCCGGGAAGGATGTGAATCGCACCCGATACGTCATCGGGGTCGTGGCCTTGCCTGAGAAGGTGCCGCTGACGAGCTGAAAGCCGATCGCCGGCGCCGGTGCGACGACCGCGGGCACGACAGTGACCGTCGTTTGCGCCGTGACGCTGGTGTTCGCGACACTCGTTGCCGTGACCTGAACGTCCTGTGGCGTCGACGGTGCGGTGAACAGGCCGGTCGAGCTGATCGAGCCAGCCGAGGCCGACCAGGTCACGGCGGTATTCGCCGTGCCGGTCACCTGCGCGGTGAACTGGAACTGCGTCCCGACCACGACGGTCGGCGACTGCGGTGCAATCGCCACCACGGGACAACTCGTCGTGATGAACGTGTCCATCCCCAGGTCGGCTGGCGAATACTCGTCATGCGTGCTGAGCACCGTGATGCCATCGGTGTCCAGCAGTTGCACGGTGAAGTCGTACCCGACCGACGCCGCCGGGAGGGTGAAGATCTGCACCTGCGCATTCGACAGGATGAATCGCTCCTGCACCACGGTGGCCGTGTTGTGCACGCGGGCGCGGATGCGCGCGAATTGGCCCGGCTGAAAGCACGGCGTGAGGTTGAATGTCACGTCGGCCGAGTTCACCAGGCCCGGCAAGTCCGCGGCGACGTAGTGCGGATCGTCGAACCGTGACTGCAGCACCTGCAGGTCGGTCAGCACCTGTCCGTTCAGGGCGCCACTCATGCGCGCCGTGCGCGTGCGATGGAGCTGGCCATCCCCGTTGAAGTCGGTGCGCGGCGATCGCCGTTCGTTGCCATCCACCACACCGTCGCGGTTGAGGTCGCGCTTGGGGTGGTTCGCCACCCCGTTCAGGAAAAGCGGTTCGTCGAGATCCAGGAGCTGCTTTTCGATGTCCAGCAGGTGATCGCGAAACACGCGAAAATCCGACATGTCGATGACGCCGTCGCCCGTGCGCCCATTGCCGTCGAGGTCCGTGCTGACGACCGGCTGGCCGTTCGCATTGACGCGCAGGTTGCCGTCGAGGGAACCATCATCCACATCGAGGATCACGCGCAGCAGACGGTCGTTCCCCCGCAGCCGGTCGATGTCGAGCACGGCCTGATACGCATTGACGCCCACGTCCGACGGTGACGCCCCCTGCGCGATCGCATTGTCGAGCAGGGTACGAATCGGATTCGCGGTCATCGTCGGCCCCGGCAGCGTCGGATCGACGCTGTACAGGTAGCTGATGACGCCGGCGATATGCGGCGCCGCCATCGATGTGCCATTGTTCTTCGCGTAGCTCGACCCCTTCGTCGTGCTGAGGATATCCACGCCCGGGGCACGGACATGACCGTTGATTCCCGTGAAGGGCGCCCGTGCGAACTCCGCGGTGGACGCCTCCACGACGAGGATCGGCGCCGCAGCAAAGTAGATCCCCGCGGAGGTGAGGGGAGACAGGAACGTGGCATACTGGAACCCCCACCCATTCTTGTTGGAATCGTTCCCGGCCGATGCGGTAATCACGGGCAGCTGATGTCCGCGCCCGGCAAGCGACTGCAGGGTGTACAGCATCGTCAGACCATCGAATTGCGCACGGCCCTGCGCCGCGGTACTTGTGCCCGGGTCTACGGCCGGCGACTGGTTGTACCAGTTGTAGCCAACGCTCAGGTTGATGACCCGCTCGGAGGGAAACTGCTCGATGTGCGTGGCGACGGTCGTCGCGAGCACGGCCATGCCTGTCACACCGGCTTCGGCGTTGATCTTCGCGAACGGATTCACGCCATCGACACCGACGCCGTTGCCGAACGTGGCCCCGATGGTTCCCGCGACATGCGTGCCATGCTCGCTGGGAGACACGTTGTTGGTGAGGGACTGCAAGGCCAGATCGTCGTGCGCGAAGAAGCCGACGTCGATCACACCGACTTCCGTGGGACTCCCACTGTGCTGTACGAATTCGTTGAAGTTCCACATCGACGGCACGCGCATGGCCTTGAGTCCGGCGTTTCCTCCGAAGATCTGCGAAACCCACTCCCAGTCGTCCGCCGTGCCGGCACCGGTGGCCGGAAGTGCCGTCGTGCTCAGGTGGACGTCGGCCATGGCGGCCAGGATGCCGGGCTGCGCGCGCAGCAGCGTCAGGCGCTCGGCGAGCGCCGCGTGGGTCGTCGTGGTGAAGCGCAGCACCAGCACGGCCGGCACACTGCCCGGCACACCCGGAGAACCGCCGATGATGCGTGCGCCCACCGTCCGCAACGCCGCATTGATCATGGCCAGCGTGGCCGTCGGCGCGACATGCACCACCGCATCGTTCACCGACGTGGGCAGTCCCGGCAGGTCGGGATGTCCCGTCGTGAAGTTTCGTCCGTCGTCCGGTGCCCTGAGGAGTGCGACCGCGGCAACGGCCGGATCGTCGTCTGTACCGGGCAACTGATCGGCTTCGGCGACCGACACCTCAAGCCGGAAGGCCAGGGTCAGCGACTTGCCACGAATGACGGCGATCTCCGACGACGGCACGGCCGCCGCCTCGCGTGTGGTGACGACGATCGTCAGGGCACCCTGCCCCACCACGTCGGCGCCATCGAGCACGTCGACGCGATACAACCCGCTCCCCAGCTGCAACGTTGATGGCGCCAGCCAGACGGTCTTGTACAGCTGCTTGGCGGCGTCCACCACCAGCTTGCCGGTCCCGGGCGAGTTGGCATCGAGCACCGCCAGTGTCGGGCAGCCTGGTGTCGCGGCGTTGACGCACACGACGCGCACGGTGAGTGCGCGTGCCGGATCGAAGGTCCCGGAAAAGGCTGCGGCGGCCGGCACGGTGGGAGGCAACCAGAAGAACTCCGGTGCTCCGCCACCGCCCGGCGTCCCGTTGGTCCGTGCGTCGACCAGGTGTCCGCGTGTTGCGGTTGCTGGTGCCACGAAGGCGTCGCGGCAGCCCGTGAGGAGCAGGACGGCACCTGCGGTGAGTGCATGAAGGAGGGTGCGCATGAGGCGATGCGGTTCGGGGCGGGGGAACGGTTCAGGGACTCCCAAACAGCAACGCAGCGATGCCGCGGAATTTCTCACACGCTACCATTCAGTACGGTTCCGCACCCTTCGGCACCAAGACCACCACCGCGACCGCGCGCGACGCCACGGATCACGTCAGACCGGCTGGCCGCACTCGCGAACAGCTGAAGCTCCACTCACTACCAGGAAGCACGATGCTTGCTGCCGGTTCGTTCGAGGTGACACTCTCACCACAGCCACCCGATGATGACGCCGTACCAAGCCGGCTCACCCTCGACAAGGTGTTTCACGGCGACCTGGAGGCCACCAGCAAAGGCCGCATGCTTGCGTTCCGTTCCAGCGTCAAGGGCTCGGCTGGGTACGTGGCAATGGAGCAGGTCGTCGGAACGCTGCATGGCCGGCAAGGCACGTTCGTTCTGCAGCACAGCGGCACGATGACCCGCGGGAACGGTCAGCTGGTGATCACGATCGTGCCGGACTCCGGGACAGGGGAGCTGTCGAATTTGTCGGGCACGATGCGTATCGACGTCGACGGTGGAAAGCATGCGTATGTTCTCGAGTACACCATCGAAGACGCGACATCCAGCCAGCGCTGACAGGTGAGTGCCGGATCACGCGACCATCGAGTTGTGTTCGATGATCTTGCGCGTTCTCATGTCCGGCCTGTTTCGCCCTGGTTCGCCTCGGCCGGCATCGGGAAACGTTCCTGAAACCATGCATTCCAGAGCGGTGTCTCGCGGGCGACGGCCGCTGCCGCCTGATCGCCGTACATGTACAGGTTCATCGCGACCACCGTCGGACCGCCGCCGGGATAGGTGGCAGAACCAAGGGCGGCGATGCCTGGCCCCGGCGTGTCGAGTCGCAGCAGTGCGTCGTATGGATCCTCGGTGACCGACTCCAACACGCCACTGAGCGGTGAGACACCCGCGGGCGTCGTCCATCGCTGCCCGACGCGCAAGCCTTTCACGCCCAACGCCGACGTCAGCGCTTCCCAGGCCTCCGCGTCGGTAAGCGCGACGGGAGCGGTGATCTGCATGAGCGCGGAGGCTTGTCCCCGGAAGTGTTTGAGATAGATGCGCAGAATGGCGAGGAAACCCGACCATCCGGAATTCGCGCCTTCGAGCTGATCGTCCCACTGGTCCGTGCTGGCGAAAAGACTGTGCACAATGCGTATGAGGCACACACCGCCGGCCCGCGCTTCGACGTTCCACTCGGTAGCGATT
>CAZPON010000009.1:15923-19484 GCA_964588045.1 uncultured Gemmatimonas sp.
CACCCCACCCCTCGTTCTGCCCGGCATACCGGTGCGGCGGATCCCACACCGTGATGGCGGCACTCGGCTCCACGCCCGGGCCGAACTTCAACTTCATGGACACGGGCTTGCCGTCGCGCTCTTCGAACTCGGCCGGCACGAACCATGACGCAATTCCGGGCCCGGTGGCGATGGCCTGCCACACTTCCTCCGGCGTGCCGGGGACTTCGAATGCGACCTCAATGGAACGGCGCCCGGAGGCGTCTGCTTTCACGCTCATGATAGCTCCTTGGGCTCGTACTTCTGTGGGAGAGGGTGCGCCACGATGACGAGGCGATGCGCGCGGCCGCCGGGGGCGGATTCGTCGTGATACTTCGAAACGAGTCTTGCGATGGCTTCGGTGAGTTCGTTCGTGAAAGCGGCTCGCTGCGTCGGTGACCGAAAGCGAACCTCGGTATCCACCGACAGGGTCGCGAGGCGTTTTCCCGTCTCTTTCGCTCGGCGAACGAGGCCGCTCACTTCGCTGATGACGCGAGCGCCGAGTGCGATGAGATAGCTCGCAGACAGCCGATCGACGTCCCGATTCGGATCGACGGCGGCGCGCCCCATGGCGTTCGGCGAAACGATGTACGAAGCGGCCGTCGCGACGAGCAGCCGTTCCGTCAGCCCGCCCCACCTGCGCTCCTCGGCCAGCCGCACCAGCCCGTGCGACTCCAACGCATTCAGGTGGTAGGTGACCTTCTGCCGAGCCAGGCCGACGCGCGTGGCCAACGTTGCCGCCGAGGCGGGCACGGTCAGTTCGGCGAGGAGACGGCTTCGCGTCGGCTCCATGGCCACGGTTGCGGCCGCCGGATCATCGATGACCTGGATGTCGAGCATGAGGGGACGATAGCATTGACAAGTTTTCTTGTCAATAGCGCCATCGGGCCTTTTCTGCCGGCATATCACAGCGCAGAGTTCCGGAGCAATGATCACGGCCAACGACATTCAAGCGCGCACCGCAGGCGCCGTAGCCGCCGCCGTCGCAGCGGGCCGCAACTTCTGCCTCGACGTGCGCGACCCTGTTGTCCTCCACAACATGTTCTCGGTCGTCGTGCATCTCGCGCCGGCGCCGGTCGCGGTGCGTGTGCCCCTGGTCGTACCGCCGGACATGCGTCACGAACTTGCCGAACGGCAGCAACGGGAGCTCGATGTCGTCACGTGGCTCGCCGGTCGCGACTTTCCGGTGGTCGCGCCGAGTCCGCTCGTGCCATTGGCGCCGGTCGATCGCGACGGGTTCTCGATGACGTTCTGGGAAATGGCCGATGTCGCCGCAGACCACGAGGTGTATCGCCCTGTCGACAGTGCGCTCGTGGTCGAACTGCACACTGCGCTCCGCGACTATCCCGCCGCACTTGTCCTGCCCTTTCTCGCGCCCGTCAATCGTTCCGTGCCGTCGCTGCTGCAAACACTCGTAGCGACATCGGGCTTGATCGCTCCCGCCGACCTGGATCGCGCCCTGCGCGAGTGGACGATCCTGGAACCGGTACTCAAGTCGCGCGACGCATTCGAGAAGCGCTTTCCTGCAGTCCCAGTTCAGGCGGTGCACGGTGACGGGCCCTCGTACAATGCCATCCGCACAACGAGCGGCGTTCGCTTTGCGGATTTCGAGGATGTGAACCTGGCCCCGATCGAGTGGGATCTTGCGCTGGGAACACCGGAGGACGTCGAGGGCTACAACCGTGAGGCCGCGCGCCGGGGTGTGCCGTCGGTCGATCCGGAAGTCCTGCAGGTCATGAACGCCGCGCGCATGTTGCAGATCGTCGGTGCCTTGGCACTCACTCCTCAGCTGCCACTGCTCGCCGAAGGGCTCAAGCCGATGCTCGATGCGTGGCGCGGAATGCCGTTCGCGGGCGGACTGGGGTAACGCGTCGGCGCAAGCTGGCCAACAACCCTTGACGTCGTCGCATGCTCAATCGAGTCCTGGCGCTGCTGATACTGCCCGTATGCGCCCTCAGCATCCCTATCGCCTTTGGCGTCGCGGGTCTACGAGAGCACGCTGGCAAGGCCGGGCCACGTTACCTGGTTGAGGCCGATGTGTTTCTCATGCTCGCGCCCTCGGTCTGTATCTACTTGCTGGCAACGCCGCTGCTCTGGCGAGTGACCCGCACGTTCAGGAATGGGGAAGTGGCGCTCTTTTCGTTTCTCGCGTTTCTTTTCACGATCGTCGGGCTGCTTCTCGCATTCGGGCCGCTGTCCAAGGCAATACGCCGATTCGATCCAGTGCTTGCCGATCGGCTGTTCTTCCTGGTGATGCCGTTCGCTCCGATATTTGTTGCGCTGTCGCTGAGCCTGTTCATCGTTCGGTTCATGCGTCAACCACTCCAAGACACCCCTTGAGGATCCATGCCTGCTGAGTGACGAGCGCCCGATCGTACGTTTCATACGACACCCCAGCTACAAGTACGGGATCAAGACCAAGCCCACAATGCAAGCGACGGTATCCGCAATCCGGCGACGCCTGACCGGTCGTTCAATCAGATCGTCCGGCTTCGACATCGTCCCAGCCGCCCCAGGGCCTGGTCCACCCCCTGGTCTTCCACCGCCAGATGAAATGGAGCGTGAGTGCGAACGCAAAGCTCCCGAGTGCGACTGGCCAGAAGTAACGACTGCCCCAGAGCTTGTAGCCGGCCGCGAGCACGACCATCCATTTTACGATGCGGAACCACACCGGCTGCGCCTTGCGGGAGAAGGCGACGCGCGCCTCTCGTTTGATGGTCGCGAACGACATCAGCGCGCACCGAACAGCACTGCAAACGCCGCAGCGTCGCCCGCGCGGATACGCGGTACGCAATGGTCGAGCAACGCACGCTCGGCGGCAGAATCGGTCGGCTCATGGGGCACGGCCGCAATGTACCCTTGCAGGTCATCCCTGTCTGCTTTATGTTGCAGAGAACTTTGAACAAGTGACCGGGGGATGTGATGGCGGTAGTCTCTGCGCTCGACTTCAAGCTCGGCGCCCGCATGTTGCGACGGTACCCGGGGCTCTCGCTCATCGGCGGGATCGCGCTGTCGGTGGCGATCGCCATCGGCGCCCTGGCGTTCCAGCTCGCGCGCGACCAACTGACGCCCTCCCTGCCGCTCGACGAGGGCGACCGCGTCGTTCGGATCGAGAACTTCGACCGCATGGCGGGCGCGCTCGAGCCGCACGCACTCTATGACTTTCAGTTCTGGCGCGATGCGCTGACGCGTGTCCGCGAACTGGGAGCCGCCCGCTCAGTGGAGCGGAACCTCGTCCTCCCCGACCGCCCGCCACGATCGGTTTCCGTAGCCGAGATGACGCCGAACGGCTTCGCGCTCACGCGCATGGCGCCGCTGCGCGGACGCACGCTGCGCGAGGCGGACGCGGTGCCGGGCGCACCCGACGTGGTGGTGATTGGCTATGAGCTGTGGCAGCATCACCTGGACGGCGATCCCGATATCGTCGGAAAGACGGTGCAGCTCGGGGCAACACGGGCCGCCGTCGTTGGCATCATGCCCAGGGCATTCGGATTCCCGCGCGGTCTCCCGCAACGGCAGCCACGCCTGCTGGGCGCGCGGGAA
>CAZPON010000009.1:19494-23867 GCA_964588045.1 uncultured Gemmatimonas sp.
CGGATTCCCGCGCGCCCAGCAGGCGTGGCTGCCGTTGCGGGAGACCGCGCGCGAGCCGGGCGAAGGTCCTCCTGTGCTGGTGTTCGGCCGCCTGTCCCCCGGCGCAACGCTCGAAAGCGCGCGGGCTGAGCTCGAGACCGTGAGCAAACGCCTGACTGACGCGGACTCGGTCTATCGCAAGCATCTGCAGCCGCGCCTTGTGCCGTTCGCGAACACGGTGCTGCCGGTGGCAACGACGACGGTGATGCTGGCGATGTTCGCCGGTGTCTTCGTGGTACTGCTCGGCATCTCGGCCAATGTCGCGACACTCATGTTCGCACGCACCGCGCTGCGCGAGTCCGAGATCGTGGTGCGCACAACACTCGGTGCCACACGGTGGCGCATCGTTGCGCAGCTGATGGTCGAATCGCTGGTGCTCAGTAGCGCCGCGGCACTCGCGGGGCTGCTCATTGCGCAAAGCATCCTGCGCTTCATCTGGCACCAGCAAGTCGTCGTGCGCCAGGAGCTGCAGCCGTTCTGGCGCAATACCACCCTGGCGCCCGCCACCATCCTTTGGGCGATTGGCCTCGCGTTCGTTGGCGCCGTGGTGGTGGGGCTGCTTCCGGGTCTCAAGGCAACCAGCGGGAATGTGAGGAGCGCACTGGCGCGCTCGGCGACCGGTGCCTCCGGGATGCGTTTCGGCGGGGTGTGGTCGTTCGTGATCGTGGCGCAGGTCGCGTTCAGCGTGCTGTGCCTGCCCATTGCCATCGGGACGACGCAGGAGATGATGCGAGACCGCGGCGCGCAACCCATTCGCCCCGGTGAGTATTTCTCATTCGAGGTGCAGTACGACGACGCCCAGGGGCCGCGCCGTGACGCAGCGTATGCCGAACTGCAGCGGCGCCTCATGACTGAGCCGTCGGTGACTGCCGTGACGGTGGCAAGTGCGCTTCCCGGCACTGACTATCGCGCGCGGCGCATGGAGGCCCAGCGCGGCACGGATCAGCCATTTCCCGTGCGCGCCAATGTCGAAGGGATGGTGTTCTCCTCGCACATCGACCTCGAGTTCTTTGAGGTCTTCGCGCTGCCCATCGTCGCGGGCCGCACGTTCACGGCTGCGGACATCGGTGCACCGATGGCGGTGGTCAATCAGTCGCTCGCCAGGAAGCTGGGCGGCAATCCGATCGGGATGCGCGTGCGCGATGCGGCAGCGCGCGGCGAAGGTGGTGCCGAGGGCGCGCCCGGACCGTGGCTCGAAGTGGTGGGCGTGGTGACAAACACGGGACTGGTGCCCACGGACAGCGGAGACGCCGACATGGTGTACGAGACGTCGCGGTCATCCGGGCTGAATCCCGCCTTCGTCGCGATGCGCGTGCGCGGAAGCAGCGGCACGCTCGCCACGCGGATACCGGCAATCGCGCTCGAAGTTGATCCTGCGCTGCGCGTCTACCGACCCCTGCCCTTCGACGAGGTCCTGCGCAGGCGCGCCCTGTCAGGCCGCATGGCCTACATTGGCGTCATCAGCGTCATCGTGCTGGCCGTCTCGCTTTCCGCCGCGGGGCTGTTCGCCCTGATGTCGGTGGCGGTGCAGCGGCGCACACGCGAGATCGGCATTCGGGTGGCGCTGGGAGCAAGCCCGCGCGGCGTGCTCCGTGCCCTCTTTGCGCGCGCCGCCGCGCAGCTTGCCGGGGGCATCGTGCTGGGGAATCTGCTGGTCTTCGGCGTGCGGATGCTGTTGGCTGGAACAGTCGGTCTTTCTTCGCTGGTGCCAGCGATGCTGGGGATTTCGACGCTCATGGTACTCGTCGGCATCGCCGCGTGCGCGGTGCCGGGCCGGCGTGCGCTGCGCGTGCAGCCGATGGAGGCGATCCGAAGCGTGATGTAGTGCTTCGCGCCGAACGGCCGCGCCGAGGACGAGGAGGTTGCACTGTCGGACGCACCGACGTATGGACGGGTGGCAGATATTCGACAGCGCATCGATACAGCGCCACATTCCCGGCAGCAAGCTCCCGGCGCCACACCGCGGATTGCATCGTTGCATCGCCTCGTTGTGTGCCATTGCGGGTTTCCATCCATCGGGCGCCTTCTCATGTCCTCTGTCACACCGCCGCTTGCCACGGGCGCCGGTCCGTCGCCGACGTATCGTCACGCCCATTGGTACTTCCTCGCGGCGCTCGCGGCGATTGTCGCCGGATTCTGGCCATCCTTCTTCCGGCCGCTCGGCGCCGGCGATGGCGCGCACTCGCTGCACGGCGTGACGGCCACCCTCTGGATCGTGGCCCTCACGACACAATCGTGGTTGATGTCCCGCGGGCTCGTGACCTGGCACCGGCGTGTCGCGTACGGCGCACTGCTGCTGTTGCCGATCCTGGTGGTCAGCGCCTTGCACATGGTTGCCGTGATGTTCGCCAACCCGGAGATGCCGCCGTTCCTGCCGCCGCTGCTGGCGTTCATCGACCTGCCGTCCGTCGCGTTTCTCGTGACACTGGTGATGCTGGCCCTGTGGAACATCCGCACGCCGGCGGCACACAAGCGCTTCATGTCCTCGACGGTCCTGCTGGCGTTCCCGCCCGCGCTGACACGCCTGTATGCCCGACTCGGCGCGCCGCACGTGGACTTCATGACCGCGCTGCACGGGAGCTTCGTCACCGTCGAGGTCATCCTGGTGGTCTTGATCGTCGCGGACCGCCGCGCGGGGGAACGACGCCTCGCCTATCCGCTGTCGCTGGCGTTCTTCGTCCTGATCCACGCGCTGATGATGCCCGTCGGCACGAGCAGCGCCTGGGGCGCGCTCATGTCGTGGTACGCCGGGCTCCCGCTCTTCGCATAGGTGCCACGTCAGAGGGTGACGTTTGCACTTCCCTTCCTTCGAGCGCATTTTCCGGGCATCTCTCGCCACGGCACCCGTGCCGGCTCTCCATGTCCACGGCCTTCGGTACGCCCCGAGCTGATCGCGCGTCGACGTCAATGGCAACGGCCTGTCGTTGCCGGAATCGCAGCACTCGTGGTGATCAATTCCTGCGGCGGTGGCGGCGGAGACGATGTCATCTTGCAACCACCACCGCTCACCGGCGGAACACCAGCAGGGACGTTCCCCGTGGTGGTCACCGCAGGTGCCGGATCTGGCGCAAGTGCCGTCAGCAAGACGCTGACGATTACCCTGACGGTCACCCGCTGATCGACGTACCAGCGCGAACGGATCGCGCAATGCGATGAGCAGCTCGCCGGGCTCCCCCTCTTCGCCTGGGTGGCCATTCGCTCCCACTGCTGGCGCGCAAGCTCGTTGTCCCTCCGTATCGCATGTCCTGTCGTGAAAGCGCCCAACGGGGACAAACGTTTTCCGTTGGCTGGGCGTTTATCTCCAGCGATCGGTACTTCGAGTTCTCCGGGAGGTTTGACGTTGCGAACGGTGATTTCTTCTGGTGGTTTGCTGCTTGCGGCGCTGCTGCTGTCGGCCGGCCTGGGCGCGTGCGTCCAAAATGCGGACGGGGAGCCCTCACGCGTGGGAGGGGCGGCGCGCGGCGGGGGGCCGGGCGGCGGCAACGCAGGCGGCAGCCCTGGTGGACGAGGCGGGGCCGATCGTCCAACGCCGGTTGAAGTCGAAACCGTGCGCCGTGGCGCGGTGGCACGCACGTCCATGATCTCGGGGATGCTCCAGCCGATCCGTGTGGTCGGCGTCAACGCGCAGCTGGGTGGTATCCTGCTGACCTTGACGGCCGAAGAGGGGCACCACGTGACGAAAGGCGAGGTGCTTGCGGAAATCGACGCGCGGGAACTCGAGGCGCAGTTGCGGAGCGCCGATGCCGCGCTGGCATTCGCCAAGTCCACCTTCGAGCGGTCGGAGGGGCTCGCGCAGAAGCAGATCGTGACCGCCGCCGAGCTCGATCGGGATCGCGCGGCCTACGAGTCGGCCAGTGCCACCAGCGATCAGCTCCGGACGCGACTGGGCTTTGCCAGGGTCGTCGCGCCGGCGAGCGGAATCATCACGGAGAAGCGCGTGGAGGCGGGTGACGTCATCACGGCGCAGACGCGGCTGTTCACCATTGCCGACATCAGCACGCTGGTCACGCTCGTACCGGTGTCCGAGCTCGAAGTGGCCACGCTGAAGGTGGGAGATCGCGTGCCGGTCACCATTGATGCGCTGGGCGGTGAACGACTCGAAGGCCGGATCCGGCGCATCTTCCCGGCCGCGGACAGTTCCACCCGTCTGGTGCCGGTGGAAGTCGCCCTCGCCGGCGACCCGCGCGGGCGCTTGCGTCCGGGATACTCGGTGCGCGCCACGTTCTCGCTCGACCGACGGGAGAACGCGCTGCTCGTTCCGTCACGCGCGGTGACCGGTCCGGCCGGCGCCCGGGCGGTCTATGTCGTGAAGGACGGCGTGATTACGCGTCGCC
>CAZPON010000009.1:23877-31424 GCA_964588045.1 uncultured Gemmatimonas sp.
GTCCTTCACGACATAGACCGCCCGGGCGCCGGCCGGACCGGTCACCGCGCGTGAAGGACGGCGTGATTACGCGTCGCCCCGTGCAGGTGGCTGCAGACATCGGGGGCTCGACGGAGGTGCTCGATGGCCTCGTCGAGGGCGACTCGGTGATCGTGTCGGGGACGACACAACTCCGCGAAGGCGCGAAAGCCAGGGTCGTTCCACCGCTCGGTGATGCATCTGCCCGGAGCCGTTCCCTGGACTCGATGACGCCAGCCGTTATGTCCGATACCACGAAACGTCCAGGGGCCCGCCCGTGAGCAAGCGGCGCGGGCTCGCGAGTTGGTCGATCAGCCGGCCGATCGGCACGATCATGATCACCAGCACGTTGTTGGTGATGGGCGCGGTGTATGTCGGCCGGCTCCCGGTCGATCTGCTGCCGCGCATCGTGTATCCGCAAGTGCGCGTGAATGTCAGCAACCCGGGCGTCGATCCCGCGGTGCTCGAAGAGACCGTCGCCAAGCCGCTCGAGGCGGCCCTGTCGACGACCGCAGGCCTGACGCGCATGGCCGCCGACGTTTCCACCGGATTCGTCAACATCACGCTCGATTTCGACTACGGCACGAACGTCGACTTCGCACTGCAGGATGCCGCCAAGAATGTCGAACGCGTGCGCAGCCGACTGCCGGAAGAGGCTGATCCGCCCACGCTCAACAAGTCCGACCCGTCGCAACAGCAGATCTACCAGGTCGCGTTCTCATCGACCACACGGAACCAGATTGCGCTGCGCCAGTGGGTCGAGCAGCGCCTGCGTCCGCAACTGCTGTCGGTGAACGGTGTCGCATCGGTGGAAGTCTTCGGCGGACTGGTCCGCGAGATCCAGGTCGAACTCGACCCGGATCGCCTGCGCGGACTGGGGCTGTCGGTGTCACAGGTGATCAACGCGCTGCGGAACGAGAACCAGGACGTCTCGGCCGGTCGCATCTCGACGATCGACCGCGAGATGGCCGGCACGACCGCCGGCAAGTTCCGCTCGCTGCACGATATCCAGGGCGTGCTGCTGACCGCGGCGAGCGGCGCACGTGTGCCGCTGAGCGACGTTGCCGCGGTGCGCGACACGAGCCAGGAGCAGCGCAGCTGGGCGCGACTGAATGGGGTGCCGGCCGTGCGCATCGGTATCCAGAAGCAGCCCGAGGCGAACACGGTGGAAGTCGTGGACGGCGTGCGGGCGAAACTGCAATTGCTGGCGGAAAGCAACTACATCCCGCCGGACATCAAGAACGAAGTCACCTACGACCAGTCGGGATTCATCAGGGACGCACTGAACTCGGTGCGTGACGCGGCCATCGTCGGCGCGATCCTGGCGATGTTCGTCGTGATCCTCTTCCTGCGCTCGTTCCGCAAGACGTTCATCGTCGGCCTCTCGATCCCCCTGGCCATCCTGGCCACGTTCGTCATGATGGGCGTGGCCGACCTGACGCTGAACATCATGTCGCTGGGTGGCCTGGCGCTCGGCACCGGGTTGCTGCTGGACAACGCGATCGTGATGCTCGAGAACATCTACCGACGTCGCGAAGCCGAGGGGCTGGACCCCGAGGAGGCCGCGCATGTGGGCGCCGCCGAGGTCACCGCTCCCGTCATTGCGTCGACCACGACCAACCTCGCGTCGGTCGCACCGTTCCTGCTGATCACGGGATTGACGGCGCTGATCTTCCGCGAACTCATCCTCACGATCTCGTTCGCGATCCTGGCGTCACTGCCGCTGGCGCTGACCCTGATTCCGATGCTCGCCGCGCAGCTCGGCAAGATCCGGTTCACCAGCGGGCTGGAACGGTTCGGCCCGTTGCTGGCGTTCGAGCGCGGGTTCGATCGCATGATCAATGGCTACCGCAACCTCGCCCTGCGCGTCATGCGCGGGCGGTGGATCATGCTGGGCAGCGTGGTCGTGATGGGCGTCGTGGCGTACTACGCGGCGCGCACCTTGCCGACGGAGTTCCTGCCGCAGGTCGACGACGGGACGGTGTCGGTGAACCTGCGCATGCCGCCGGGCAGCACGCCGGAGCAGGCGAACCGCCTCTCGCTCGAGGTGGAGAAGATGGTCGGCGAGATGCCGGCGGTGGCGAGCGTGTTCTCCAATCCGGGTGCTGGTCGTGGTAATCTCGACATCCGGCTGACGCGCGCCGGGGAGCGCGAGCTCACCGCCGACCTGTGGGTCCAGCAACTGCAACGAAAGGTGGACGACCAGGGGTTTGCCGGCGCGCGTGTGTTCGTGCGCCCGCCGCGCATTCGCGGACTGCGCACGTCGTCGGCAGGAACCGACGTCTCGGTTGCGATCGTCGGCGACCAGCTCGCGGAACTGCAGGCCGTCGGTGACGACGTGGTGCGCCGGCTGCGGGGCGTCCCCGGTCTCGAGAACGTGCAGGTGCAGGCCGAAGAGCCGCGTCCCATGCTGTCCATCGCGCTCGATCGCGAACGTGCGCGCAACCTCGGACTGGACGTCACAGCGGTCGGCCAGACCGTTCGCACGGCGCTCGACGGCACGATTGCGACCCGCTACGCCGAGCTCAATTTCGAGTACGATGTGCGCGTGCTGTTTCCGAAGCACCGCTTCGCGAGTGCCACGGATGTCGGCGGCACGCTGCTGTTTCCGGGCGGGAACAACCGGGCACCGGTGTACCTGCGCGACGTGGCGACCGTGGAGGCGGCAGTGAGTCCCTCGACCATCCGGCGCGAGAACCAGAATCGCCGCATCGAGGTGAGCGGCGACGTCATCACGGCGGTCGCGCCCGTTGGCGCGGTCACCGATTCCATTCGCGGACGCCTGTCGGACATGACCCTGCCGGACGGCTACGGGTTGATCATCGGCGGTGAACAGGAAGCGATCGACGACACGAACTCGCAGATGCTGCTCGTGATTGTCCTCGCGATCTTCCTCGTGTTCGTCGTGCTGGCGGTTCAGTACGAGAGCGTGCTCGATCCGCTCATCATCCTTGGCGCCGTGCCGCTCGCACTGATCGGCGTGGTGGCAATCCTTGGCGCGACCGGCACGCCGTTCTCGGCGCCGGTCCTGCTGGGCATGATCATGCTGGCCGGCATCGTGGTCAACAACAGCATCCTGCTTGTGGAATTCGCCAACCAGTATCGCATCGAGACGGGCTCGTCGTACACCGTGGCGGTGGTCGAGGCCGGTGTCGTGCGCATGCGGCCGATCCTCATGACGACGATCACGTCGCTTGTGGGCGCGATGCCGCTCGCACTCGGACTGGGCGAGGGCGGTGAGCTGATGCGCCCGCTGGCGATCGCGGTGGTTGGCGGCCTGTCGGTGTCGTCGCTGTTGACGCTGTTCGTCGTGCCGTGCATGTACCTGATCCTGCACAACGCCGGCGATGCCCTGGCGGTGTTCGTGCTGGGCAAGCCGTCACGGCCGCCGGTGCGGACGCAGGAGGTTTCGGGGGACTGATTCAGTTCGCTCGCAGCGCTTCGCTGGGATCCACCCGGCTGGCTTTCGCCGCCGGTACCCAGCACGCCACCAACCCGATCAGCGTCATCGTCAGCACGACCGTCACCAGCGTGAACGGATCACGCGACGCGACGCCGAACAGCAGTCCCTCGATGAAGCGCGACAGCGCCAGTGAACTCGCCACGCCGACTGCGAGGCCGAGTCCCACCAGCAGTCCGCCTTCCAACAGGATCATCGCCGTCACACGCGACGGTGCGGCGCCCAGCGCCATGCGAATGCCGATCTCGTTGGTGCGCGCGCTCACGCTGAACGCGAGTACCGCGGCAATCCCGATCGACGCAATGACCAGCGCGAGCATGCCGAATCCGCCCAGCAACAGCGCGTTGAGCCGGCGTGGCCCGACGCTTTCGTCGCGCACCGCCTCGAGTGACATGACATTCTCGATCGGCTGATCCGGCGCGATCGACCGCACGATGGCGCGCGCCGGCAGCGACAAGCCGTTCGGATCGACCGTGCTGCGAATCACCAGCCCGCCTGCGGGGAATTCAGCCTGCGCCACCGGAAGAAACGAAACCGGCATGGGCGCGGCGTCCAGCCCGCCGTCCTTCGTGTCGCCGACGACGCCGACAACCTCGCGCCAGTCTCCCGACACACCAATGAAGCGCAGCACATCACCCGTCCACGCGACGCGACGTCCAATGGGATCGGCCGTCGGGAACAGCCGGTCGGCCAGCGTCTTGTTCAGCACCACCACTTTGGCGCTCGATGCGATATCGCCCGCCGTGAACACGCGGCCCTTGAGCAACGGAATACCGGACGCGCGAAAGTAGTCGGGATCGGCCGTGCGATACTCCGCCGACGGTGCCGGGCCGTTGTCGGGCGTGGGAACGTCCGCCTTGATCTCCAGCATGATCTCGCTCTTGCGCAGCGGCACCGTGGATCCGACACCCACCACATCGACGCCCGGCAGCCTCGCCAGCTCCCGCCCCATCTCTTCGTAGCGCTGGCCAGCCTTCGCAAAGTCGGCCGCCGTGAAATCGAATGGCACTTCCATGGTGAGCACGTTCTTCGGATTGAGCCCGGGATCGACCGCCGCGAGACGTTGCATCGAGCGCACCAGCAGGCCGGCACCGGACAACAGCACCACCGACACCGCAACCTGCGTGATCACCAGCGCCTGCTGCAGCCGCTTGCGACGCCCACTGCCGCTGGTCTTCGTGCTGCCGGCAGCGAGGCCCGCGCTCAGTGCATGCTCATTCCCGACGCGTGGGGCAAACGACAGCAGGAACGCCACCACCACGGCCAGCAGCAACGTGAACGCCAGCACCATCCAGTCGACGTGAATCTCGTCGGCACGCGGCGAAAAGCGCGCGACGAATCGTGTGAGCGTGCCGACTCCCGCGATGGCGACCAGCAGGCCAAGCAGTGCGCCACCGCCGGCCAGGACGAGGTTTTCAACCAGCAGCAATTTTCGCAGCCGCTTCGTGCCCGCGCCCAGCGCGGCACGCACCGTCATCTCGTGCTCGCGACGCACACCACGCATGAGCGTCAGGTTCGCCACGTTGGCACACGCGATGACCAGCACCAGCGCCGCCACGCCCATCAGCATCCACAGCATGAGCCGCGCATCGCGTCCCAGGATTTCCTTGAACGGCGTCAGTTCGACGGTGTAGCCGGCCGCCTTGTCGTACGCGTCGGGATACGTCTCGTTCACGCGCTGCTTGATCGTGCCGATCTCCTGGCGTGCCTGCTGCACCGTCGCGCCGGGCGCAAGTCGCGCAATCATCTCGGTCATCCGGTGCGTCCGCCCCTGCACCATCATCGCGCTCACATGATGCTCGCTGATCGACATGTTCATCAGTGCGTCGATCCTGCCGGGAAAGAACGGCGCCGGCTCCAGCACGCCGATCACCTCGACCGTCCGCTTGCCGATGCGCATGGTCCTGCCCACGATGCCCGGGTCGGCCGAGAAGTGCGTGGTCCAGTAGGCGTGACCGAGCAGGATGACCGGCGCGGCCCCTGCGCCGTCATCGCCGCTGTTGAACGCGCGCCCGATGATGGGCGTGAGTCCCATCACCGACAGATAGTTACCGGTCACCAGCCCGACATCGATTTGCGATGCATCCGTGTCTTCAATCAGCGACAACGTGACCGGCGAGTACTCGGCGATCTGCCCCATCGTGCGCGACTGCTCACGAAAGTCATTGATCTCCGGCACGGAGAACGCCACGTTGGTCTGTCCCTGACTGGTGGTGTGATGACGCAGATACATGAGCCGATCGCCATCGGCATGCGGCAGCGGGCGGAGGAACACGCCGCGCACGGCCGAGAAGATTGCGGTATTCGCGCCGATGCCCAGGCCGAGGGTGAGCACGACCGCGATCGCGAAGCCTTTGGCGCGCGACAGCGACCGGAGGACGTATCGAAGGTCAAGCGACATCACGGGACTCCATTGGGCACAGGCGGGGACCGGCAGGGGGCGTGCGCGGCGGTGCACAGCAGCTGAAAGTTGGAGCCGCAGCCGAGGGTGGGACAACCCTCCAACAGCCGAGCACGCTGCCGGCTTGCCGGGATCCATCGATCATGCTATCGTCGTACGATACGCTCATCGATGAGGTCCGCACGCATGTCTGTCGTCACGGTCTCGCCGAAGTTCCAGGTCGTCATTCCTCGCGCCATCCGCGAAGCGCTCGGATTGAAGCCCGGCCAGCGGGTGCAGGCGCTGCAGTACCAGAATCGCATCGAGTTCATCCCGGTGCGGCCCATGCGACAGATGCGGGGCTTCCTGAAAGGGCTCGATACCACCGTCGCACGCGACAAGGATCGCGCGTGAATCTGGTCGACTCGTCGGCGTGGCTCGAATACTTCGCCGGCGGACCCCAATCCCGTCAGTTCGCGGCTGCCATCGAAGACGTCGACCATTTGGTGGTGCCGGCGATGGTCCTGCTGGAAGTGACGCGCCGCGTGATGCAGCAGCGCGGTGAAGATGAGGCACTCCAGGTCGCCGCCGTGTTGCATCAAGGGCGCATTGTCCCGCTCGACAGCGGCGTAGCACTGAGCGCGGCGCAGTTGGGGGTCGCGCACAGACTGCCGCTGGCGGACAGTATCATCTACGCGACGGCCAGACAGTTCGAAGCCACCGTCTGGACGATGGACGCGGATTTCGAGGGGCTGGCGGGTGTGCGGTATATCCCGAAGCGGAAATAGGGTTGGCCAACCATGACACGAGCCATCATCTTCGCCATCGTCATCGTTACGTCGATGACTACGATCAACGCACGCACGGTGCGTCAACTGAACTCCGGCGTGCCAGCCGCCGGCCAGCGCGTGAGCGCGTCCGAGCGCTACGCCGAGTTTCCGCCGATTCTCCTGCCCGAGAGCGCAGCGCCCGCGCTGCCCGAGGAGCGAACGCGGCCAGGTCAAAGCGCCGAGATCGTGTTTGCCTTTGTCGTCGATACACTCGGTCGCGTCGAAGCAGGGACCGTCGAAACGCTCTCAGCGCCCGATTCAGCGGTGGCCCGGGCCGCCCGCTCGAGTCTGTCAGGCATTCGGTACATTCCTGCACGCCTCGTGCTCGATGTCGGTCGCTGTGTTTCCTTCAACGGGGACCGCGGTCATTGCGGTGGCGTCTCGCCGGCCATTCGCACGTTGCGGGCGCGTGTCGTCCTCCGTATCGTTGCTTCGACACCACCACCATAAAGCGCACGCTCTCATGGCGAATGTGAACAGTAGCTCGGCAAGCAGCGAAAGCACGATGAGGAAATGGGCGTGGGTCGCGATCGGACTCACGGTCGTGAGCCTCGGGTTTCTTGGGCGCGCGCATCTGCTCGGCCACCCGGTGCGATGGTGGTCCTGGGCGTTGCCAGTTCTGGTTGCCTCGAACGCATGCTTTCTGGTTTTCGGTCGCCGATCGCCGCGGGCTGTAACAGTCTGGGGCTACG
This sequence comes from uncultured Gemmatimonas sp., assembly GCA_964588045.1. GTDB lineage: Bacteria > Gemmatimonadota > Gemmatimonadetes > Gemmatimonadales > Gemmatimonadaceae > Gemmatimonas. Next base: position 31,258 of record CAZPON010000009.1, read on the forward strand.
TCAGTATTGGCATCGCGATCGCCATCCTCGTGAGCCAGTGCTCGGCGGGCTTCCGGTAACACGCCGTCAACCAACGCGTGTTGCTGCTGACCGCGCGCACCGAATACGCTATTCCTGATAGCAGGAGAGCACACCGAGTGACCGATGTTCGCGTGCGGCCGGCGACC
>CAZPON010000010.1:0-30741 GCA_964588045.1 uncultured Gemmatimonas sp.
CGCGCAACACGCGCCTCCGGGAACAGGCGGAGCGCATTGCGCAGTCGGTATCCCGACCCAACGCCGACTCGCCGATTGTCCTGGCGATGGTGCCAGCGAACACGCGGGAGACGACGGCGTTGCCGGTGGCAACCCGCCAGTCGTTCCTCGACCGGCTGGAAACGACGGTGCGCCGAGTGTTTCAGGACGCGCCCGCATCGGCGGTTGACGGGGCTGGCGGCATGGCGGGCGAGATGGCGATGGCGGCCGCCGATGCCGCCGACTCGCCGGCGATGGCGGCGGTGCTGGGGCGAAGCTGCGCGACCTGTCGCGGTGAATGTTGCACCGCGGGCGGCGATCACGCGTTCCTGCGTGACGACAGCATCGCGCGCGTCCGCCGCGAACAGCCCGCACTCGACGCGGCGGCCATGCTGGCGCGGTACGCCGACTACCTGCCGGCGCGTCACTACCGGGGGTCGTGCGTGTATCACGCGTCCGACGGATGCACCCTGCCCCGCGAGCTGCGCTCGAATCTCTGCAACCGGTATGTGTGCGGCGGCCTGACGCAGTTGCGGAGCGCGCTGGCCGGGAGCGCGAGTCCTTCGGCGTTCGTGGCCGCGACCGATTCGGTGCACCTGCGCCGGATGGCGCTGGTAGACGAGACGGAGATGCGGCCGATCGCGCTCAGCTGAACTGCCTGACGCGGATGACGGGCGGTATACTTCCCTGCCGTCGTCTCCCGCCGCTGGCCCTCCCCGTTCGCCTCCATCCAGTTCCCGCATGACCAGCCAGACCCCAGGGTCCGAGTCGCCCGCCGGCGCCTCGAACACGGTGCTCCCGTTTCTTATCGTGCTCTTCGTGGGCAGCGGCGCCTGCGCGCTGATCTACGAGGTCGTGTGGTTCCAGTTGCTGGAGCTCGTGATCGGGTCGTCCGCGATCTCGCTGGGCGTGCTGCTGGCCACCTTCATGGGCGGCATGTGCATCGGCAGCCTGATGCTGCCGCGCTTCGCATCGCGGTCGCAGCATCCGCTGCGGCTCTACGCGATCCTCGAGTTGAGCATCGGTATCATCGGCGTGCTCGAGCTGTTCGCCATTCCGCTCATCGGGAAGATGTACTCGCCGGCGGTGGGCCATGGGGCGGGCGCACTGATGCTGCGCGCGGTGGTGGCCGCGCTGTGCTTGCTGCCGCCAACGGTGCTCATGGGTGCGACACTGCCGGCCATCGCCCGCTGGGTGGAGTCAACGCCGCGCGGCATCTCGTGGCTCGGGTTCTTCTACGGTGGCAACATCGCCGGTGCGGTGATTGGCAGCGTGGCCGCCGGTTTCTACCTGCTGCGGGTGCACGACCAGGTCCATGCGACGTTCATCGCGGCGGGGCTCAACGTGGCGGTGGCGGCAATCGCGTTCCTCATCGCCCAGCGCACACCGGCACGCGCCGGTGCCGACGTGGCATCGGATGCGCGTGAGGCCCGTGACGCGGCGGTGGCGGTGAGTGCTGACGCGGCCCCGGCCATGGATCGCCGCCGGATGATCTACGTGGTCATCGGGATTTCCGGTGCGTGTGCGCTCGCCGCCGAAGTGGTGTGGACGCGCCTGCTGTCGCTCACGTTCGGTGCGTCGACCTACACGTTCTCGATGATCCTTGCCGTGTTCCTGACGGGCCTGGGCATCGGCAGCGCGGCCGCAGCGGCGCTGGCCTCACGCGTGAAGAGTCCGCAGCGCATGCTGGCCTGGTGCCAGGGATCACTCACCGTGGCCATCGCGTGGGCGGCGGCCGTGATCTTCGTGGCGCTGCCCAACTGGCCGATCAACCCGTCACTCGCCCCCAGCCCGTGGTTCGTGCTGCAACTCGACCTGATACGCGGCGCACTGGCGATGCTGCCGGCCGCGATCCTGTGGGGTGCAAGTTTTCCATTCGCCCTGGCCGCCATTGCCACGCCGGGTGAGGACACGAGCCGGCTGGTCGGACGCGTGTACGCGGCGAACACGGTGGGCTCGATCGTCGGCGCGGTGGTGTGCAGCCTTGTGCTGATCCCGGCCCTGGGCACGCAGGATGCGCAGCGCGTGATCCTTGCGCTGGCTGCCCTGGCATCGGTGCTCACGCTGCTGGCGCCGGGCGTGCGTTCGCGTGCGGCGCTCGTGTTCACGCCGCTGCTCGCCGTGGTGCTCATCGCAACGATGCCGGCGCTGCCCGGGAACCTGGTGGCGCATGGTCGCTACGCGGTGACGTGGAACGGCAGGACGGAAGTGGAGTACGTGGGCGAGGGCATGAACAGCTCGGTGGCGGTGACGCATGTCTTGAGCAGCGGCGCCACCCAGTTCCATGTGGCGGGCAAGGTCGAGGCGTCGAGCCTGCCGCAGGACATGCGCCTGCAGAAGATGCTGGCCCACCTGCCCGCACTCGTGCACCCGAACCCGCAATCGGTGCTGGTGGTCGGATTCGGCGCCGGCGTGACGGCCGGCTCGTTCCTGCCCTATCCGTCGGTGAAACGGCTGGTGATCTGCGAAATCGAGCCGTTGATCCCGCAGGTTGTGTCGACCTGGTTCGTGAAGGAGAACAACAACGTCGCCAGGGATCCGCGCACACAGATCTACTTCGACGACGCGCGCAGCTTCGTGCTGACATCCGACGAGAAGTTCGACATCATCACGTCGGACCCGATCAATCCCTGGGTCAAGGGTGCCGCATCGTTGTACACACGCGAGTACTTCGAGTCGGTGAAGGCGCACCTCAATCCGGGTGGTGTCGTGACCCAGTGGGTGCCGCTGTACGAAAGCACGATCGAGGCGGTGCGCAGTGAGCTCGCCACATTCTTCCAGGTGTTCCCCGAAGGCACCATCTGGGCCAACAACCTCAACGGCGCCGGCTACGATATCGTGCTGCTTGCGCAGGTCGGTGCCACGCGCATCGACATCGTCGCCATGGAGCAGCGCTTCCAGGACGCCGGCTACCGCCGCGTCGCCAGTTCGCTCATGGAGTCGGGCTTCGAGTCACCCATCGACCTGTTCGGCACGTACTCCGGCAGCGGACGTGACCTCCAGGAGTGGCTGGCGGGCGCCGAGATCAACACCGATCGCAACCTGCGCCTGCAGTACCTCGCCGGCATGGGCGTCAATGTCTATGGCGCCGCCGACATCTTCGACGCGATGGCGAAGTTCAAGCGGTTCCCCGACGAGCTCTTCGTGGCGAGTGATGCCTGGAAGCAGATGCTGAGCCAGGCGATTGGCGTGCCACGCTGAGCCTTCGCTCGCTATCTTGCGGACAGAAGGCGATGAAAGCTCAGGTGCATGGCGCCATCTGCATCGATTCTCCTGACGACCATGTGATCGCGGCCAAGCCCCGCCAACTCCGTGTATCGTGATGCAGGCCATGGAAGTTCCACTGTGCCCAGCAGCGTACCCATTGCATCAAAGACCGTCCACTTGCGGCGATTGGAGTAGTCGCCCACCCACAATCTCCCTCGCCCGTCCATTCGCACAGAGGAGAAAGCCGGGAATCGGGCTGGGCGAGGAAGACGATTCATATGCGAGAGCCGGTCGCGACGTTGCGTCGCAGAGACGTTCCTTGGAATCGTCGCGTTCGCAAGGCTATCCCATACCTTGTCTGAGACTGACGGTGGCAGTTCTGCCACGCGAAGAATGCGACGAAGCCGGCCGTCGAACGATTGAAATCGCAATTCGAGTGACTTCGCGTCACCCACGACCAGTCCGTCGGATGTCAACACGATGGCCGCTTCAAAGTGAAGAGGCAGTCTCAGGAGGTCCGACGGCAAGCGCCCGAGTTCCCGGACCAAGGTGCCATCGGGCCGGATAAGCCTGTACAGCAGCCCAGTTCCATCCGAGGAGAACTTGTCTCTATCTCCCACGTACGCGACAAGCGTCCCGTTCTCCGCGCACGCCCTGGCTGGCACCAACCCGGGGCGCGAAAACGTCCTGATGTGTCGACCGGCTGAATCCCACAGCGAAAGACGACCATCTGAGTAGTCCATGACCAGGAGCGTGTCGCCAACGAGACGACAGACCTCACGCGTTTGCTGAAACTCCCCGGGGCCACTTCCACGCCGACCGGCGCGTCGAACAAACCGCCCGTTTCTGTCGAAGAATGTGAGCCTCGAGAGCTCGTTCACAACGATTCCACCGCCCGAGAGCTCCGTTGCAGACGACAACGGGGTCAGTTCGTCCAGCTCGGCTCCGCCAGCCCATTGCACACCTCCGAAGTCGCGAAACGGAATCGCTTCAACCACAAAGGCGCGTGGTGCCGAGCGCAGGGACTCGTAGACAACGATTTGGACCCCTGCGCTGTCGCGCACAATCGGCTTCGGTACGGTTTGCAAATCAGGAATGACGCCATTGGCGTGCGCACGGATCGCCGCGAGGATCAACCCACCTGCGATTGCGCAGCATCCCGGCAGTTTGCGTTTCCAGGCGAGCATACTCGGAGCCCCGTGGTTCAATCGCACGGAAAGTAGAAGCTCAACCATCACCTTACCAGTGTTGCCCTGTCTTTGTCCGCGGAGGCTGTGGCCCGCCGGGGATGCAGCGCACGGCTGAAACGCGAGGTAGTTTCTGGGGCGCCCCTCCGTCCGACACCTCACCCTGCCCCGCCATGCATATCGTTTCGCGTATCGCTCGTCGCGCTCCCGGACAGTTCGTTGTCGCGCTCGCATGTGCCGCCGTCGTGAGCGTCGCCTGCGCGGAGCGTCCCGCCCTTCCGCCCGGCGTGCAAGCCATCTCGTTCCTTGGCGACACGCTGCGCCGACTGCCGCTGTCCGACGCCACGCGCGAGCGCTACGAGAAGCAGTTGGCCGAGGCGCGCACGGCGTACGAGCACACGCCGCAGGACATCGATTCGATCATCTGGTTCGGGCGACGCACGGCATATCCCGGGCACTTCCGCGAGGCCATCGAGATCTACACGCGCGGGGTCGCACTGCACCCCGAGAATCCGTGGCTCTATCGGCACCGCGGGCATCGGTACGTGTCGGTGCGTGAACTCGACCTCGCCATCGCCGATCTCGAACGCGCCACCAACCTCGTGGCCGGCAAGCCCGACCAGGTGGAGCCCGATGGACAGCCCAACGCGCAGAATATCCCGATTGGCACGCTGCACTCGAATATCGCCTACCACCTTGGGCTCGCGTACTACCTCAAGGGCGACTATGCCAGCGCGGCCGAGGTGTATCGCAAGGAGCTGTCCGACGCACGCAACGACGACCGGCGCGTGTCGACGGCGCACTGGTTGTACATGTCACTGCGGCGCCTCGGCCGCACCGACGAAGCCGCCGCCATGCTCGAGCCGTTCAGGCAGCCACTGAACGTGATCGAGAATGCCGCCTACCACCGCCTGATGCTGCTGTACACGGGTGCGATGCCGGTGGATTCGGTGCTGCCGGTGAACGCCAGCGGCGAGATGTCGGTGACGGATGCGACGGCCGCCTACGGCATCGGCAACTGGCACCTGTACAACGGACGACACGCGGAGGCCGAGCAGGTGTTTCGTCGTATCATCACCGGAGGACAGTGGGGTGCGTTCGGCTACATCGCCGCCGAGCGCGACCTTGCCCGCATGAAGGCCCAGTAAGCCGGCGCGCACATGTCGTCTCGCTCGAGCACGTCCGGAGAGTTGCGCCGATCGATCGGCCTCGGGCCGGCGACGGCGATGGTGGTGGGGATCATCATCGGTGCGTCGATCTTCGTGCAACCCTCGGCGATCACCGCCAGCGTGCCGTCGATCGGCGGCGTGCTGTCGGTGTGGGCGGCGGCCGGAGCGCTCACCCTCATCGGGTCGCTGGTGGTGGCCGAGCTGGCATCGGCGTGGCCGCGCACGGGCGGTGTGTACGTGTTCCTGCGCGAGGCGTGGTCGCCCGCCATCGGATTCCTGTGGGGATGGGCGATGTTCTGGACGATGCACACGGGCATCATTGCGGCCATCGCCATGGTATTCGCGCGCTATCTCGGCACGTTCATCCCGATGGGCGACACGGGCACGCGCCTGGCCGCGATGGCCGGCATCGTCCTGCTGTCCGCCGTGAACTATCGGGGCGTCGGTCCCGGCGCGACGGTGCAATCCTGGCTCACGATGGTGAAGGTGCTGGCCATCGTCGCCATTGTCGGCATCGCGATTGTCGTTGGCGTGGCCGTGCCACAGACGGCAGCGGTTGCGGCCGCGCCGGCGGCGGCGGTCACCCCCGGCGCGTTTTTTGCAGCGCTCGTTGCCGGACTGTTTGCCTTCGGCGGCTGGCACATGGTGTCGTACGCCGCGGAAGAAACCGTCGATCCGGTTCGCACGATCCCGCGCGCGCTGCTGCTTGGCACGCTGCTCGTCACCGCACTGTATGTCGCGGTGAACGCCGCCTACCTGCACGTGCTGCCGCTGGCCACGGTGGCTGCGTCGAATGCGGTGGCCGCCGATTTCGCCGACGCGACCATTGGCGGCTCGGGGCGTGAGCTGATGAGCGCCGTCGTCGTGCTGTCCACGCTCGGCGCCATCAACGGCGTGATTCTCGCCGGCCCCCGTGTGTATCTCGCCATGGCACGCGACGGACTGCTGTTCCAGTGGACGGCATCGGTGCATCCGGTGTATCGCACGCCGCATCGGGCGATCGTGCTGCAGGCGCTGTGGGCCTGCGTGCTGGTGGCAACCGGCAGCTATCGCGTGCTCTTCACGCGCGTCGTGTACACCGAGTGGATCTTCTTCGGGCTGATGGCGGGCAGTCTCTTCGTCCTGCGTCGTCGTGCCGGCTACACGCCGGCCTACCGCATGTGGGGCTACCCGATTTTGCCGGCGCTGTTCGTGCTCAGCACCGTGGCGATCGTCGTCAACCAGATCGTGTCACAGCCGCTGGAGAGTGCCACCGGACTGCTGCTCGTGCTGAGTGGTCTCCCGGTCTACCTTCTCTGGGCCCGGCGTGGCCGCTCTACATCGAACACCGAGTCCGCATCGTGAGAATCGTCGACGTCCACAATCACTACTACCCGCCGCGCTACATGGACGCGCTGCGCTCCGGCGACAGCGCGGTCACCATCAAGATCGATCGCGACGGCAATCCCGAAGTGCACTATCCCGGTGACTTCAACACGGCCGTGCGCGGGCATCGCGATATTGCGTACCGGCAGGAGGTGCTGGAGCAGGAAGGCGTGGACACGCAGGTGCTTTCCCTCACCACGCCCGGCACCCACGTCGAAAGCGCCGAGCGCGGCGTGCGGCTGGCGCAGATGGTCAACGACGAATTCGCCGAAGCGGTTGCCGCGCGCTCACCGCGCTTTGCCGCACTGGCGACGCTGCCACTCCACGATCCGAAGGCATCGGTCGTCGAGTTCCGTCGCGCGGTGGAGCAGCTTGGCATGCCGGGCGCGATGCTCTTCTCCAACGTCAATGGCGTCGCGCTCGCCGACGAGCGGTACTGGCCGCTGTATGAAGTGGCGAACGACCTGGGCGCGGTGCTGCACATCCACCCCACGAATCCGCACAGCGTGGAACAGATGCGCGAGTACTGGCTCATGCCGCTGGTGGGTTTCCTGTTCGACACGACCATCGCCGCGAGTCACCTGGTGTTCAGCGGCGTGGCGGATCGATTCCCGCGCATTGCGTGGGTGCTGAGCCACCTGGGCGGCGCCATTCCGTACCTGGCCGAGCGGCTCGATCGCGGATACGATGCGTTTCCCGAGTGCCGCGCGAACATCGTGAAGCCGCCCAGCGAGTACCTGAAACACTGGCACTACGACACGGTGAACTTCGATCCGCGCGCGCTCGAGCTCGCGATCGGCTTTGCCGGCGCCTCGCGGATCATGGCCGGCAGCGACTACCCGCACGCCATTGGCAGCATTCCGCGCATGATGCAGGCGTTGAATACGATCGACGTCAGCGACGCCGACCGGGCGGCGATCTTCGGCGGGAATGCGGCGCGGGTGTACAGGCTGCCCTGACGCCTGTGAGGGTTGAGGTAACTGCAGATCGCCAGAACCCAGTACTGATTCAGAACCCAGAGCCCAGACTCGGTTCTGGGCTCTGGCGCAGTTGCTGGCTTCTGGCGATCTGCAGTTTCCTCAACCCTTAGCAGCCGATGGCACACGCTCATCGCGTGCTGGACTCACGCCCCGGTCACGAACTGCACGACAGCATCGAGCAGCCAGCCCGGTTGCGTGCCCATTCGGGTCGCCGCGCGGCAAACTCCGCATGCTCCGGCTGCTCGTCGTACGGGCGGCGCATCACGTCGAGCAATGTGTGCACCATCGTCGCATCGCCGGCTTCGGCGCGGTCGATGGCCTGCTGCGCGAGGTAGTTGCGCAGCACGTACTTCGGGTTCGTGGCGCGCATGCGTTCGCGGCGCGCAACGTGAGTCTCGTCGCTGCGCGACACCCGCGCATGCCAGCGCCGGAGCCATTCCATCAGCGCGTCGCGATGCTCCGCGCGCCGGGCGTCATCGTAGAACACATCGCCCAGCAGCTGTTCCGGCGTCGCATCCGGGCCGAGCAGCGCAGGCATGTCACCCAGGGCGCGGAAGAACAGCGTGTAGTCCATGCTGGCGGCATACAGGAGCGCGAAGGCATCGCGCATCAGTACGTCGTCGCCATCGTGGCGGTCGGACAACCCGAACTTGCCACGATTCATGGCGTCGTAGCCTTCGGCGTACACGTCGGCGAAGCGATTGAGTCCCTGCTCCAGCGGCGCCTCGTCCCCGAACAATGGCATGAGCGCCTCGGCGAGGCGCACGAGATTCCACTGGGCAATGGCCGGCTGCTGCCCGTAGCGATAGCGTCGGCCGTTGGCGTCGGTGGTGTTGGGCGTCCAGTGCGGGTCGAAGTCGTCGAGCCAGCCGTAGGGGCCGTAGTCGATGGTGAGCCCGAGGATGGACATGTTGTCGGTATTCATCACGCCATGCACGAAGCCGACGCGCATCCAGTGCACGATCATGCGCGCGGTGCGTTCACACACCTCGGCGAACCAGGCGGCGCGCCGGGTAGGTGCATCGCCCTCGAGGTGCGGAAAGTCACGGGAGATGGTGAAGTCCGCGAGTTGCCGCAGCAGCTCCACTTCGCCGCGCGCGGCCAGGATCTCGAAGTGGCCGAACCGGATGAACGACGGCGCCACGCGACAGACGATGGCGCCCGGTTCGTCGCGCGGATCGCCGTTGTAAAACATGTCGCGCACCACCGTGTCGCCTGTCGTGACCAGCGACAGCGCCCGCGTGGTCGGCACACCCAGGTGGTGCATGGCTTCGCTGCACAGAAACTCGCGAATCGACGAGCGCAGCACGGCGCGGCCATCGGCGGTGCGCGAGTACGGCGTAGGTCCGGCGCCCTTGAGCTGCAGCTCGTGACGTGCGCCATCCGCGCCGATCACTTCACCCAGCGTGATCGCGCGTCCGTCGCCGAGTTGCCCGGCCCAGTTGCCGAACTGATGGCCACCGTAGCACGCCGCGTACGGCTCCATGCCCGGCATGAGCGCGTTTCCGCCGAACACGTCGGCGAACCACGGCGCCGCGGTATCCTCCCGCGTGAACCCGATGGCCTCGGCCACTTCGACCGAATGAGCGACCAGGGCGGGAGCCGCGACGGGCGTCGGCTCGACTCCACTCCACATGGCGCGCAAGACTTGGCGCCGACGCAGGGACGTCTCGGGGTCACCCGGCAGCTCGCGCACGAAGCGGTTGTCGAAGCGAATGGTGCGCATGAGTGGAACGTAGCCACGTTCGCCGTGCCCAACCACGCGCGACGGTGTGGAAATTCACACCAACACTCGGCTACCCATCGCGTTTTCCCTCTGCACCCTGCATGATCAAGGGATCCGGCTCGTCTCCCGTCTTGAGTCTCCCGTCTCCCGTCTCCCGTCTCCCGTCTTCAGTCTCCCGTCTCCCGCCTTCAGTCTCCCGTCTTCAGTCTCAAGAAAATGCCCTTCCCACGCATTTTGGCGGCTGCCAGTCTCGCCGCCCTGATCGCGGCGCCGGCCTCCGCCCAGCGCGCCACAACCTTCCCCACCGACGACCCCGCCATCCAGCGCATCTGGCGCATCGGCATGGACAGTTCCCGCGTGGAGCAGCTTGGCCAGGTGCTCCTCGACTCCATCGGGCCGCGACTCACCGGCAGCCCGGGCATGAAGTCGGCGAGCGACTGGGTCATCAACCAGTACAAGGCGTGGGGCATCGAAGCCCGGCGCGAGCAGTACGGGACCTGGCGCGGCTGGCGGCGCGGCGTGTCGCACATCGACCTCGTGGCACCGCGCACACGCTCGCTCGAGGGCACGATGCTGGCCTGGAGCCCCGGTACGAAGGGCAAGGCCGTGAACGCCGAAGCAATCATCCTGCCGAAATTCAGGGACAGCACCGAGTTCGTGGCATGGCTGCCGAAAGCGAAAGGCAAGGTCGTGCTGCTGTCACCAGCGTATCCCACCTGCCGTCCGTCGGAAGACTGGAACCGCTGGGCCACGGCTGAGTCGCGGGCGCGCATGGACTCACTCATCGCGCTGAACAACGCCGAGTGGGCCGTGATGACAGGACCGAACGGTCGCCCCGACAGCACCAAGCTCTATCGCGGCACCGGGTATTCGCTGGCGCTGGGTACCGGCACGCTCGGCGTGCGTCTTGAGAAGGCCGGTGTGGCCGGCATGCTCACCTCGCGCAACAAGCTGAGCGGCTTCGGCAACCCGTTCGCGGCGGCGGGCGGTGGAGGTGGTGGACGCGGCGGCGGCGGACGCGGTGGTGCGGCCCCGGGTGGCGCGTCGGACCGTGGTGGTGGACCGGCGGCGAGCCTTGCCGCAGCGGGCGGCGGACGCGGTGGTTTCGGCGCAGCGCCCGGCGGTGCCGGTGGCTGGGGCGTGATCGAAGTGTTCGAGACGTACAACACGATTGCACCGGCCGTAACGCTCACCTGCGAAGACTACGGGCTGGTGTATCGCCTGGCCGAGAACAACCAGAAGCCGATGGTGCGCCTCGACCTCGATGCGTCGCTGCTCGGCGAACAGCCGGCGTTCAACACGATCGGCGTCATCAAGGGCACGGAGAAGCCCGACGAGTACGTGATGTTGTCGGCGCACTTCGATTCGTGGGATGGCTCGTCGGGCGCGACGGACAACGGCACCGGCACGCTGATGGCGATGGAAGCGATGCGCATTCTCAAGCAGGCGTATCCCGCGCCCAAGCGCACGATCATGGTGGGACACTGGTCGAGCGAGGAGCAGGGCCTCAACGGCTCGACCGCGTTCACGGAAGACCATCCCGAGGTCATGAAGGGGCTGCAGGCGCTGTTCAACCAGGACAACGGCACCGGACGCGTGCAGTCGCTGTCGTCGTCGGGCCTCACCGACATCGGCCGTCACCTCAAGCAGTGGTACAGCAAGCTGCCCGGCTTCTTCACCGACAGCATGAGTGCGAACGTGGTGTCGTGGAGCTTCAACGACGTGCCGACGGGCAATCCGGGCGGTACCGACGGTGCGGTGTTCGCGTGCTTCGGTACGCCGTCGTTCGGCATGGGCGCGGTGAGCTGGAACTACGGCACGTACACGTGGCACACCAACCGCGACACGTACGACAAGGTCGTCTTCGATGACGTGAAGCACAACGCGACGCTCGCCGCGTTGCTGGTGTACCTCGCGTCGGAAGACCCCGAGTTCATCAAGCGGGATCGTTCGCCGGGCACGTGGCCGGCGAACTGGCCGGAGAACTGCGGCAAGGTCCTGTCGCACGGCGCGTCCGCTACAGCCGCGGACGCGCCGTGCGACAGGACCTTCAGCGTCATGGCTGCAGCAACGCCATGACGCTGAAGCTCTGGCTGGGACCGATCGGCGTGACCGTCGTCCCCTCCATCCTGCCGATGCTCGCCTTGTACAGTCCGTTCGGTACACGCTGCGGCTGACCGCGCAGTGCGGCAGCCAGTGCGGCAGCACCACCGCCACCGAAGCCCCCGCCGCCGCCACCACCGAAACCGCCAGCGGTCGTGCTCACCGCGCATGATTGCAGCGTGTTCGCGGCCGGGCGCGCGGCCGTATCGGCCGGCGCGGCCGCAGCGGCCGGCTGCTGTGCGGCGAACTGGGCCTGCAGTCGCCGAATGGTCGCACTGTCCGGTGGCACGGGATCGCTGTTCAGGTTCCACACCAGCCGGCGCAGCCCCGGGCTCCGATCGAGCTCGCAGCGACGCACCTGCTTGCCGGCGTTGTCGCTGATCGTGAGCACCAGCTTCGTGTCGGCGGGCAGCGAATCCTTCACGTTGTAGGTGATCCACGCACCCACGGGCGGATTGGGCGTGCTGAAGTTGCCGCTGATGGCCAGCACGCCGGCCGCACCGGCCGGCGCCACACCGCCGGGAACGAACGAATACGCGTGCCGCAGGGGAAACAGCCGCGCCGGTTCACTCAGCGTTGCGGCCGTGATCTCGCGCAACGCCGAGTAGTCGTCGAGCACGTAGAATCCGCGCCCGAACGTCCCCATCACCACGTCGCTTTCACGCTTCTGCAGCGTGAGGTCGCGCACCTGCGTGACCGGCATGCCGCTCCTGATCTGCACCCACTGCTTGCCGCCGTCGACCGTGGTGAACAACCCGAACTCCGTGCCCACGAACAGGAGGTCGCCGTTCACATGGTCCTGGGCAATCGTCCAGGCATTGTTCTTCGCCGGCAGGTTGGCCGTGATGTTCACCCACGTGCGTCCGCGATCGGTGCTCTTCACGACGTACGGCGCGTAATCACCGCGCTGCCAGTTGTTGAGCGTCACGAACACCGTGTTCGCGTCACGCGGCGAGGCGAAGACATCCGTCACGTACGTCCACTTCGGCACGCCGGGGAACGTGTCCATGCGACGCCAGTTCCTGCCGCCGTCCTCCGAGACCTGCACCAACCCGTCGTCAGTGCCGACCCAGAGCAGTCCCTCCATCACCGGCGACTCGTCGATGGTCACCACATTGCTCAACTCGGTCGTCGACGCATTGAGCGCGACGGAACCACGCGGCCACACCTTCCCCATGATGGGCAGCGTATCGCGGTTGAGGTTCCGCGACAGGTCGGGGCTGATTCTGGTCCAGTTGTCGCCGCGGTCGTCGCTGCGATACACGAACTGGCTGGCGAAGTAGATCCGATCGGCCTTGTGCGGGCTCAGGATGAACGGCGCATCCCAGTTGGTGCGATCGCGCACCCGTGCTGCGGTGTCGCGTGGTGCACCAGCCGGCGCACCGGGAGCACCACCGCCACCTGCACGACCCGCCGCCGCAGCCGCTGCAGCGGCCGTGTCCGGCGCAGCTGCACCGGCGTCATCACCACCCGCGGAGGCCGTCGTGGGCCGGATACCCTGGCCCCGTCCCGTGCGCATGTCGTAGCGCGACAGCCCGCCGTTCTGCGACTCGCCGAAGAAGATGTTCTGGTCCTCCATGTGGCCGCGCGCCTGGAATCCGTCGCCGCCGACGATGTTGAACCAGTCGCTGTTGCGGATGCCCCAGGTATTCGTGGTGCGCGACGGTCCGCACTGCGAGAAGTTGTCCTGCGTGCCGCCACACACGAAGTAGAACGGCTTCGCGTTGTTCACACCCACGCGATAGTACTGGGTGACCGGGAGCGTGGCGTGGAACTTCCACGTCTCGCCGAAATCGTAGGTTTCGTACAGTCCGCCGTCGTTGCCCAGCAGGATGTGGTTCTTGTCCAGCGGATCGAAGGCCATGGCGTGATGATCGACGTGCACGCCCTTGCTTTCCCAGTTGGTGTTGGACCACGTCTCGCCGCCATCGGTGCTGCGTGACAGGTTGGTGCCGACTTCGTACATGTGACCCGGGCGATGCGGGTCGAGAAACAATTCGCTGTAGTACTGGCCGGCGCCGTTCGTGAACCAGTTCTCGCGCGCTGCCGCAACACGCGCACTGTCGGCCGCCGTCACGGGCGGTGCGGCAGCGCCACCGCGGCCGCCACCGCCGCCACCACCACGCCCGCCCGCCACCTGTGCGTTTCGGCCGAAGCGCGTCCAGGTTGCGCCGTCATCGGTGGACTTGTACAAGCCGGTCTGGCCGGCACTCGCCTCGAAGAACGCCGTGATCTGCGTCGGCGATGTGCGTCCGTCGATCGCCAGCCCCGCGCGGCCCACGTCGCCGGTCGGCAATCCGTTGGCCAGCCTGGTCCACGTCTTGCCCGCATCGGTGGACTTGTGAAGCCCGCCCTCCGGACTGCCGCCAATCGCTTGTCCAACGTGCCGACGGCGCGGATACGCCGCCGCGTAGATCACGTCGGCGTTCTTCGGATCGAACACGATGTCGGTGATGCCGGTGTTGTCGCTGATGAACAGGCTGCGGGTCCACGTCGCACCACCGTCGGTGGTCTTGTACAGGCCCCGTTCGCCACCCGCCGAGAACAGCGGCCCCTGCGACGCCACGTACACGACGTCGGAGTTCCGCGGATCGATGAGCATCTTGCCGATGTGCTCGGACTGCGCGAGGCCCACGCGCTTCCAGGTCTTCCCCGCGTCGACCGACTTGTACACACCATCACCGAAGTGCGCGCTGCGCTGGCTGTGGTTCTCGCCCGTGCCCACCCAGATCACATTGGAGTTCTTCGGATCGATCTCCACGCAGCACAGGTTGTGCGCGCCCTGCTCGTCGAACAGCGGTGTGAACGACGCGCCGCGGTTGGTGGTCTTCCACAGCCCGCCGAAGGCCGTGGCGATGTACCAGATGCTGGGGTTGTTGGGGTCGATCTTGATGTCGGCGAGGCGCCCGGTCACAAGGCCGGGGCCAAGCGACCGAACCTGCAGTCCCTTGAAGGCGTCGGCAGCAAGCGTCGCTGGCGCCGCGTCGCTCCTTGCGGAGCGGCCTTGCGTGCCCTGGGCAAGCGCCGGCGCGGAAAGCAGCAGCAGGGGGAGAAGGGCGCGAAGATGCCGCAGGGGTCCGGGTACAGTCATGGTTTGTCGGGGGCTCGGGGCGGGACGTTCGATGTGGTTCACGAATTCTACGGGCTCGACGGGCCGGGCGCTGGCCGAACTTGCCCGACACGCCGTCCGCGCGCATGCTTCGTGCGCGCGTTGTGCGCGAATAGCGTCGGCTTCGCATTACTTGAGCGCCGCGACCGACATTGGCAGTCCAGGCACTGCACCCCACACGCAGGGAGATCCAATGAGCACGGAAGACGAAGGGCCAGTAGTCTGTCGCGTGACGGCCGACGGAGAAGTCATTTGCGAGACGGTGCCCGGTCCATCCGGCACGCAGATGCGATCGTTGATCGACCCGGCGATGCTCCAGCAGGCGGCAGACTTCGTGAAGGCCGCTTCACCGGACGGAACGTGGGGCCCGAACAAGATCAAGCTGCTGGTGGGCATCATCGAGGCGCTCGGAAAATCCACGCTCCCGGACGAACCGAACATCCCGCGGCGCGCCGGCGAGATCATCCAGTCGATCAAGTTCCTGCTCGACAAGCAGCCGCCGTCGATCCTGCTGTACAACTACTCCACGCAACCAGCCGATGTCGTGGGTGCGTACTTCCTGAACAAGGCCGAACTCGTGCGCATGCAACGGCTCTACGAGACGTTCAAGTCGCCGAAGCCGTCGTAGGCTACAGGGGCGCGGTCATCGCCACGAAGCGCGGATCGCGACTGATGTTGGCGAACCACGGGGAATGGCGGACCTGTCCACGCAGTGCCGGATTGGTCCGCAGGTAGTTCTCGAGCAACGGAATGGCGAGATCGGGATGCCGCAGCAGGGCGTGCACGTGCGCCTCGCCGTAGTCCAGCAGGTCGGCCGCGCCGCCCGGATGCGTTGCGCGCACACGCTGCACAATCGCCACGGCGCTGTCGCCCATGCCGGCGCGCGCGGCCACGGCGGCGACCAGCAGGCGACGCGTTCCCCACCCTGACGCCAGCACGTTGGCGCTGTCGCGCGCCTCACTCACCGCGAGCACGTCCCACGCCTTGCCGACATCCGCGCGCGCATGGCCGGTCCACCCCAGGATCGTCAACTCGCAGCCCCAGAAATACGGGTCGCCCGGATACCGGCTGCGGCCGCGCTGGCACCAGTCGCGCGCTTCGCTCGTGCGCCCGACGGCCAGTGCGCTGAAAAACACGCGCGAGAAAACAGCGGGAGCATTCTTGAGGAAGGCATCCGCGCGCAGTGCTTCCTCCGCGGCACTTCGCGCTTCGGCGAAGCTGCCCGTCAGGTGCAGCAACTGACTCAGGTCGTTCCAGGCGGCGGCCATGTCCCGTCGTCGTGACACGGCCGCGCGCAAATCCGACTCGGCCGCAGCGCGCAGTGCTTCCGTTGGAACCGACGACGTGCGCCACAGGGCCAGCCGGGCCCGCCCGCGCATGGCCAGTGCACTGGCGTTGTCGGGCGATCGCAACAACACGCTGTCGACCGTCGACACGGCCGCGCGCCGCAAGTCATCTGCCGACACGCCAGGCAACGCCGGAGCGTCCTGGTCCGACGCCTGTTCCTCGAGCGTGGCGTGCAGCAGCAGGATCGCCGCCCGCAGCACGAGCGGTGCGTCCCATTTCGGGTCGAGGGCGATCGCGCGGGCGATCACCGAATCGGCAGCGGCGAACTTCGCGGCCCGCTGGCTGCGCGGCAGTGCGCCGGCCCGCACGAGTTCGTCGTCACTCATGACCTTCACGCGCGCGAGGAGTGCCCATGCCTCGGCGTTGCTTGCACTGCGTTCCTCCACCGCACTGATCTCCACGCCGATCCGCTGGCGCAGGAAACTCGCCACCGAGTCGATGATGCTCGAGCGCACGGCGAGCACATCGCGCCAGGCGCCCGACGCGGTGACGCTCGACAATTGCGCACGCGTGGCGCCGTCGACGAGGCGTACCGTCACCTGCACGCTGTCGCCGGAGCCGCGCATGTCGCCGGTGACGATGCTGCCCACGTCGAGGATACGCGCAATGCTGTCCGCGCGCGCCGCCGCGCCACGAAAGGACAGGACGCCGTTCTTGGAGATCACGGTGAGCGCCGGAAAGCGCGCCAACTCGTCGATGAGATCGCTGGTCAGGGCATTGGCCACGAGGTCCAGTGCACTGTCGGGGACGATCGTGCCGATCGGCAGCACGGCCACGCGCGCCTTGTCCGAGGCCAGCGCATCCGTTCTCCCAACCGTGTTCGCGCCGGCCAGTGCCGGCTTCCCCCACCGCAGCACGACGGCAGCCAGTGCGATCGCGACCAGCGGCACCAACCCCATCACCAGTGCCGGCCGCCAGCGACGCCGCCCGATTCGCCGGATGGCCTGCTGTGACGCACTCGTGCGCACATCCAGGTTCGTCAGCGCCTGCAGGAACTCCGCCGCGGTTGCAAACCGGTCCGACGGTTCGGCGCTGAGCGCAGTGGCCAGCACGTCGTCGAGCGCCGCCGGCACACCGTTGCGCATCGATGTGGCCGGCACGAACTCGCCGCTGAGCTTCCGTGTCACGATGGAGCTGGGCGTGGCCGCGTCGAACGGCGGCACGCCGACGATCATTTCGTACAGCACACACCCGACGGCGTAGATGTCGCAACGCGCATCGACCACTTCATCGCCGAGCGCCTGTTCGGGGCTCATGTACTCGAGCGTGCCGACAATGAGCCCCGCTTCGGTGAGACTCTTTCCGCGCGAGCCTTGCGATCGCACGCTGGCCACCGGTCGCGCGACACCGAAGTCCGCCACGACGGCGTGTCCGCCGGACAGCAGCACGTTGGCCGGCTTGATGTCGCGGTGGATCACGCCCTGCTCGTGCGCGTAGCGCAGCGCTTCGAGCATCTCGCAGGCAAGACGGATGGAGTCCTGCAGCGACAGGCGATTCTCCTTCGCGATGCGACTTTCGAGGGAGTCCCCCTCGATCAGTGGCATCACATAGTACGGGACCTTCCGCCCCTGGGCATCGCTGGTCACACCGGAATCGAGCAGCGGCAGGATGTGCGGGTGCGTGAACGCCGACGTGACGGCGATCTCGCGCAGGAAGCGCTCACTCCCCACCGCATGCGCCACGTCCGATCGCAGCACCTTGATGGCCACCTTGCGCGGATGCCGCAGGTCCCGGGCGCGATAGACGACCGCCATGCCGCCGGAGCCGAGCACGCTGTCGACCGCGTACTCGCCACCGGGGAACAACGGTGCAGATTGTGGTTCGTGGGCGAGGCGTTCGGTCACGGAGCAGGGATCGTGGAGTCAGAAGGGGTCACGGGAGTTTACGGCACACCGCCGCATTCCGCTTGCCCTTGGCATGACCCAAACGGGCCCCGAATCCGCGGGGCCACGATCTCCACGATACGGTTGATGGTCGCGCTGTCCCCATGCACATGGCCGCCGCTCATCCACACCTGTTCCTTCGGGTGGCCCGCCGCGCCAAACAAGGCCTCGACCGATTCAGGCGGCAGTCGCTCCTCCTCTTCGGCGTTCACCATGACGAACGCCCGAGGCGAAATACGGCCGACCCAGCGCGTGGGATCGAGTTGCGGGCCGGCGATGATCACGTTCGAGATGGTCGCGGCCACGGCGCGAACTGGCGCGAACGGAATGGACTTGCGCATCGCCGCCTCGAGCGGTGCGTACGATCCGCCGGAGCCGTGGATGGCCCAGACGCGTGTGATGCGCGCATCGAGTGCCCCCGCGATGCACATGAACGGCGCGCCGAGGCTGACGCCGATGGCCTCGACGCGCGTGGTGTCCACGTCGGGTCGTACCAAGAGGTGGTCGAGCACGAGCATGACCGCCGGCGGCGTATCGAGAAAGCCCTCCCGAATCTTCGGGATCTCGCGAAGAAACGTCGCTGCATCCGGGCGCGGGTTCCCGGTGAACGGGTACGACAGCGCAACCACCATGATGCCGGGCGACTCGTTGATCTTGCGCGCGGCTTCGTGCCCCTTGTACGGCCCGCCGAGGATCACAACGAGGGGCAGGCGCTTCCCGCTGTCGGCGATCGCGCGTCGCACGACGAAGTCCACGGCCAGGCCGCTCGTCGCGATGACGCGGCCTGGCGTCAGCTCATAGGCACCTTCGCGCGCCGTGACGCCGACGGTCGCCGACGCAATCGCCGAGTGACGCGCGTGAAAACGCGGCAGCGGATCACGCAGGAGGTATGCGCATCCGGCGACAACCGTCAGGACGAGTATCGCCGCAATCGCGCGCTTACGATGCTTCATGCTTCACCCTGGCCCGCCGGCGTCAGTTCGGCGCCGGCGCCTTCTGCTTCTCCCACACGAAGCGGCGCAGGAACACGCCCATCCGGTCGAACGTGTCGATCCAGTTCCTGTGCAGCATCGACTCGTGCAAGTCGTCCGGCACCACGATCAGCTCGTGATACACGCCACGCGCGCGCAACAACTGCACCAGGCCGACCGTCTGCGCAAAGTCCACGTTGCGGTCGTCGTCGCCGTGCACCAGGAACACCGGCGACTTCCAGCCGTCGATGGCACCGACGGCCGATGACTTGAACGCCAGGTTGGTGGAATCAATCACGTTGCCATACAGGTGCACGCCCGCAAGGTCGGCACCTGCAACGAAGATGTCCGAGTTGCGCGCCAGCGCCTGCGACGTGAGCAGCCCGCCGTACGACAGCCCCCAGATACCCACGCGCGCCGGATCGACATCGGCACGCCCTTGCAGGTACTTCGCACCGGCCACGACGTCCTGGTATTCCGAGTTGCCGTTGGCCTGGGTGTTCGGCGCGTTCCGGAAGCTGCGCCCATAACCAACACCGCTGCGATAGTTGATCGACAGCACGACATACCCCTGGCTCGCCAGCCACTGGTTCACGGCATACGACCAGTGGTAGAACTGCATGTAGTGATAACCGGGGAGCATCTGGCGCGCCGGACCGCCGTGCACGAAGATGATGGCCGGCCGCTTCTCGCCCGCCTTGTAGTCCTGCGGCAGGAACAGCGTATTGCTGATCTCGAGCCCGTCGGCGGCCTTGGTGTGCACCACTTCCGGTACGACATGCGCTGTCGTCGGGAAATCCTTGCCCAGCGTCGGGAAGATCACCCTGGGCGCGCCGCCACTCGTCGGCACGAGCGCAATGGACGCCGGCGTCTTCGCGTCCATGTAGATCACCGCGATCTGTTTGCCCGATGCCAGCGGCTGCGGATACGTCTCGATGCCGTTGCCGGTCGAGATGCGCGTGGGTGTGCCGCCGCTCGTCGGCACGGCCCAGATGTGCCGGCGCTCGATATCCCCCGCGTTCGTGCAGTAGAAGAGCGTCGTGCCGCCGTCACGGGACAAGGCCAGTGACGTGGCGTTCTCGATCAATCCGTCGGTGGTAGTGAGGCGCACCGGCGTGCCGCCATTGAGGCTCACCGCATACCAGCGATCCCACTCGTCGCGCGGCACGGTGACAGGAAAGATCACCTGCTCGCCGGCCCACACCATGTTGTTCGCAGTCGTGAACACACTGTCACGCGGCGCGTTGCGCCAGAACTCCTTTGCTTCGCCCGTCGTCGCATCGGCCACCATGAGCTGCAGCGTGTGACCACCCGCGAACGTCGACGAATAGAAGCCCGGTGAACGACGCATGTTGAAGCGTGAGCTGTCTGCAGCCGGTCCTCCGCGACCCCCGCCCCCGCCCCCACGACCGCCGAATCCGGCTGCGCATCCGCCGGCAGGATTCCCGGCCGGTCGCGGCGCGTTCGGATTGACTGCCGCTCCCGCCGGATTCCCGATGCCGCCCTGCCCCGTCTGCACCTGCAATCCGAACGGTGTGCCCGGCCGGCGATGGAACGCGATGCGCTTGCTGTCGGGCGACCAGGTCGGCCCCGCGTCGCAATCCACACTCGGCGAGACATACACGATCTTGCGAGTGGCCACGTCATAGACCGCAACGAACGAATGATTCTCCCGCTCCGACACGTACGCGATCTTGCGGCCATCGGGCGACCATCTGGGCGAGCCATTGCGTCCCCACTCGCGAATGAACGGGATGCCGCCGGTATCCATGGATGTCACGACGCCGGTGCGCACCACACGCGCGCGATAGATCTGTCCGTCGCGTGCGAACAGCACCGAGCGCCCATCGGGCGACAGCGCCGGAGCCGCACCGACGGCCACGCGCCACGCCGCGCCGCCGGTGGAGCGCACCGCCCAGATCGCCCGCTCGGCGCCATCGGGGCTGTGCGACGGATTCGCCACCCAGCCGAAGCGGTTGGGCGCCGAACCGCGAACGAACGTGATGATCGAACCGTCATCGGAAATCTCGACGTCGGTGAGATCGTTGCCGTCGTCGTCGAGGAAGTTCGTCAACCGCACGGGCTTGAAGTCCGGCGCCGCCGCGGTGTACACGTTGCGCAAGCCGCGGTCGTAGACCATCCACGCAATGCGGTCGGCCTTGCGCGCCGAGACGAGCGTCAGCGGTGACGCAGGTGACATGAACGGCTCGATCGTCGGCACCTTCTGCGCCGGGAGCGCGGTGGCCGCGACAAGCGCGGTCACGATGGCGAATGCGGAGGTCAGTCGGCGGAGCATCGGAATCCTCGTTGGGGTAGCGAACTGCGAGAACATACGGTCCTTTTCAACGCGACGCGACGGCCGCGCGGTCGGCTCGGCCGTCGCGCCCTTGCAATCCACCCGACCTCGAATGTCCCTGCGCGCGCTTCGCGGCCTCACGGCCGCCATCACGCTATCGCTGGCCTCCGCCCTCCCCGCGTGCGGGCAGGCCAACACGGTTGCCCGCACGGCGCCTGACAGCATCGCCGACCTCGGCGGCCTCGTGCGCCGCCTGTCCGACTCTGGCGGATACTTCGACACGGACAACCTCATCTCCAACGAGCGCGGCTATCAGCAGGTGCTGGTCGCCATGGAACGACTGGGCGTGACGGGTGGCGCGTACATCGGCGTGGGTCCCGACCAGAACTACACCTACATCGCGCGCATCCGCCCGCGCATTGCGATCGTCGTGGACATCCGTCGCGACAACATGCTGCAGCACCTGCTGGCCAAGGCGCTCTTTGCACGGGCGTCGAACCGCGCCGAGTACCTCGCGCTGTGGACCGGGCGTCCGGTGCCGGCCGATATCGCCGCCTGGGCCGACCGGCCGATCGCCGCCATCGTGGCGCACATCGACTCGACCGCCGCGACGCCGGCCAGCATGGACGACGCGCGGCAGCGTGTGCGCGAGGAAGTGACGCGCAGTGACATCCCGCTCACGCCGGACGACATCGCGACCATGTCGCGATTCCACGAGGCGTTCATTGCCGATGGACTCTCGTTGCGCTTCACCAGCGCGGGCCGGGCACCGCAGTGGTACTATCCCACGCTGCGCGAGCTCATCCTGGAGCACGACAGCGAGGGGCACCAGCGCAGCTATCTCGCCAGCGAGTCCGACTTCCAGTACATCAAGGCGATGCATCGGCGGAACCTCATCGTTCCCGTCACCGGTGATCTCGCGGGAAGCCGCACGTTGCCCGGTATTGCCCGCTACCTGAAGGAGATCGGCAAGCCGGTGACGGCGCTGTACGCTTCGAACGTGGAGGACTACCTCATTCGAGACGGGCGCTTCCCCGTTTACGTGGCAGGCGTGCGTGCGATGCCGCGCGACACGAACGCGGTGATCATTCGCAGCTACTTCGGGCGCGGTGGGATGCATCCCGAGTCGACGCCGGAGTATGCGTCCACGCAGCTGCTGCAGCGCCTCGACCGCTTCGTGCGCGACACGAGCGTCGCCCACGTCGCCACGTACTGGGATCTGGTGACCCGCGACTACGTGCCCCTGCGGAAACCGTAACGTGCACGAACGCGATCACGACGTCCCGCGCGAGCCGTATTTCGATGCGACGCTCGACGCATGGGTCATCAGTCGCCATGCCGACGTGTCGGGCGCATTGCGCGATCCTGTGATGGTAATGCCCGGAACCGGAGCGCAGCACGATCCGGCCCACGGCACTGTTCGGACGTCGCTGGCGCGCGCCTGGACGCCGGAGCGAATGGCGGCGTGGCGTGCCGGGATCGACGCGGAGGCGATGCGTCGTGTTGCAGCGTTGCCGGTCGGCGAACGCGTGGACCTGATGCGCGCCTTCGCCGAGCCGTGGTCGCTCGAACTCGCGCGTCTGGCAACCGGCGTGCCGCACGCGACAGCGCTCGCCTGCGCAGGCCTGGCGCGCGACCTGTTCGTGGCCGCCGCAACAGCCACCGACGGCGCACACACCGATGGGCGCAACGCCGCGCTCGAACTGGCGCAGCATCTCGCATCGTCGAGCACGCTGGGCGATGCGTCGGCGGCAGTGCAGGCGTTCGTTGCCCTCTCGCAAACGCTGCCGGCCCTGCTGGCCGACGCGTGGACGATGCTGCTTGCGGACGATGCGTTGCAGGCGACGCTGCGGGCCCACGCGCGCGCTGGACTGCAACTGCCGCCGGCGGTCCTGGGGGAGTTGTTGCGCACCGGTGGACCGGCGCGTGCCGTGTTCCGCGACGTCCTGGCGGACACGGACGTCGGCGACACGCACCTGCACGCAGGTGATCGCGTCGCCCTGATGCTGCGCTCGGCGAATCACGATCCGGAACGCTTCGGTGAACCGACGCGTATCGACGGCGCGCGCGAGGGCGCCGGGCATCTGGCATTCGGCGCGGGCGTTCACGCCTGTGCTGGCGCGTCGATGGTGCGCATGGCGCTCGATGTCGCGACCAGCGCACTGTTGCGCGGAACGTCCTCGATCCGGCGCGAGGCCGCCGCGCCCGTGGAGTGGGTTGGCGGTTTCGCGATCCGGACGCCCGGGACGCTGCCGGTGGTGGTATCGCGATCGCCCGGTCCCGAGCCGATGGAATAGCCCCAAGCTGCGGCGGTTGCCGCACGCCGGCCTGCGCACGGTACTACTGTTCAGGATGTGGCCTGTACTGCGACTTCTGTCGCTGGCGGCACTCACCGGTATATCGGGAACCACACCGCGCAGCGAAACAGCCGGCGTTCCGCGACGGATCCACGTCGCCGACGCCGAGTCGCTGTCCGTGAGCGCGAGTGCGCCGTCGACGAACGCGCAGGCCGTCGCCGACGCCTGGCCCACCGTGGTATTGCTGTCGGGCCCCCTCGGCTCGGCGTTCTCAATGCGCCACGTTACCGCCGCCCTTGGCGCACACGGCATCGCGACCGTGGTGATCGATCCGCTCGGTATGGGACGATCGTCACGGCCGCGGGTCGCCGACTATTCGCTCACGAAACAGGCGCAGCGCGTCGCGGCCGTGCTCGATACGCTCGGCGTGCACAACGTCCTGCTGGTGGCGCCCGGCACGAGCGCAACCATCGCGCTGCACTTCGCGGCGGACGATCCGGCTCGTGTTACCGGCGTCATCTCGCTGGCCGGCGGACCCGTGGACCTTCAGCGCACACGCGCGATGGGTATGGCGCTCAAGCTCGCCCCCCTGCTGGACAACGCGCTCGGACGCGCCCTCGGCCGCCGGAAGTTCATGGCTGGCGTGCGGGAGCAGAGCGTCAGTGACGCCTGGTGCACCAAGGAGGTCATGAAGGTCTATCTGGAACCATTCGAACGTGACCTGCGCGGCGCATTGCGCACGCTGGCTGCCATGAGTGAAGCCGTCGAGCCGGTGCCGATTGCCAGCCGGTTGCCACAGGTGACCGCACGAGTCCTGCTCCTCGTGGGCGACAAGCCGTCGCCGAACATGACGACCGATGCGCAGGTCGCCGTGATGGGGCAGGCACTCACCACGTTTCGCGTCGATACCGTCGCGCGCACAGGCACCATGCTGCACGAAGAGCGGGCCGATGCCGTGGTGCAGGCGATCCTGGCGGCGCTCACGGGTCCAAGGCGCTTGTCCATGAACCCGTGAACGATGCGACCAGCATACACGGCTGTTTCGTTACGGCAGGAAGTCCCGCCGGAACGCGAAGTCCTGCATGGCCTCCTCGACTGACGAGAACTCGCGCGTCTTGCCGGCGTGACACCAGGTGACGCGATCGAGGTGCGGCAGCAGCAGGGGCAGTTCGTGACCGGTGACCACGACCGCTCCCCCGCGCTGCGCGAATGCACGCATTGCCCCCATCAGCACGTCGGCATCGAGCGGCGTAATGCCGCGCAACGGCTCGTCAGCCACCAGCACACTCGGCTCACGCGCCAGCGCCACCGCCAGCTCGGCACGACGTCGCTCACCACCGGACAGCGTTGACGGCTTCTGGTTCACGCGATCGGCGATTCCCAGCACCGACGCGAGCGCCTCGAGATCACCAGTGCCGCCAAACCGGTCGCGGGCGGCACGCATCTGCCGGATCACGCTGAGGGATGGCAACAGCAGGTCGCGCGCCGGAAGGAAGAACACGCCCCGTAGAGCAAGCTGCGGAAGGGTCACGCGCAACTCACCGACGCCATCGAGACGCACCACGCCGTTGTCTGGCGCCAGCATGCCGACAAGGATCCGGAGCAGTGTGGTCTTACCCGCCCCGTTGCGGCCAAGGAGGCCGCTGACGATGCCGGGTCGTGCCCACAGCGACGCGGAACTGAGCACCTGGCGATCGCGATACGTCTTCGAGACGCAGTCCGCCGAGAGCGGAATCGCGACGGTCACTGCGGACCGCCGAGTGCGCGCACCGCCACCTGCAGCACCGCTTCGCCGCCAAGCGTGAGCGCAGCGGTCGTGAGCGCAATCCAGCGCGCCGAATAACCCAGGTTGGCGAATATCAGCGGTGCTCCGATCCGGCGGCGGTCGATCTCCGCCACGATCATGACAAGGACGAGTGAGCCCAGCGTCGCCATCGGGCTCGTCGCCATGGCCATCGGCGAATCCTGCGCCATTCCCGGTGGCGCAAACGCACTACCGAGCGCGAAGGCAACTACCAGCAGCACGCGCGCGCCAGCCCAGATCATGATGACGTGCCGAATGTGCCATCGCACAAAGACCGACGTCCACCACGGTGATGGTCGATGCATGACGTGTGAGACGGGAAGTGAAAACGCCGGACGGGTATGACACCCGTCCGGCGCCTCACTGTTCCCACGCTACGTCCTTCCGACGGGACGTGTCTCCCGTGTGCAGCCCCCCTTCCTGCCCTACTGAATCTTGCCCACTCCCAGTGCCCTGTTCAGCTCCGCGATCACCGCGTCGAGCTCCTTGCGCAGCACCTGGTACCGGTCGAGCGCATCGCGGCCGACCTTCTGGTCACCGCGTGCCGTCATGCCCGACAGGTACGTGATGTGCGCCTGCAACCCCGGCTTGCCATAGCGCACCGGCTGCGTGTTGAGCTTTTCCGAAACGGCCTTGACCTTGGCCAATGTGTCCGCGGCGGCTCCCTTTGCAGCCTGCAGTCGCGTTTCTGCCGACCGCGCGCGCTGCACGGCGGCGTTGGCGTCGGCAACGAGGGCACGCATGCGCGTGTTGTGCGCGAATTGCTCCTCGAGATCCGCAACGGTGACGCCTTCCGCCGCGAGGCGCGGATCGATCAGCACCGTGAACGGCACGCTCTGCGTGGTGCCGCCCACCGTGAGCTTGGCCTGATACCGGCCCGGCGGCGCGCCAAGGCCGGCAGCCGTCTGCACGCTCCACACGAAACGATTCATGCCGGCGTTCCTGGTCACGACGTTGGACGGTGCGCCACCACCGCCACGACCGCCGCGACCCTGCGCCATCGCCGCGTCCGAGTCGTCCGGATCACCACCGCCGCCACCACCGCCACGTCCACCGCGACCACCGGTCGGAACCGGTGCGCCGCTCCTGTAGCTCGCCACCGACGTACCGGCAGCATCGAGGATCTCGATGCGCACCGTGTCAGCCGGAACCGACGGCAGGTAGTACTCGATCTGCGGGCCGAGCTGCGCGGCCGCCGTGGCCGTGCGGTATCCATCGCGTGGCCTGAACAGCGTCACGGATGCCGTGGACGTTTGTGGCGTGATCTGATGCAGCGCCGACAGGTTGTCGAGGATCCAGATGGAGCGGCCTTGCGTGGCGATCACCAGGTCCTTCTTGTGCACCTTGATGTCGGTGATGGGTACGTTCGGCATGTTGAGCTGGAACGGCTGCCAGTGCCCGCCGTTGTCGAACGACACGAACATGCCGAACTCGGTGCCGGCGTACAGCAGTCCTTCGCGGCTGGGATCCTCGCGCACCACACGCGTCGGCCAGTCGGCGGGAATGCCGTTGGTGCCGTCGGTCAGTTTCGTCCACGTCTTGCCGTAGTCGTCGGTGCGATAGATGTACGGCGCGTAGTCACCCAGCAGGTAGCGATACACGGCGTAGTACGCCGAACCGCGCCGATGCGGCGACGCCTCGATCCACGCCACGCGACCGCCCCAGTCGAGTCCCTTCGGCGTGATGTTCGTCCACGTCTTGCCGTTATCGCGCGTCACGTGGAACGGGCCGTCGTTGGCGCCGGTCCAGATGACGCCGGCCTCCAGCGACGATTCGGTGATCGCGTACAGCGTGCTGAAGAACTCCTCGCCCGTCACGTCGCGCGTGATGGGCTCGCCACTGGCGCCCTGGCAGCACGGGGGAAACGCTGTCAGGTCGGGCGAGATCTTCTGCCAGGTGACGCCGCGGTCGACCGTGCGATGCACATGCTGCGAGCCGTAGTACAGCACGTTCGGGTTGTGCGGGGACACTGTCATCGGCGACACACGCTGGAAACGGTAGATCAGGTCCTGCCCGGCGTTGCCGTACAGGGACTGGCCGCCGACCCAGTAGTTGCGGGTCTGGCCGCTCTCCGTGTTCATGTACTGGTACTGACCCTTGCACGACCCGTAGATGATGTTCAGTTGCGTGGGGTGCGGGATGATCGGTCCCGTTTCGCAACCCGGTCCGGTGCGCACGATGCTGTTGGAAGGATCGGCGAACGCCGCCATCTGGTAGGTGGAGTTGTCCTGCTGCGCGGCGTACAGGTTGTACGGGAACCGGTTGTCGATCCATACGCCGTAGAACTCGGCCGTGGGCTGGTTGTCCTGCGTCGACCAGGTGCGCCCGCCATCGAACGAGACGTTGGCGCCGCCGTCGTTCGCCTGGACCATCGTGTTCCCGTTGTTCGGGTTGATCCAGATGTCGTGATTGTCGACGTGCGGCGTGCGCATCGTGGTGAGCGTCTTGCCGCCGTCAACCGATTTCCAGAATCCTTCGGCGCCGGCGTACACCACGTCGGCGTTGGTCGGATCGGCGCCGATCGTCGTGTAGTAGAACGGTCGCTGTACGAGTCCCGGGGTGCTGTTCACCAGCGCCCAGGTGGCCCCCGCGTTGTCCGACCGATAGAGGCCACCGCCGGGCAGCGCTTCGACGAGCGCGTAGATGCGCTGCGGATTGGCCGCCGTCACTGCGAGGTTGCCCTTGCCGATCAGTTCCGACGGAAGCCCCGCGCCACCCGGCGTCCAGGTCTCGCCGCCATCGGTGCTCTTGAAGAATCCGCCGGCGCGCGAGCCCGAGATGATCGTCCACGGCTTGCGTTCGATGCGATTCATCCACGCATACACCGTGTTGGGATTGCCGGGCTGCAGTTCCACGTCCATCGCACCGGTGCTGTCGTTCATGTACAGCGTCTTGCGCCAGTTCCTGCCGCCGTCGGTGGTCTTGAAGATTCCGCGCTCGGTGCCGGGCTTGAAGATGTCGCCATTCGCCGCCACCCAGACGATGTTCGGATCGGTTGGATGGATGCGCAGCCCGCCGATCTGGCCGACGTTGTAGAGGCCGACGAACTGCCACGTCTTGCCGCCATCGGCCGTGCGATACACGCCGCGGCCGGTGGACACGTTGCTGCGCACGCCGTCGGAACCTGTGCCGACATAAATGATGTCGGGATTCGATTCGGCAACGGCGATCGAACCGATGGACCCGACTGGCACCTTGCCGTCGGTGATCGGCTCCCAGCTTTCACCGCCGTTGGTGGTGCGGAACACGCCGCCGCTGGCGACGCCCATGTAGAACGTGCGCGGCTGCGACGGCACGCCCGTCACGGCAGTCACGCGACCACCGCGCGTGTGACCGGCAGACCGGTAGTTCAGGCCGCGGAAGAAGGCGCTGTCGACGTACGCCATGCGCGGCGCCTTTGCCGTGGTTCCGACCGCAGCGGCGGTCCTGGCAGGGGTCTGTGCAGCAAGCACGGCCGGCAGCAGCGTGAGGACCGGCAGGAGGCAGAGCGAACGGGATGTCATGGCGGGACCCGTGGAAGCGGCAGGAGAGATGCGAGAATCACCTTCGCACGAATCTACCGCGAAGTGCGCGCCCGTAAATCGCCATCGCGCCAGGATCGCGCTATTGCGGCACCGTCGGCGCTGCCGGGGCCATCTGGACCCTCGCACCCAGCCAGACAACCGCGGGGGTAACGGCGAGGCCGCTCGGCGTCACCGTGAGCGCCATGCGGTTGCCCTGCATCGGCACCGAGGTTTCAACGGCGATGGGCAAACGAATCGGGCGGAAGAACTTCTGGGGAATCTTCGCCACGAACCCCTTGTCGACGAGTTGCAGGATACGGTCGCCGACTTTGGCCTTGCCGATCGCGATACCACACGCCCCGCCCTTCGAGTCGAGCAAATCGTCGAGCACCTTGACCGACGCCGGCGACGGCACGACGAACAGCCGCACGGCCAGCTCCGGGAAGTCGGGATCGGCCATCACCGCGCCGCTGACCGCACTCAACACGATGCGCCCCTGCACGGCGTAGTTCGCCGGCTTCACGGTGCCACGCACCTTGCGCGTCGCCGCAAGGTCCCCGCAGACGGGGCTCGCCATGCCCTTGGAATCCCACTTGAAGGCGATCGTCGCCTGTCCGGTGCCGCCCGCGACGCGCAGCGGCAACTGAATCCGGACGATATCGCCGCCGAACGTGAGCTGCGGCGTGCCGGGCTGCAGGCGGCCGCGCACGTCGTCCAGTGTCAGGTCGAGATCGTACGCACCCACCGTGCGACGCCCGAACACACTCATGTTCGCCTTGACTTCACCGGCCTTGCGCACGCGAATGCCCTGCAGCCGCAGTTCCACGTCGTGGAACCACCCGGACACGACATCACGAACGAGCGCACTGACGAACGGCGTCGGCAAGCCGATCAGCACGTCTCCGGGAGGCATCCCCTGCAACAACTCGCTGCGCTCGGCGATGTCCGCCACCCGCTCACGCAGCGAGTCGCGCTCGACGATGAGTGCCGCGATGTCGCGCTCGACCGCGGCTGGGTCTTCGCGCGCCGCCTTGGGGCGAAACTGCACGAAGAACCAGCCGGCCGCTGCCAGCGGTATCGCCAGCACGATGGCGAGCGCGATGAGGATCCGTCGCTTCATGGCGCCGTGCTCGCGACGGGCGTGCTCGCGACGGGCGTGAACGCGCCGTGCTCCACGCGCAGGCTGAGCCAGAGACGATTCTGGAAGGCGATCACGCTGTTCGCGCCTACCGTCAACGGCGAACTCACGGCAGGAATCGAGATCACGCCGGGGCCAAAGCCAGGCAGGCGGATGTCGCGGTCGAGTTCCGGGAGCCCGCGCTCGACGACGCCCTGCAGCATCGTGCGGGCAATTGGACCCAGGGCGCCCGGAAGCCCGCTCGGTGCATCGACCGCCACGTCGTCGATCGTCATGCGCGCCCGCAGGGTGCGCGTGGAATCCACGGCGAACGCATCCAGGGCACCGCTGAGGGAGATGAGCGCGGCAACCTGGGGGAACGTCGTCCGACGCAGATGTCCGGTGATCTCGACGCGTGCAACATTGGCGCGGAATATCACGGCGGCCTCGGTGAGCTCAACCGTCACGTCACCAGGAAGCCCGACGGTCACCGGCAAGGCCGCCTTCGGATGATGGACGAATGCCGGTTCAGTGCGTTCGTGGACCCGCGGCAGGGCGATCCAAGTCTGGATGCCGTGCAGCCCGCGTGCGCGGTTGCGCTCGTGGTCGGGGCTGCGTTCCGAATGCACGATGCCGTGGCCGGCGGTCATCCAGTTGAC
>CAZPON010000011.1:0-15662 GCA_964588045.1 uncultured Gemmatimonas sp.
GCTCCTCAGGCCAGGATGAGACGCTTGATGCGCTTCACTTCACCATTCGTGGTCACGATGGTCGGCCGGCGCAAATTCCGCTTCCGCTTCGGGTCCTTCTTGGTCAGGATGTGGCTCTTGTACGCCTTCAGGCGCCGCACCTTCCCCGATCCCGTCACGGAGAAGCGCTTCTTGGCGCCACTGTGGGTCTTCATCTTCGGCATGGTACGCTCACGGCTGCGGTAAACTGCCCCGGACACGGGGCAGGCCTTCATGGATCACGCGCTGATCACTTCGGCGCGAGGATCATCGTCATCGACTTCCCTTCCATCATCGAGGGGCTTTCGATCTTGGCCAGATCGGCCAGCTCCTGTGCCACTCGGTCCACGACCTGCCTGCCCAGTTCCGGGTGCGCGATCTGCCGCCCGCGGAACATCAGCGTGACCTTCACCTTGTTGCCCTCTTCGAGAAACCGTCGCGCATGGCGCGTCTTGGTCTCGAAGTCGTGATCGTCGATCCCAGGTCGGTACTTCACTTCCTTGAGATGGATCACGTGCTGCTTCTTCTTCGCCAGACGCGCCTGCTTGGCCTGTTCGAACTTGAACTTCCCGAAGTCCATGATGCGGACGACGGGCGGCCGCGCCGCCGCTGCCACTTCGACCAGATCCAGCCCCTGCTCGGATGCCTGGGCCAGCGCCACGTCGACTTCCATGATGCCGAGCTGACTTCCGTCGGCGGCGATCACGCGAACGGGGCTGATCCGGATTTGCCGGTTCACCCGTGGCGGTCGCTTGGTCGAATCCTGAATAAGCCGAACTCCGGTGAAGAGAAACAAAAAACGCGAACCCCAGTGAGGAATCCGCGTCGCAACAACCACGAGCCCGCTCGCGCACTGCGCGTCGGTCATGGTCGGTTCGATGGACTCCTACAGCACGCCTCGGGGAATGCGCACATTCCACATCGAGGGCCGAAGGGTGAGACGGGCGTCGCTGCCCATCCGCTTCTCGGTTGTCGGGACTGCTTTGTTGGCGCTAACCCGTGAAAGCTAGACGACTTAGACTCAGGGTCAACCCCCGGAAGCCAGGGAATCTAATCCGCCAGGCGATATCCCTTGTCGTCGCGGACCGCCCGGCCGAAGCCCGTATGAGCGTCGTGCTCGAACAGCAGGAGCCAGTCCCCGGCCACCGCCTCCCCCAGCAGGGACCGCTTGGACTCCAGGGTGACCAGTGGCTCGACGTCGTACCCCATGATCCAGGGCAGCGGGAGGTGATGCGCCGTGGGGATGACGTCCCCCAGGAAACACAGCGTCTCCCCGCCCGACCGCAGCATCACGCTTTGATGGTGCGGCGTGTGGCCCGGGGTATGCCGGACACTGATGCCCGGTCGCAATTCCTGCTCTCCGGTAATGAGGTCGAACCGTCCGGCCGCCAGGACCGGGTCCCAGTTGTGCGGGAAGTAGCTGGCCGTAGTGCGCTCGTTGGCCCGCAACGCGTACTCGTACTCGCCGCGCTGCACCACGTAGCGCGCATTCGGGAATGTCGGATGCACCTCACCCGCTTCGTTGCGCCACGTGTTGCCGCCGGCATGATCGAAATGCAGGTGCGTATTGATGACGAGTGACACATCCTCCGGCGAGAACCCCGCCTGCGCGATGCCCGCTTCGAGCGCCGTGCGACCCGGAACGGCCGGCTCGGCCACCACATTCTCGATACCGTAGATGTCGTGGAACTTCGGCGTTTCCTTGTTGCCCACGCCCGAATCGATCAGCACGAGTCCGTCTTCGTGTTCGACGAGCAGGCAGCGCATGCCCATCGGAATGCGATTGCGCGCATCGGCCGCCAGCCGCCGCTCCCAAAGCGGCTTGGGCACCACGCCGAACATGGCGCCGCCATCGAGTTGTTGACCGCCGGCCTGGATGGCGTGCACACGCCAGCGTCCCAGTGTCCTGCTGTCGAGGAGTGGCTCCGGGAAACTCACGCGATGTGATCCTCGATGACGGGATGCGGAAACGCCCGACGCCGGCGATCGGCCGCCGTGCGCACCTTGCGGCGCGCCGGTGACGCGACGCGTGCCTCCAGCAACGGCCACGAGTCCAGCCCTTCCTGCTCGGCGATGCGCAGCAAGCGCAGCAGCACACGCGCCGTGGCTTCTGCATCGCCGCCGGCGCGATGACGCCCGGCAATGTCGATGCCGAAGTAGCGCGTCACGTGATCGAGCGATCGCCGCGACAACTGCGGCAGCAGCGCGCGCGCCAATCGCACGGTGCACAAACGCGGCCCGCCAAGTCGCACACCACCGCGCGCCAGCTCATCGCTCACGAAGCGCCAATCGAACGCGGCATTGTGTGCAACGAACACATGACCGGCAAGGCGATCGGTCACCTGCCCGGCGATCTGCCGGAACGGAGGCTGGTCCTTCACCATCGACCACGTGATGTGCGTGAGTGCGGAGATATGCGACGGGATCGGGCGTTCCGGATTCACGAGCTGCGAATACACGTCCACGATGCGGCCACCGTGCACCTGCGCGACGGCAATCTCGGTCACACGGTCGCCGCGTCCTGAACGCGTTCCGGTGGTCTCGACATCGACCACAGCGAACGAGACGGCGGAGAGGCCGGGTGGTGCCTCGTCGCTGCGGATGTCACGCGAGGCCGGAGCCGTTGCGGACGGCTGATCGCGCAACGTCCAGTGTCCCGACGGCAGCCGCACGAACTCCTCATGCGAGGACAGCAGTGCGATGGCCATGCGCTCTGCGGCGTCAGGCTGCAGGCGGTCGACGCGACAGACATCCCGCATGAGGGTGGTGGCGTCGAGCGGCCCGGCCGAGAGGCATTCCGCCGCCCGCGCCGAAAGCGTGGTGGGGCGTCTCCCGACGACGACACCGGGCGAACCGCGACTGGGGGACGGGAGGGCAGCCATCGAGAGCAAGTTAGTGATGGTCCGCGACGGAGGAAACGCACGATCCGGCCGGGTTGCGGGTAGATAATCGCGGGGGAATCGGCTAGCTTTGTGAATCATTTCACAAGCCATGCCCGTGAAAAGAATCGCCGACTCAACCGTACGCCGCCTCTCGATGTACCTCCGCTACCTGGAGGAGCTCGACACGCGCGGTCAGGAAACCGCCTCCAGTGATGAACTGGCGCAGCTGTGTCACACCACCCCGGCCCAGGTTCGGAAGGACCTGTCGTTCTTCGGGTCCTTCGGAAAACGTGGCCTCGGCTACCCGGTGCACGAGCTGACCGCGCACCTCCGGGAGATCCTGGGACTCGAGCGCGAGTGGAATATCGTCATCATTGGCGCCGGAAAGATCGGTGCGGCGCTCGCCAACTATCGCGGGTTCGGCCAGCGCGGATTCCACGTGGCCGGTGTGTACGACAACAGTCCCGACAAGATCGGCCAGCCGTGGGGTGAGGCCGTCGTGCAGGACATGGCGCGGCTGGAAGAGGACGTGAGCAACCAGGAGTCCGTGATCGCCGTGCTGGCCATTCCGTCCGACGACGCGCAGTCGGTGGTCGATCGCCTGGTCGCGGCCGGCGTGCGGGCCATCCTGAACTTCGCCCCCGCGCAGATCACGGTGCCGCCGCACGTGACGCTCAAGTCGGTGAACATGGCGATGGAGCTCGAAGGGCTTTCGTTCGCGCTGACGAACAACTATCCGGATCGCGGCGCAGCGTAAGGGGAAAGACGGGAGACGGGAGACGGGAGACGGGAGACGGGAGACGTTCAGCCTGAGGGCTCAGCGTCGCCCGTTTTCATTTCCCATGGTCGCCGAAAATGCGTCGACTGCGCTCCAGCACGCGCAGGTCACCCAGGTCCTGCGCGGTCCGGGCAAAGGCGTCGGTGGGGCCGCGCCAGCGCAACGCGTCGACATTGGCGAAGAGCGCCGCGTCGGTTCGCAGCGTGGCCAACTGCTTGAACAGCAATGCATCGGCATGTCGCGCGCCGAGCACGTCCTGCGGAAACGTGTCGATCGGGCCGTGGCGCATGAGCAGGCGTGCGGCAGTCTTGGCGCCGATACCCGGAATGCCCGGATAGCCGTCAGCAGCATCGCCCACCAGCGCGAGGTAGTCGGGAATCAGCGCCGGCGGCACGCCGAACTTCCCGTGCACCCCGGCTTCGTTGCGCACCGCGCCGCTCTTCCGGTCCACCTGCACGACGCGATCGCCACGCACGCACTGCGCAAGATCCTTGTCGGGCGTCCAGATCCTGACGGTCTCGACGCGCTCGTCCATCGCCGCGAGGTGCGCCGCCGAGGCCAGCGCGTCGTCGGCTTCGAGCTGCACCATTGGCCAGGCGGGAATGCCCATGTCGGCAAGCGCGGATTCCAACGGATGGAGCTGCGACCACAACGCGGGGTCGATGCCATCGCCCGTCTTGTAGCCCGGCCACAGGTCATTGCGAAACGACTCGATGACATGATCCGTCGCGACACCAACGTGGGTGGCGCCCGACTCGAGCATGTGCAGCACCGTGTTCAGGACACCGAGCGCGGCCCCGTATGGCGGATCCGTGCCTTCGGTGCCGCGGCGAATGCCGTAGAAGTGGCGGTACAGTTCGTACGTGCCGTCAACGAGGTCAACGATCATGCGGTTCGCGCGCTCAAGGCCTGTACCAGTCGCGCGAAATCGTGCGCGGTGAGCACCTCGGGACGCAGTTCGTTCGTCAGGCCGCACTCGGCAATCACCGCCGTCGCGGCGTCCGCATCGATCGAGGCGACAGTGCGCACTACGCGCACGAGCTGCTTGCGTCGCAACCCGAAGGCGGCCAGCACGAAACCGCGAAAGCGCGCCTCCCACTCGGGCGCGATGGCCGGCGTGTCGCGCGGCACGATGCGAATGACCGCCGAGTCGACCGTGGGCGGCGGATTGAAGGCACCGGGCTGCACACGCCGCAGCAGTTCGACATGCGCCACCGCCTGCACGTTCACGCTGAGCGCCCCATACGTCTTGTCGCCGGGTGGTGCGGCCAGCCGGTCGGCCACCTCGCGCTGCACGAGATACACCGCGACATCGGGGCGCGGCGACTCGAGCGCGTGGAAGATGATGGGGGTCGTGATGTAGTACGGCACGTTGCCGGCCAGCACGTAGGGCCCGCCGGCCAACGCGGACAACGACGTGTTCAGCACGTCGGCCTCGACGATCTCGACATGCGGCATTGCGGCATAGCGCGCGCGCAGGTGCGCCACGAGGTCGCGGTCCACCTCCACCGCAATCACGCGCGCGGCGCGCTCCACCAGCCGGTCGGTGAGCACACCGCGACCGGGGCCGATTTCGATCACCGTGCGATGCTCGAGCGGGCCGAGGGCATCCACGATGGCCTCGAGGACGCGCGCGTCCTTCAGGAAATGCTGGCCGAACCGCTTGCGCGGCGCAGGTAACGCGGGCTCCTTCGAGGCAGCCGGACGATGACGGCGTTGCATCACACCATCCGGTCGACAATCACCGCCGCCAGGTCGTCGCGCAGCGGCATGCCGGCCGCGTGTCCTTCCACCAGCGCGAACAGCCGCGCCAACATCGTCTCGGGCGACTCGCCGTGCTGCATCGTGCCGAGCAACTCGAGAATGGGCCGCTCCCCCAGTCGTGCGTCGGCCGGATCGCGTGCGTCGGCCAGGCCGTCGGTGAACAGCACCAGCCGGTCGTCGGGGCGCCAGGCCATGACGCACTCCTCGATGGACGCATCGCTGAACCCGATGGGCGGCGCAATCGCGGCGAGTCGCTCGCACGCGCCATCGCGTCCCACGCGAAACGCGTGCGGATGGCCTGCGTTCGCAAAGCGCAGCTCGCCGACGCGGCTGTCGATGACCGCATAGCAGAGCGACAACGACATCTCGGTCGATTCGAGTTCGTCGGCGAGTGAGCGCTGCACCGCTTCCAGCGCAATCGACGGATCGAACGCGGCCTGCACATGGATGGCCGCCGCACTCAGCGCCAGCGCCATCACGAGCGCCGCCTGATACCCATGGCCCGCGACATCGCCAATCAGCACGCCGGTGCGATCGCGATCGAGACGCGCCAGCAGGAAGAAGTCGCCGCCAACGCTCTCCGCCGGCACCACGCGCGCCGCAGCGCGTGCCTCGGGCGCCACGACGCTCGTGCGCGGCAGCAACTTGAGCTGGAGGTCGTGCGCCAATCGCATCTCGCGCTCGAGTTGCTGGCGTTCGACCGCCGCGCGCACCAGCGAGGCATTGTGCATGGCCGTGCCGATCTGCGTGCTGACGGCAACCGCGAGCTTGCGATCGCCCGCGGTGAACGAGCCCGTGCGACTGCCACCCAGCACCAGCACGCCAATGGGCACCGTCTCCATGCTTTCGACAACGGCGGCGATGGGCCGGCGCGCCGTGATGGCCGGATGGGGACCGGTGATACCGATGCCCGTGCTGGGGCGTGTGATGGCCACCGCCAGCAGACCCAGCCCGTCGGCGCCAAGCACCGGATCGGCGCTGCCCGAGACGCTGCCCTCGTCGGTACACGCGCCGGCGCTGCGAAATGCCCGGACGGCAATGTGCGACGATTCATCGAGCGGCACGCTCGGATATGGCGTGCGTCCAAGGCCCATCGTCGCAATCGGTGTCAGCACCGTCTGGCCGCGACCGGCGCGCAGGAACACCGCGCGTGTCGCGCCCACCGTGATCGCCAGCTCGCGCAGCAGCGTGTCGGCAACGTTCTCCACCGAGGTCGTGCCGCCCAGCAACTCGGAGATCGCATACAACAGGTTGATCTCCTCGTAGCGGCCAACGAGTTCCTGCGCCGCGCCATCCCGTTCGCGGGCGAGCCGCAACACGATGGGAATGAGGCGACCAAGCAGGAGCTCACCTTCTTGCGTCGCGCCGGGCTCCACGATGAGCCAGCCGATGCTGTCACCGGTGCTGGCCAGGTGGGCAATCACCCCCTGCGCACGGGCCCACGCCTGCACGTCCCACGCCTGCGGGCCGGCGCCGGTGCGCGCGGCAAATTCCGACGACGACGCGCCCAGCAGCGACGGGGTCACCGTACCATCCCGACGTTCCCACAGGGCCGCTTCCCGCCCCGTGGCCTCGCGGAACGCGGCCAACAGGGCGGCGACCTCGTTCACGGGCGATGCAGGATGAGTCGCAGCGTGTGGCCGCGTCGATCGTCGGGCTGGCGGCTCTCCACGACGTCCATGAGGGACCGCATGAGGAACAGGCCGCGACCATCCTCGCGTTCGAGCCAATCGGGCTCGTCGGGCGAATGCTGGGCGGCCTCCAGGTCGAAACCGTTCCCTTCGTCCGTCACGTCGACCACCATGCGCAACG
Source organism: uncultured Gemmatimonas sp. (assembly GCA_964588045.1). Classification (GTDB taxonomy): domain Bacteria; phylum Gemmatimonadota; class Gemmatimonadetes; order Gemmatimonadales; family Gemmatimonadaceae; genus Gemmatimonas. The sequence goes on from CAZPON010000011.1 coordinate 7,255, forward strand.
CTTCCAGCGCAAAGGTGATGCGCACGCGACGCGACCGGTTGTTGTCGTTGCCGCGCAGGATCGCATTCGACAACGCCTCCGTGACGGCCACCGGAATGTTGAAGCGGCATTGACGCGCCGAAAACCCTGCGGTCACACAGAGCGACTGCACCGTTTCCACGATGGGCGTGATGGCCGTGACGTCGGAAGCGATCGTCCACTCCCGCCGCTCGATGAGCAGTTGCGCGCGATGCACCGGTTCAAGGGGAAAGCGCGCGCTCATGACGTCAGTTCCCGGCCAGTGCATCGGCTCGCGATGTGAACAACGGGAACAGCGCATCCAGCCGGGTGAGTTCGAACAGCGATCGCAGGTCGTCGTTGAGTCCGGCGAGCCGCAGGTCGCCACCGGCTTCGCGCACCCGTTTCCCCAGCGATACCAGGGCGCCGAGCCCCGAGCTGTCGATGTAGGCCGAGCGCGTGAAGTCGACGATCACCAGGCGCGCCCCCTGCTCCACCTCGTCCAGGATGGCCTTCTTGAACTCCTGCCGGTTGCCGACGACCAGTTGGCCGTCGACCTCCACGACAAGACGATCATCGGTGCGTTCGAGTGCGAAGCTCATGCGGAACCCATCGAGCCGTGAGTCATGCCGCCGTCGGTGGTGGAGGGGCCACCGCCGACGCCGCCTGCAAGGCCGTGATCGCGGCGACATGAACAATGTCGTCCGTTGTGGCCCCGCGGGACAAGTCGCTGCAGGGCCGCGCCAGTCCCTGAAGGATCGGACCGATGGCCGTCGCACCGCCAAGGCGCTGCACCAGCTTGTAGCCGATGTTGCCCGCATCGAGTGACGGAAACACCAGGACATTGGCCTGTCCGGCCGCCGCTTCATCGCGTGCCTTGCGTGCGGCGATCGCCGGAATGAGGGCCGCATCCACCTGCAATTCGCCGGACACCACGAGCCCCGGCGCTTCCGCCCGCACCAGGGCCAGCGCTTCACGCACACGGCTGCACGACGGTCCGTCGGCACTGCCGACCGTGCTGTACGACAGGAAGGCGATCCTGGGCTCGTCGCCAACGATGCGGCGCCGGTCGATGGCCGCCGCAAGGGCAATGTCGGCGAGCTGCCGCGCCGTCGGATCGGGCACGACGGCACAATCGGTGAACGTGAGCACCTCGCCGCCCGTTCCGCGGAAGTCGGGGACGATCATGTAAAACGCCGACGAGACGGTTCGCACGCCGGGCGCGGCGCCCACCGTCCACAGTGCCGCACGCAGCACTTCGGCGGTCGTGTGCACCGCGCCGGCCACACAGGCATCGGCATGGCCAAGCGCCACCAGCGCGTCGGAGAAATACAACGGGTCACGCGCCAACTGGTCGGCGTCACGTTCACTCAGGCCCTTGGTGCCACGCCGCGCAAACAGGTGCGCCGCCACCTCCTCCCGGCGCGGGTCGTTGAGCGGATCGATCAGCAGGGCGCCGCCGGCCGGCACCGGACCGGTGGCTGCATCCCCGCGTCGCACGAGCACCGGCTGCACCGACCCGCGGCGCGCAAGCCGCACCGCCGCCTGCACCGTGCGCACATCGGTGGCCTCCGGGAACAAGACCGTGCGCGTCGACGCGGCCGCCCGACGGTGCACATCGTCCAGGAAGTCGGCGGTCACGTCGCCGCTCATGAGGCGCTCTTCGCGAAGCGCTCGCGCAGGGCCCGCGCCACGCACGGATGCACGAGCTGCGTGACATCCCCGCCAAAGCGCGCGACCTCGCGCACCATGCTGGAGCTGATGTAGGTCGTGTCGAAGGACGGCGCCATGAACACCGTCTCGAGCGTGGGATACAGGTGCCGGTTCATCAGCGCCATCTGGAACTCGTACTCGAAATCACTGACGGCGCGCAGTCCGCGAACGTTCACGCGCGCACCCACCTCGCGCGCGAAATTCACCAGCAGCCCGTCGAAGGCGCGCACCACGATGCGCGGATCGTCACCGGTGACCTCGCGAATGAATCCGATGCGTTCCTCGACCGTGAACAGCGGCTGCTTGGCCACGTTCGTGGCCACGGCCACCACGAGCTGGTCGGCGAAGGCGAACACTCGCTGGATCAGGTCTTCGTGGCCGTGGGTGACAGGATCGAACGATCCTGCATACAGCGCGATGCGCTTGCCGCTCACTGAAGGCTCGGTCACGAGTCGGAGGTACGAAAGAAGGTGAGCGACGTGCTGCCATATCGCCGGGTCTGGCCGGGTGCCGGCATGGCGATCGACGACGAATGTTCAACACCGAACACGGCTGCGAAAGGGACCTCCAGCCAGCGGGCCACCAGCCGCGCGCCGGTCTCGGCCGCGTACGGGGGGTCGGCGAAGGCGACATCATAGGCCAGCGGGCCAAGGGTCTCCACGAAACGCGCCGCATCCTCCCGGTGCACCACGGCACCCGGATGTCCGCCAAGTCGTTCGAGGTTGGCCTTGAGCACCGTGATGGAGCGGGCGTCGTTCTCCACGAAATCGCAGACCGCCGCACCGCGCGACAGCGCTTCGAGGCCCAGTGCCCCGCTGCCGGCACACAAGTCCAGCACGCGCGCCTCGGGCAACAGGTGGTGGACGATGCTCATCCACGACTCGCGCACCCGATCTCCGGTGGGTCGCACGAGATCGCCGGCCGGCGCCTCGATTTTTCGGCCGCGCCACCTCCCCGCCACGATGCGCACCGCGTCAGCCTCCTCCCACCCGCACGTCGGCGACGTTCAACTGCAGGCGCGACACGCCGCGATACTCGTCGCGCTGGAGGCGATAGACCAGATCCAGCGGTCGCGACACGTCGAGCGACGCGGCGCGCGGCGCGAGCCCCCAGCCGATCGCCTCCACCGTGCCGCGCGGCACATCGAACGACAGCCGCAAGCCGTCAGTGCCGACGCGACGCGGTGACGCCGCGAGTTGCGCGCCGGAGGTGCGGAACACCGGCGCCGGATTGCCGATACCGAACGGTTCGAAGTGACGCACCATGCGCTCCAGCTCCTCACCCACGCGATCCAGCGGGATCTCGAGATCGATGCGCAACTCCGGCACGAGATCGGCTTCGCACAAGCGCGAGCGCGCGACATGGTCGAACTGCTCGGCAAAGGCGGGGATCAACGCCGCGTCCATCGTGAGTCCCGCGGCCGCGCGGTGCCCGCCATAGCGCTGGAAGTGCTTCGAACATTCGCCGAGCGCGGCGTGCAAGTCGAAGGGCGTGATGGAGCGCCCTGAGCCCTTGCCGATGCCGTTCTCGATGGCGACAAGCACGGCCGGACGCGCGGTCTGCTCCACGATGCGGGACGCGACAATGCCGATGACGCCGGCATGCCATCCTTCGCGCGACAACACGTACGCGAAGCGATCACGATTCTCCGGCACGTCGAGCTGCCGCAGCGCATCATCGAGCACACCGCGATCGAGTTCCTGTCGCGCGCGATTGAGCTCCTCGAGTTCGCGCGCGATCACGTTGACCTCGTCCTCGCGCTCGGCCAACAGCAAGCGAAGACCCAGCTTTGCGTCGGCAATGCGACCGGCCGCATTGAGGCGCGGTGCCAAGACGAATCCGACGCGCCCGGCGGTGAGCGGCTTGCCTTCGAGTCCCGACGAACGCAGCAGCGCGCGCAGGCCCGCGTGGGTCGTCTCCGCCAGGAGCTTGAGGCCGTAGCGCACCAGCACGCGATTCTCGCCCCGCAGCGGCGCCACGTCGGCAATCGTGGCCAGCGCCACGAGGTCGAGTTGGCGATGCGCCAGCGCGGCCGGCGCACCAAGCGCATCGCAGAGTGCGAGTGCGAGCTTGAACGCGACGCCCACCGCGGCGAGGTCCTGGTCCGACGCGGCCGACTCGGCCCGACGCGGATTGCACACCGCGTACGCCGCAGGCAGCGGACCGCCGGGCAGGTGGTGATCGGTGATGATCACGTCGATGCCCGCCGTCGTCAGCGTCGAGACGGCTTCGATGGCACTGGTGCCGCAGTCACAGGTGATGACCAGCGACGCACCGGCGGCCATTGCCGCGGCCACGCCGGCCGGACCAAGGTCGTACCCATCGGTGAGGCGATTGGGCACGAACGGCACGACACTGGTCGCGCCACACCCACGCAGGACGCGCGTCAGCAGCGCGGTCGAACTCATGCCGTCGACGTCGTAATCGCCGTGCACGAAAATCGTTTCGCCGCGGCGCACTGCGGTGACGATGCGATCGACCGCGCGCGGCAGGTCGTACATCGTCGCGGGATCCTGCAACTGCTCCAGTCGCGGCCGAAGGTACGTCTTCGCCACTTCCGGATCGGCGTAGCCGCGGCCTACGAGCAACCGACAGACCGGCTCGGGCAACAGCAGTTCCGTCACCAGTCGCTGGACGCGCCCGGGATCGGGCGGCGCGGCAACGGTCCACCGTGCGCTGGGGCGTTGGCGTACCGGACCGAGTCCTTCGGTTGCGGCAGCCGGAACCGCCGAGAGATCGACGGGCCGCCGGGTTGCGTCGGCGGCGTCCTGCGCGGGGGGAATCAACGGACCGGTCACACCGGTGAAGGGAGATACAGCAGGACACCGCATGCCTCGCACACTTCGATGGCCTGGGAACCACTTGTCATTGCCGGGCGCCGCTGCAGCGGAATGGCCGTGTCGCAACTGCCGCACGAAAAGCCGGAGTGCACCGCGAAAAGCGCCGTGTCGCGCCGACGCTGCAGCACGCGATCGTACTTCGAGAGCAGCGAAGGACTGACCGCCCTGGCGGAGTTGGCGCGACTCACCCGGGCCGCTTCCAGCGCGCTCGCGATCTCGCCCCGTTCAACCTCCATGACACCGCGCATGTCGGCCTGCTGCTGCTCGAGCGCGGCCAGCGACTCCTTCGCGGCCCCGGTGGCCGTGCGGAGGTCGGCGATTCGCCGGGTGAGCGCCAGCATCTCGCTCTCCTCTTCGGCGAGGATCTTCCGCGCCGTCTCGACCTGCGCCATCGCGGCCGTCGCCTCCTTCAGCTTGTGGGCCTGATCGAGGACGGCAAGGTTCTTCTCGTGCCGCGCGCGATGCTCGGCCATCTGCGACTCGAGCACCTTGTTCCGCTCGAGCTCGCGACGCAGCGCCGATTCGTTGCGCGCCACCTCCTCGACCGCGCGCAGCCGGACCTTGTCGAGCGCCGCAAGGCGAGGCGCCAGCGCATCGTGCCGCGCCTGGATCCCACGAATGACGTCGTCGTCCTGCTGCACCACCAATAACGCTTCCAGCTCTGTATTCACCACGCCTCCAGACAGTGGTCGACCAACGTCACCCTTTCCGTTTACCCCGCGGACTGCGAATCGGCAAGAGCCGCCGCCATTCCGCTTCCAGATCCATGCGTTCGCGCATCAACACGTCCTGCTCACGTGGAGAGACCGTGGGCAAAATCCGCAGGATCTCCTCGATACGCGCCTCGAGCCGGCGCGCGTCGAAGCGCGCCACACTCAATGATATGTCGGAGGCCTCGGGAGGATGGGCCTCGCCGCTGTCGGTGAGATTCCGCAGCGCCGCGACGGCCGATGCCGGAAGCCGCGCGGCGACCGCGTCGAGCGGATCCGCATGCCCTCCTTCCAGCAGGGCGGCAAAGATCGCACCGTAGTTGGGTTCCCGAAAATCGGCAGGCCCGTGACGTTCGGCAATGCGTTCAACCAGGTCGCGATCCACCAGCATGGCGCGAATCAGCGCGCGCTCCACCGGTTCGTCTTTTCGGGCGCGCGGTGGCACAGTCGTCGCCTGCCATTCGGGTGGCGCCGGCTTCCCGCGACGTCCGGTCCACGGCCGCTTCGCATACGGCGCCGGCGTGTACTCCGGCGGCGGCGCGTCGAGTGGAGGCCCCTCTTCCTGCGGCGGCGGCGCATCGGCACCTGGATCCGCATTGCGACGCACGAGGCCACGTCCGGTTGCCGGCGGTTCGTCGGCTTCGCTGGCCAGCGTTGCCTTGTCGAGCTGGGACACATCGGCGAGGCGCGCGAGATACAGGTCGCGCGTCAATGGATCGCGTGCCGCGCGGATCGTGGGCAGCAGGCTGTCGATGGCGCGGCGCCGATGGCGCAGGTCGGCAAACCAGCCGCGTCGTTCCAGGAGTTGCACCTGACGGTCGAACAGGTCGATGGCCTGCGCGAGCTGGGCTTCCAGTGCGGCACGTCCGTGCGCGCGCACGAACGTGTCGGGGTCCTCGCCTTCTGGCAGCGAAACGACGCGCACGGCGGCCTTGTGTCGCAACAGCTCGAGCCCCGAGCGGAAGGTGGCCTTCTGTCCGGCAAGATCGCTGTCGTACAGCAGGAACACTTCACCGGCATAGCGCACCAGCAGCGCTGCCTGCTCCTCGGTGAGCGCCGTGCCGAGCGGCGCCACGACTTCCTCCAGGCCGGCGAGTGACACGCGAATCGCGTCAAGATAGCCCTCGACGATGATGGCGCGGCCGCTGCGTCGCATCGCCTGCTTGGCCGTGTGCAGTCCGTACAACGTCCGTCGCTTCTGGAACACCGCCGACTCGGCGCTGTTCAGGTACTTCGGCGTCGCGTCGCCCATGGCGCGGCCACCAAAGGCCACGTGGTGTCCGAGTTCATCGACGATGGGAAACATGATGCGCCCGATGAACCGCGAGCGGAATTCCCCCTCGCCTTCGCGCTGCACGATGAGGCCGGCCTCCACCTGTCGCGCGTCATCGAAACCCAGCGAATGCAGGTAGCGGCGCATGGCCTGGGCATCACGCGGTGCAAAGCCTATCCCGAAGCGCGCGCGCGCAGCCTCGTCGATGGCGCGACTGTCGAGGTAGGCCCGCGCATCGCGACCAACGGTGTCGTTCGCGAGTTGTTCGCGAAACCACTCCGCCGCCGTCGCCAGCAGCTCCCAGTTCTTTTCGTTGGGATCGGGCGCATGCGCGCGCGTGGGCTGGTCAATGACCTCGATGCCGACGCGTTCGCCCACCAGTTTCACGGCGCCGACAAAGTCGAGTCCCAGTCGCTTGCGCAGGAACGTGAATACATCGCCGCTTTCATGGCAGACGAAGCAGTGATACGCCCCTTTTTCCGGCACCACCGAAAAGTTGGGCTTGGTGCCGCCGTGAAACGGGCACGGGCCGCGAAAGCTGCCACCCGACCGGCGCAGCGGCACGTATTCGCCGATGATCTGCACGATATCCGCCGACGAACGCACCCGTTCGAAAATCTCGTCGGGAATCATCGCCGTCTTGCTCGCGTCAGGGGCATGGACCGATCATAGCCTCGCGTCGCATGCATGGTCAGGACAGTTCCGCCACGGTGACGCCGGCGCCGCCTTCGTTCCAGGCGCCAAGGCGGAATCCGGTCACGCGCGTGTCCTTCTTGAGCATCTCGCCCACGCGGGCGCGCAACGCACCGGTGCCCTTGCCATGAATGATGCGCAACTCGCGCATATCGGCGCGCACCGCAGCGTCGAGCGCTTGCATGACGTGATCGTCGACTTCGTCCACGCGCAGGCCGCGCACATCGACCTCACGCACCGGCTCGGCATCGGGCAGCTCCCCGTGCAACGACACCTTGAATGCCGGCGGTGGCGGCGCCGCCGCGCGACGCAGCGTGTGCACCGGCACGGTGAGCGTCATCGAGCCCACGATGACGCGCGCTTCGGTGCCCTTCACGCCCACCACGCGCCCGGTCTTGTCGCCCAGCGTCGACACGAACACTGTATCACCCTCGGCGAGTGGCGCATCGTCACGGCTGCTGCGCGTACCCGTTTTTGAATTGGGTGCGCTTGCGTCGGAACCATCGCGCTTGCGCGCCGCCTGACGTTCACGATCGCGACGCGCGCGCACCTCCACCTGATCCACCGCCGACCCTTGGGCCGCGGCCGCCTCCTCGATAGCCCGTCGCGATGCGCGCGCGGCGGCTTCGAATGCCTCCGATTCGGCGACCGCCTCGGCACGCACGGCCGCAATGGCGCGCTCCACTTCCCCGCGCGCTTCCAGCAGGTAGCGCCGCGCTTCGCGACGCGCCTCACGCTCGGATTCGCGCTCCCGTTCACGCACCTTGAGTTCGCGGTCGGCAACCGTTGCCAGTCGCGAACGCATCTTATCCTGCTCGATGGCCGTGAGGCGCTCGCGATCGGCCAGCAGTGCTTCACGCGCTTCGAGATCGGCCAGTAACACGGCCAGGTCGCGTTCGCCCACGGGCAGCCGTTCCTCGGCACGCTGCAGCACGGGTTCCGGCAACTGCAAACGACGCGCAATGCTGATGCCGTAGCTGCGCCCCGGCACGCCCTTGAGCAAGCGATACGTTGGTGCAAGCTGCACGGCGTCGAACTGCAGCGACGCGTTCACGACACCCGGCACTTCGGTGGCCAGCAACTTGAGCTGGCCGAGGTGCGTGGTGGCCACGGTCAGTGTGCCGCGTTGCGTGAGCGTGTCGAGAATCGCGCCACCCAGCGCGGCGCCTTCGGCCGGATCGG
>CAZPON010000011.1:15672-27594 GCA_964588045.1 uncultured Gemmatimonas sp.
CTGCCGGCCAGGTCGTCGGCCTCGTAGCGGATCGACACCAGGCTCTGGGCGATGGCGTCGCTGAGCTGGGCGTCGAGCCCGTCGTACTGGCCCTTCACCGTGTCGGACTGGAGCTTGGTCGCCGGATCGGTGCCCGAGCCCAGTTCATCGACGAGTACCAGGGAGCTGTCGGTCGCCGCGCGCAGGATCTCACCCAGGTTCTTGAGATGCGCACTGAACGTCGACAGGCTGGCCTCGATGCTCTGCTCATCGCCGACATCGGCAAACACATCGTCGAACACCGGCAAGCGCGACGTGGCGCCAATCGGTGCGGGGATGCCGGCTTGCGCCATCGTGGTCAGCAGTCCGATGGCCTTGAGCAACACCGTCTTTCCGCCCGTGTTGGGACCGGACACCAGCATGGTGCGCTCGGCCGGATCCAGCGTCAGGTCGAACGGCACGACCGGCGTACCACGCGCCAGCAGCAACGGATGACGCCCGTCGATGATGGCCAGCCCTTCGTTGGGCGCGCAGAACTCGACGGTCGCACACCGCGCCTCGATGGCGTAGCGCGCGCGCGCATACAGTGCGTCGAGCGCAACCAGCGCGTCGTACGCGGCCGACATGGCCTCGTGATACGGACGCAATCCATCGGTGAGCTCACGCAGCACACGTTCGACCTCGCGCTGTTCCTCGATCTCGAGTTCACGGACGCGATTGCCGAACTCCACGGCAGCCGGCGGCTCGACGAAAATCGTGGCGCCGGTGCCCGAGCTGTCGTGCACAATACCGCCCACGTAGCCGCGCGCTTCACGCCGCATGGGAATCACCCAGCGGCCGTTGCGCATGGTGACCGACAGGTCGCTCACCTGATGGTGCGGCTCGAGGCGCCTCATCTCGCGCTCGAGCAGCCGCACGAGTTCACCCTCGGTTTGCCGCAACTCGCGGCGCACGCGACGCAGCGCCGGTGAGGCCTCGTCGCGCACCGAACCGTCGTCGGCAATGGCGCGCCCGATGGCATCTTCCGGTGCGCGCAGGTCGATCAACGCTGCCGCGTATTCACTGAGCACGGCCACGATCATTGCCGGACGTCGCGGATCGCGCAGCGCATCGCGCGTCAATCGCGACGAGCGCAGCAGCGTCGCGCCCTGCAGCAATTCCAGCGCGGACCACCCAAGCCCCTCGATGCGCAGCCGCTTGAGCGGTTCGGCGAGTTCGGGAATGGGTTCGGTCACCCAGCCCGCATCGGACGTGACCAGCGCGCGCAGTGCAGTGACGCGTGCCTGCTCCTGCTCGATCCATGTGCGATCGGTGCGCGGCTCGAGCGCTCGCACGGCCGCCGCACCGGGCGCCGAGTGGGCGCGGCCGGCGACGAACGCGAGGAGTCGCGGAAATTCGAGGATGCCGAGTGCGTGCGCGTTCATGCGGAGAAAGCAAAGACCCGAATCAGCCGCGCGCCTGCAACTCCTCGCGCACGATGGCATTGATCGTGGTGCCGTCGGCGCGGCCCTTGAACTCAGGCATCACGCGCGCCATTACCGCCCCGACATTTGCAGCACCACCGGCGATGGCAGCCTTGACGGCGGCGCGGATGGCTTGGGGATCGACCTGGGCGGGGAGGTACGCTTCGAGCGCGCTGGCCTCGCCCTGCTCCTTGTCCGCGAGATCGTCGCGGCCGGCCTTGCGATACAGGTCCACCGATTCACGACGCTTCTTGATGGCCTTGCGGATGACGTCGACCGTGTCGTCGTCGGTCGCGTCGCGCCGGAGCTCGATCTCCCGGTTCTTGAGCTCCGAGATGACCATGCCGAACAACATGACGCGATCCTTGTCCTGCGCCCTTCGTGCTGCCGCCTGGTCAGCCTGCAGCCGCGCAAGCAGCGTGGCGCCCTCGGCGGCCATTGGCGCGATCAGGTCGAGCGGGTGCGGCGGTTCTTGCGAACCGCGGCGTTCATTTTGCGCTTGCGACGCTCGGACGGCTTCTCGTAGTGGCGATGCTTCCGCAGGTCCGACAGGATGCCCGCCTTTTCGCACTTCTTCTTGAAGCGCTTGAGTGCCCGCTCAAAGTTTTCGTCTTCGTGAATGATGACTTCCGACAAACTCGATCTCTCCCTGGAAGCCGTCAGGACCCGCACCGAACGCCCGGCACGAAGAACTGCGGCAGAAAATGTGGACCCGCTCGTGTGTCGCAAGTCAAAGGACGACAGCCCTATATCTTACCCTGACCGGCGAGTGGGGTCAAGGCAACCGACCCCTTCAGGAGACGGTCACCCCGGGGGCCACGCCATCGCCCGGCCGCCCAGCAGGTGCATGTGCAGGTGGTGAACCGTCTGCCCGCCATCGTCGCCGGTGTTCATGACCGTGCGGTACCCCGACCCCTCGACGCCCTCGGCCCGCGCGATTTCGGCCGCCAGCAGGGCCACCGCGCCCACTTCCAGCGCGCTGTCGGCCTCGGCCAGCGAGGCCACGTGCCGCCGCGGGACCACCAAAATGTGAACCGGCGCCTGCGGGTTGATATCCCGGAAGGCGATCGCATGCTCGTTTTCGGCGACGCGCGGGACCGGCAGCTCGCCGCTCACGATGCGGCAGAAGAGGCAACTGTCGCTCATGGATCGACACTCCGTGCAGGGGTGGAAAGGATCGTGCGCGCGATGGCCAGGGCAACGATGGCCGCTGTTTCGAATCGCAGGATCGTCCCGCCAAGGGACGCGCGGCGGAAGCCGGCGCGCAGCAGCGCATCGAGTTCGTCGCGCTCGATGCCCCCTTCGGGACCGATCGCGATGGTGACCGGTGCGGCCAGCGGCGCCGCGGACGGCCCAACCAGCGGTTCCCCGTCCGGATCCAGCACGATGCGATCGCCTTCCGGAGCGGCCAGCAGCGCCCGCTCGACGTTGGCCTCGGGAAACAGCTGCGGCAGCCAGGCGCCCTCGGACTGGGCCAGCGCGCCCTCCATGCGGGCCTTCACGCGCGCCTGAAAGCTCATCCCCTCGCCACGAGGCGACACGCTGCGCGAACGACGCCACATGACCGGACGCCAACTGGTGCACGCCAACTCGGCGGCCTTTTCGGCCAGCCACAACATGCGGTCCTTGTCGGCCACCGGCACCAGCAAGTGCACAGGCGGCAGTGCGTCGCGATGCTCGACCGCGAGGATGGCGACCTGCACATGCTGCTTGCTCACGCGCACCACGCGCCCCTCGGCCACACCGCCCTGCCCATCGCGCAATCCGACAATCGCACCGGTCTCGAGGCGCAGCACGCGCAGGTGGCGCGCCGCGTGTTCGTCGAGCGCACATGTGCCCTGCGCCACCAGCGGTTCACTGGTGACGAACGTGGGGAGGCCGGCCGCTAGGCCCTGGCGATCGATACCGACCACCAGATCCCCTCGGCGTCTTCCGCCATCACGCGCCAGCCCGTGGCCAGCAGCAGTGCGTGCATCGTCTCCCGTTCCTCGAGCAGGATCCCGCTCAGGATTGCCACGCCGTCCGTTGTGAGCGACGACGCGATGATGGGCAGCAACTCGGTGAGCACCGACGAGATGATGTTGGCCAGCACCACGCGCACCGGCGCGATGAGCGGCAACAACACACCGGCATCGGCTTCGAACACGTGCACGACATGGGCCACTCCATTGCGCGCGACGTTCATTTCCGCGTCGGGAATGGCCTCACCATCGAGCTCGACGGCATACACGCGCGCCGCTCCCAGTTTTGCGGCGGCGATGGCCAGCACCGCGCTGCCGGCGCCCAAGTCGGCGACGACATCACCGGCGCGCAACACGGTCGGCAGCAGTCGCACGACACCACGCGTGGTGGGATGGTCGCCCGTGCCGAAGGCCATGCCCGGGTCGATGACGATAGTCGTGGACGCATCACGTCCTTCGGCAAGCCACGGCGGTGTCACCGTGAGCGGCCCCAACTCGTGCGCGACAATGCGCTCCTTCCACGCCTCGCTCCAGTCCACGGCCGGCACCGGTGCGGTTTCGATGCGCACACCGTCATCGGCAGTCGACAACGCGTCATGCACGGTTGTGAGGTCGGTGTCGGGCGGAAAATGCGTGACGAGCGACTCCCCGTCTTCGTGCACGCCCTGCGCGCCCACGGTGAACAGTGCAGCGAGGCACGCACGTCGCGCGGCGTCCGAGGACAACGTCGGACGCACGCGCACGCTGATCCATGGCGCCCCGGAATCAGGCGCCAAGAGCTTCCTTCATCTTCGACCAGATGCTCTTTTCGCGATGCTTCGGCGCCGAGCCATGGTGCGCCGCCAGTTGCTTGATGAGGGCCTCTTCCTCGCCATCCACCGACTGCGGCGTCCACAACTGCACCTTGACATGCAGGTCGCCGGTTCCGGAGGCGTTGACGCGCGGCAGGCCGCGTCCACGCAAATGAAACACGGTGCCGCTCTGCGTTCCGGGCGGCACGCGCAGCGACAGCTCGCCCGTGAGCCCGGGCACCATGATGTCGGCTCCCAGCACGAGCTGCGGATACGTGACCAGTGACTCGCAGAACAGGTCCTCGCCGTCGCGATCGAAGCGCTCGTCGTCCTCCACCTCGAACACGACCAGCACATCGCCGCGCGTTCCGCCTCGCGGACCGATGTTGCCGGCGCCACGCAGCGTCATGTACTGACCGGTGGCAACGCCGCCCGGCACGGTGATCTTGAGCGTGCGCTCCGCACGCACGCGGCCTTCGCCACGGCACTTCTTGCACGGCGACGACACGACGATGCCTTCACCCGCACAGGTGGGACACGGCGCGACCGACACGAACTGCCCGAAGAACGAGCGTTGCGCACGGCGCACTTCGCCGGACCCATGACACGTGCCGCAGGTTTGCGGCTTGGTGCCGGGTTCGGCGCCCGAGCCCTCGCACTTCTCGCAGGCCTCGAGGACCTTGAGCACCACCGTCTTCTCGACGCCGGTGGCGACTTCGGTGAGCGTGAGCGTCAGCGGCAGCTTGATATCGGCGCCGCCGCGCGGACCCGACTGTCGACGCCCGCCCGATCCGCCGAACAGGTCGCCGAATCCGCCGAAGTCGCGCATGAAGATGTTGAGCGCCTCGGAGAGATCGACGTGCTCGTACTGCGCCTGCGACCCGCGCAGCCCTGCCTCGCCGTAGCGGTCGTACTGGGCGCGCTTCTGCGGATCGCGCAGCACGTCGTACGCTTCGGTGATCTCCTTGAACTTCTCCTCGGCCTCCTTCGCTCCGCCATTGCGGTCGGGATGCCACTGCATCGCGAGGCGGCGATACGCCTGCTTGATGTCGTCGTCGGATGCGTCGCGCGGCACACTCAGGACCGCGTAAAAATCAGCCATGTAAGACCCGTTCAGCAGAGCAGCTCGGAGACGAGCTGGGATGTGTGGCCGACGAGCGCGATCACCTTGTCGTAAGGCATGCGCGTCGGACCGATGACACCGATGACACCGCTCAACGAACCGGCGGTGTATTCGGCAGTGACAACCGTGAAGGCATCGAGCCGCGGATCGCCGTGCTCGTTGCCGATGGTGATGCTCATGCCGTTCGATCCCGGCCGCGCCTCGAGCAGAGCGGCCAGCTGCTGCCGCTTCTCGGTGAGCTCGATGAGTTGCCGCATGCGCTCACCGGTGGCGAACTCCGGCTGGTCGGCAAGCAGCGACGGCTGGCCGATCACCACCGATTCGGCCGGTTCGGCTGCGCGCGTGAACACCTGATCGCCTTCCTGCACAAAGATATTCAACAGCTCGGCCGTTTCCGGACGCGCCTGGACATCGCGCAACCGCGACGGCAGCGACGTCCGCATCTCGTCGAGCGTGAGACCGGCCAGGCGCTCGTTGAGCACCACCGTCACCTCTGCCAGGGCGGCATCTGCGATCGTGCCCGGCACTTCGACGAAAATCGTGCGCACGGCGCCGCCGGTGAGGCTGATGACGAGCAGCAAACGGTCGGAGGCCACGCGCACCAACTCGAGGCGTCGCAGCGTGGCGCGCTCCAGGCGGGGGCCCAGTGCCACACCCAGCTCCTGCGTCAGGATGCCCAGCGACTGGGCGGCGCGGCGCAGGATCGCTTCGATGGCCGATCCGCCGTTGGCAATATCGGCGGCGAGCCGTTGCCGCTCCTCACGCGAGATCGGATCGATGCGCATGAGCGAGTCGACGTACAGTCGATACGCCTTGTCGGTGGGAATGCGTCCGGCCGATGTATGCGGGTGGAAGAGAAATCCCTTCTCCTCCAGATCACTCATGGTGTTGCGAATCGTGGCCGGCGAGATGCCCAGTCCGAAACGCCGCGACAGCGTGCGCGACCCGGCCGGTTCCGCCGAGGCAACGTAGCTGTGGATGACCGCTTCGAGGACCTGTCGTTCCCGTTCGGAGAGTTCTGCCGTTCGCGCCATAAGTCGAACGCTACGAATGACTTCGGAGTGCTGTCAAGTCGGCGGCGAGGCGATCGAGCCGCATCCACCCCAACGGCGTGCAGCGCACGCGCGAAGAATCGGTCTCGTCGACCGATTCGATCCACCCGGCATCGCGCCATGCTGCCACGGCCGCCTGCTCATTTGGCAGGAGCGCGAGTCCGTCCACCGTTCGCAGCCCCAGGTACACGGTTTCGGCCATGCGATTGGCCGCCGAGAGAGATTCCGAGCCTTCCAGCGGGTCTTCACCGCGACCAATGGCCGCGAGCCACGCCGCATACGCGCCGATATTCCACCGCCGCACGTCGCCATCGAATCCATGCGCGCTGGGTCCGACGCTGACGTACGGAACGCCCTTCCAGTAGGCGCTGTTGTGCACCGCGCGCTGTCCGGGGCGCGCGAAGTTCGACACCTCGTAGTGCTCCAGCCCTGCGGCACCGAGTCGCTGGTGCGCGAGGAGAAACTCCGATTCGTAGCACTCCTCGGGACTTTCGGCGACCTCGCCGCGTGCACTCCATCGTCCGAGCGGCGTATGGGGCTCGACCGTCAGACCGTACAGCGAAATGTGCTCCGGCTCCAGCGCGAGCGCCGCGTCGAGGTCGCGCTCCCACTGTCGTTCGAGTGCCACGGGCAACGCGAAGATGAGGTCGAGCGACATCGACGCGAGTCCGCCCTCGCGCGCGACATGCACGGCGCGCACCGCCGCGTGGGCGTCGTGCACGCGATGCATCCAACGCAGCACCGCATCGTCGAAGCTTTGCACACCAATGGACAATCGCGTGACGCCGGCTTCGCGCCACGCGCGCACCGCGTCCGGCGTGATATCCTCGGGATTCGCTTCGAGCGTCACCTCGGCGCCCGGTGCGAGCGGGGCCGCTGCGGTGAGCGTATCGAGCAGGCGCGCGACGCCACCGGCGCCGAGGTGGGACGGCGTGCCACCGCCCAGGTAGAGCGTGTCGAGTGGTGCGATGTGCTCGTGCACGCGCCGGATCGCCAGTTCCTGACCGATGGCCTGCACGAACGACGCCACCGGCACGTCCTGCCGCACGGCGATGGAGAAATCACAGTAGCTGCAGCGGCGCGCGCAGAACGGCACATGCACATACAGATGGCGACAGGTGTCGCCGGCACCGGGCGCGATCACGGGCGCGATGTCGCGAACGCGATGGCGGGATGGATGCGACCGGTGAGGTCGACCTGCACGAGCCCCTCGAGTTCGAGCGCGGTGAGCGCGCTGGCCGCGGCGCGCGTTGACAAGCCGGCGATGCGCGCAAGGTCGTCCACGTCGGTGGCGCCCTGCAGGATGGCATCCCAGCAGGTGGCCGCGTCCCCATCGAGCAGCGGGGCCGGCGTAGGCTCGGCCCGCATGTCGAGGATGCGCAATACATCCTCGGGCGCGAGGATCGGTTCGGCGTATTCCTTGAGCAGCGCGTTGCTGCCGCGCGATGACGCCACGTCGATGGCGTTGGGCACGCACGCGATCTTGCGATCGAGCATGCGCGCATACTCGGCGGTGATGAGCGCGCCGCTGCCTTCGCCCGCCTCCACGACCACGGTGAGGTCGGCCAGTGCGGCAATGATGCGATTGCGACGCGGGAACGTGCCCGCATGGCCAGGATCGCCGGGCGCCAGCTCCGTGAGCAACAGGCCTTCGTTGCCGATCTGCTCCTGCAGTGCGCGATGCCGCCGCGGATAGGCGATGTCAAGGCTGGTGCCCAGCACGGCAACGGTGCGTCCGCCGGCTTCCAGCGCCGCTTCATGCGCCGCCCCATCGATGCCCTGCGCCAGTCCGCTCACCACACCGACCCCTGCGCGCGCGCAGGCCGTGGCGATGGCCCGTGCCACACGCACGCCATATCCCGACGCCGCCCGCGTGCCGACAATGGCGACACTCGGTGGTTCAGCAATGGGCATCGCGCCGCGCGCAAAGAGCACCGCGGGCGCATCGGCGAGGTCACGCACCATGACGGGATACTCCGCCTGCGCGTACGCCACCGCGCGCGCGGCGAGCACATCCCGCACCGCGTCCTGGTCAGGGGAGCGGTTCAGCATCCTTCGCAGCCTGATCCGTGGCAGCCCGCATGGAGAGCAGTTGCCGCCACCAGGCATCGAGCATCACGTCGAGCCCCATGCGGCCGGGTGCACTGATGGCAAACACACCGAACGCACCGGGCGCGTCGATGTCGGGAACGTACGGCTCGCCGAACAGGTCGAGCTTCGAGAACACGACGCAATACGGCTTCTCGGCCAGTTCCTTCGAATACGATGAGATCTCGTTGCGGAGCTGGTCGAGTTCAGCCTGCCAGTCCATCACGTCGATGGGCAGCAGGAACGCCAGCAGTCGCGTGCGCTCGATGTGCCGCAGGAACTGCAAGCCGAGTCCCTTCCCTTCGTGCGCACCCTCGATGATGCCGGGAATGTCGGCCACCACGAACGAGCGGTGATCGCTGAGCGGAACGACGCCAAGGTTGGGCGAGAGCGTGGTGAACGGATACGCGGCAATCTTGGGGCGCGCCGCCGAGATCACCGACAGGAGCGTACTCTTGCCCGCGTTGGGCTGTCCCACGAGTCCCACGTCGGCGATGAGCTTGAGCTCGAGTTCGAGCTTCCGCGACTGTCCTTCCTCGCCGGGCTGCCATTCGCGCGGCGACTGGTGCGTGGCAGTGACGAAGAAGGCATTGCCCTTGCCGCCGCGACCGCCCTTGGCCACGAGGAAGGAATCACCTTCCTCCAGCACCTCGCCAATGCGCTCGCCGGTCACCGCATCCTTGATGATCGTGCCGGGCGGCACCGGCAGCACGATGTCTTCACCGGAACGACCGGTGCGATTGGAGCCTTCCCCGTGATCGCCACGCTCCGCCTTCCACGTGTCGCGATAGGTGTAGTCGAGCAGCGTGGCAAGGTTGCGATCGGCGCGCACGTACACGTCGCCGCCACGCCCGCCATCACCGCCATCGGGGCCGCCCATGGCCACGTATTTCTCGCGCCGGAACGAGGAATTTCCCGACCCGCCGGTTCCGGCTTCGACATTCACGATGACGCGATCTACGAACATGAGCGACCTGACGACAAGGAAGCGGCGCACGCCGCGATGAACTGCAGATGGTCAGGAGTATGGAGGAGGGAGTTCTTCACTCCGAGTATGGAGTATGGAGTTGTGAGTATGGAGTACGGAGTCCGAGCGCACGGATACTCCCTGCTCCAGACTCCGAACCCCACTCCGTACCCCATACTCACAACTCCATACTCCATACTCGGAGCGAAAAACTCCCTACTCTATACTCGGCTACTTGCCCTGCACCTTCGCCCACAGCGCCGCATAGCGCAGCGCAACATCGGGCGCCAGCAGGTCGGCAATACACTCCAGCGCTGCCGTCACCACCGATGCACTCGCGCCGGCATGCAGCGCGCCGTGCAAGTGCGAATGCAACTGCCGATCCTGACGCGCCACGGCGCAGGCGGCCACGACGCACAACTCGCGGCGCGCGAGATCGAGCTGCGGCCGCCCCAGCACCTTCCCGTACCCTTCCACGATCATCCACGCATCGAGTGCCGGATGCAGGTCGCGGATGTTCACCCGCAGCCGGGCATAGAACGGACCGTACACGGTGGCGCACGTGGCCTCGCCGCGCGCCGTCATGGCCGCCAGATCGTACGACTGCGTTTCTTCGTCCTGCGGTGCCGGCCGCCCCGAAATGCGACGCCACTCGCGCGCCGCATTGAGCGCGCGCGGAAACCCCGCAAACAGGTACGTCTGCAACACCACTTCCTCGACCCACTCCGGGCGCACGGCCTCGTTGGCGACAACGAGTGCGGCGCGCATGGCAGGCTCGTCGCCGCCGGCAAGCAGCGCGCCGGTGCGCACCAGCGTTGCCGTCTCGGCGTCCAGCGTGTGCAGGATAACCGTCGCGCCCCGGTGGACCATCACCGAATCATCGCGTGCCCCTGCATCGTGTTGCGTCGCGTCGGTACGGCTCACGCCAGGCCGTCCGCCGATTCACCGACCGCCGTGCCCACATCGAGCGCGCTGACACGAAGCTCCCCGACCACTTCTCCCCGGGTATTCCGCACCAGTCGTCCGGTCAGTTCACGCAACGGCTCGGGTAACGGGTCGGGCAATTCGCCCAGCGCGGCCAGCAGGGCCAGCACCGCCGGATACTGCGCCCGCGTGGTGCCATCCTCGACCTTCACGGCAATACCGAGTCCCTTTTCGACGATGGCCAGCGTGTGCACGCCCTCCGCGCCGATCTTGCAGATGATGCGTCCGCCACACGCCTCCATGAGCAGCGTGTCGAAGCGATCACTGCCACCAACGAGAAACGGCTGCGAGGTCATCGCGTTCACAATCTGTGCCGGGACCACGTCACCTCGCTGTGCCGCATGGCCCAACCGCGCGTACGCCAGCGCCATGTTGGCCAGCGGCAGCGCGAAGACGGTGACGCCGCAGCCGTCCACCGCCAGCGGAATCCTGGGCGACGGCACGCCGGCCCAATGGGCCACGGCCTCCCCTGCAGCGACCTGCACCGGATGCGCGTGACGCTCGTAGCCCTTGGTGGGCCACCCTTCGAGGACGGCACGCGCCAGCATTGCCGCGTGCTTCCCCGAACAGTTGTTGTGCAGCCGCGTGAGGCGATGGCCGCTTTCGCGCAGCAATCGCGCGCCGCGTGCGGACAAGGGTTCGTGCGGACCGCAGGCGAGATCGCCTTCCTCGAGGCCGAGCTTGGCCAGCATCGCGCCGGCCAGCGCCACGTGCTCCGGTTCGCCGCCGTGGGACGCGCAGGCGAGGGCCAGTTCATCGACGTCCCAGTCGAGGCCCGCCCAGAGGCCGCGCTCGAGCATTGGAAGCACCTGGAACGGCTTGGCGCACGAACGCCACCAGGCTGTGAGGTGCGGGTCGCGGGCGCTGATGAGCAGCCGGCCGGACCAGTCCACCACGGCGGCGTGCACGCGATGACGCGATTCGACCACGGCGCCCCGCGTGACGATGACGTCCAACGTCATCGTGGCTTCGGGAGGATCAAAGGTCACGGCGCCCGAGGGCGCTGTGCGAGCGGGAGCGACCGTGTGCGTCACCCTCGAAACATAACGACCCGACCCAGCACTCCTACGCGCGTCGGGCGGCCAGCAGGACGCCACCGAGGATGAACAGGCCGCCCACGATCGTCCCGGGCCCGGGGATCTCGTTGATGCCCGGCAGGACCGCCGCCAGCACGGTCGCGCCGATTGGCTCGCCAAGGGTCGTGAGATTCACGACGTAGGCGGGCAGATGACCCAATGCCCAATTCATGCCCGTGTGCCCCAGCAGCATCGGCCCGATCGCCAGGCCGGCGAACAGCGCAAGCTCGCGCGGCGGCTGCGGCCACAGCGACCCGCCGGTGCACACCGCGAGCAACACACACGCCACACACGCGGCGCCGTAGACGAGGCCCACGTACGGCCACAGCGCCAGCGTCCGGCGCGACGCTTTCGAGTGCGGCACCCAGGAGCATTCCGGCGACCAGCGCCGACAGGATGATCCATGCCGATTTCACGTCCAAATCCCTCCGGCAGCCC
>CAZPON010000011.1:27604-29158 GCA_964588045.1 uncultured Gemmatimonas sp.
TACGGCCATAGCGCCAGCGTTCGGCGCACGCGGCGGCCGATGAGGTAGTACAGCGCCGCCGTGAACGCGCCCACGAGCGCCAGCGCATCCCCGAAGAGCGCGCGCAGGCGACCATCGCCCGCGCCGGAATCCCCGCCGGTCAGGGCGCTCGCGATGCCGGTGAGGCCACCCGGCACGTCGGCGAGGCCGACGAGCAACGCGCCGACCACCGCGATGACGATGCCCATCCACTGCGCTCGCGACGCGCGCTCC
Source organism: uncultured Gemmatimonas sp. (assembly GCA_964588045.1). GTDB lineage: Bacteria > Gemmatimonadota > Gemmatimonadetes > Gemmatimonadales > Gemmatimonadaceae > Gemmatimonas. Next base: position 27,857 of record CAZPON010000011.1, read on the forward strand.
CCCAGCCAGCGCGCCGAAATGATCCCGACAATCACCGGCTGGATGTTCACCAACGTCACCGACGCCGCCACCGTCGTGTAGCGCAGCGATGCGTTCCAGCTCCAGAAGTGCAAGGCGAGCAGCACACCGGCGACGAGCGTGAGCACAAGATCGCGTCGCGCGAGCGATTGCCACGCGCGCCACTGGCCGCCGATGAGCAGCGCCAGTGCGACGATGACCAACGAGAATCCCAGCCGCCATGCCGCAATCACCAGCGCCGGCGCATTCGAGTACCGCACCAGCGGCGCGGCGAACGAGATGCCCACCAGCGCAACCGCGAGCGCCAGCCAGGGCGAGCGCGCAGGCGCCGCGGGCGCGCGAGGTGAATCGGAGTCCGTGCTCACGGCGGGGCAAGGTAACGCACACGACCACCGCACGCTGGTGCCCATCTGCCCGCGGAGCCCTTATCTTGCCTCGCAATGACCATCCCGGCGCGGCACCTGATCGCACGAGACCGGCTGTCCGCGCTGCTGGCGGCGGCGCAACGGCAACATGTCGTCATCGTTGGCGACGCCATGCTCGACGTGTACCTGCGCGGCGATGTCGACCGCATCTCACCCGAGGCACCGGTGCCGGTGGTACGGGTGCGTGAACGACGCCTGGCGCTGGGCGGCGCCGCCAACGTGGCCCAGAACGTTGCCGCACTCGGCGCCGGCTGCGACCTGGTGGCCGTGGTTGGCGACGATATCGCCGGCGCCACGCTGCGCGATCGCCTCGACGCCGGACGCATGTCGTCGCGATCGCTGGTGACGGTGACGCGACCGACGACGACGAAGACCCGCGTGATGGCGCGCTCGCAGCAACTGGTGCGTTTCGACGAGGAGGACGATGCAGACCTCGAGGCCGGCGATGTGGCGAACGTGCTGAGCGCCATCGAGCGCGCGCTGCCCGATGCCACGGCGCTGGTGTTCGAGGACTACAACAAGGGCGTGCTCGTTCCCGACGTCATCGAAGGCGCCATCCGGCTGGCGTCGCCGCGCAAGTTGCCGGTGGTGGTCGATCCCAAGTTCCGGAACTTCTTCGCGTATCGCGGCGCCACGATCTTCAAGCCGAACCGTCGCGAACTCGAAAGTGCACTCGGCGCTGCGGTCGATCTCGAACATCCGGCGGCGCTGCCCACCACGTTCGCCCGACTCGGCGTGGCGCATCTGCTGCTCACGCTTGGCGAACAAGGCATGGCGCTTGTGTCGTCGGACGGCGTGGTGCATCGCGTGCCCACAACGGCGCGCGAGGTGTACGATGTTGTTGGCGCCGGTGACACGG
>CAZPON010000012.1:0-12321 GCA_964588045.1 uncultured Gemmatimonas sp.
ACGGCCGCCGCACCGGAGCCCGCGGCCGTGTGGATGATCGTGCTGCTCGGACTCTTTCACTCCATCCAGTTCCCGACGATCTTCGCGTTGGCCATCGACGGTCTTGGCGACGACACGAAGCTGGGGTCATCGCTGGTGGTGATGAGCATTGTCGGTGGCGCAATCATTCCCGCGATGATGGGTGCCATTTCCGACGTGCGCGGCATTCAGGCCGCGTTCTGGATTCCGGTGGCCTGTTACGGCGTCGTGCTGCGCTTTGCGCTGCGCGAAGACGGGAGAAGGAAGGACGGGAGACAGGAGACGTCGAGCCGGACGCAACCAGCGACCGTCGTCGCGCCATGAGCACTTCGATCTCCCGGCGCTGGTGCCTCGCGCTGGACCTCAAGGACGACCCCGCGCTCATCGCCGAGTACTGTCGCCTGCATGAGCAGATCTGGCCTGCGATCTCGGCGAGCATTCGCAACGCGGGGATCGTGAGCATGGAGATCTGGCGCACCGGAAATCGTCTCATGATGGTCATGGAAACCGACGAGCGGTTCGACGCAGCGGCAAAGGCGGCGGCCGACGCTGCCAACCCGAAGGTGGCCGAATGGGAAGCGCTGATGTGGAAGTTCCAGCAACCGTTGCCGTGGGCGGATCCGGGCCAGAAGTGGGTGCCGATGCAACGGATCTTCGACCTTTCGCAGCAGCGCTGATGTGCGCCACACGCCTGCGCGTGGCACTGGCCGTGCCGTGCTATGTCGACCAGCTCCGGCCGCAGGCGGCGCGTGCGTCGTTGCTGTTGCTGGAGCGGCTGGGATGCGACGTGAGCCTGGCGTTCGACGCACCCTGTTGCGGGCAGCCCATGCACAACGCCGGCGCGTTCGGCGATGCGCGCGCGGCGGCGAAGGCATGGGCAGCGAGCTCGCAATCATGCGATGTGGTGGTGATGCCGTCGGGCAGTTGCACGCACCATGTCCGCCACCATCTTCCCACGCTGGTGGACGGCGACCTTGGCGCACATGCCGCGCGAGTGACGTACGAGCTGTGCGAGTTCGTTGCGGGGCCATTGGGGATGCCGCGACTCGAGGGCCGGTTTCCGCATCGTGTGGCGATGCACCTTGGCTGCCATGCGCAGCGCGGGCTTCGACTGGGTGGTTCGTCGGAGCTGCACCAGGCACCCAGTGGCGCCATGCACGAGCTGCTCACCGGTCTCGACGGACTCACGCTGGCGACGCTGGCGCGCCCCGACGAGTGTTGCGGGTTTGGTGGATCGTTCGCGATTGGCGAACCCGAGCTGTCCGTGTTCATGGGACGTGACCGTATCGCCGACTGCACGTCGCACCACGCCGATGTGCTCGTGAGCAGTGATCCGTCGTGCCTGCTGCATCTCGAGTCCATCGCGGCACGGAGTGGTGCATCGTTGCGCACCATGCACATCGCCGAGCTGCTCGAAGAGGCGACGCGTTGAGCGCCGCGCTGCCCGTGATGCCGCGTTCCGGTTCCGGACACCCGGAGGCGGCGGCGGAATTCCTGCGCGACGCCAAGCGGGCCCATTGGCACGACGAGGCGCTCTGGTTCGTTCGTGAGAAACGTGATCGCGCAACGAACCTGCTGGAGTGGGAACTGCTGCGTGATGCCGGCGCCGCGCTCAAGACCCACGCCATGAGCCGGCTGGCCGAGCTGCTGGAGGAGTTCGAACAGCGTGCCACAGCCGCCGGTATCACGGTGCACTGGGCCCGCGATGCGGCCGAGCACAACGCGGTGGTGCGGGGCATCCTGCGCGATGCCGGTGCCACGCGGGTGGCCAAGAGCAAGTCGATGCTCACCGAGGAGTGCGGGCTCAATCCCTTTCTCGAGGCCGATGGCATCGAGGTCGTGGATACGGATCTGGGTGAACGCATCGTGCAACTGGCGAAGGAGCCACCGTCGCACATCGTGCTGCCGGCCATTCACTGGAAGAAGGAGGAGATCGGCGCGCTGTTCCATCGCGCGATGGGCACACCGGCCGGCGAATCGTCGCCCGTTGCGCTGGCTGCAGCCGCCCGCGTGCATTTGCGCGACGCCCTGCTTCACGCCGACGCGGCCATCACCGGCGCGAATGCGCTGGTGGCCGGGACAGGCGGTATCGTGGTGTGCACGAACGAAGGGAACGCCGACCTGGGGATGCACTGCGCGCCGTTGCACATCGTGTGCGTGGGAATCGAGAAGATCATCGCGCGTGTGGACGACCTGGGTGTGCTGCTTCGTATCCTTGCGCGCAGCGCCACCGGACAGCCCATCACGTCGTACACGACGCACGTTACGGCACCGCGACCGGGCGCCGAGATGCATGTGGTGCTGGTGGACAACGGCCGGACGGCCCGACTGGCCGACGCCGAGCTGCGCAGCGCCCTGCACTGCATCCGTTGCGGCGCGTGTCTCAACACGTGTCCGATCTATCGGCGCAGCGGCGGCTACAGTTACGGCCATGTCATTCCGGGACCCATCGGCGCGATTCTGGCGCCATCGGTGGATCTCAGCGCGCACAAGTCCCTGCCATTCGCGTCGACACTCTGCGGCTCGTGCGGCGATGTGTGTCCGGTGCGCATCGATATTCCCGCGCAGTTGCTGGCCTGGCGAGGCCGCAGCGCAGATGCCAAGGCGCTGCCCAAGGGCTACGCCACGATCTTCCGCCGCCTCGGCCGCATTCTTTCCAACCGCAACCGCTTTGCCCGTGCCGGCCGGTTTGCGCGCACCACCCTGCGAACATTCCGGTTCATTGTCGACTCGGCACTTGTGCGTCGCTGGAACCCGTGGACCCGCGCCGGTCGCGACATGCCGACGCCGCCGCGCGAGTCATTCCGCGAGTGGGCCGAGCGGACCGGGCGCTTGCCATGAACGCACGTGACGCCATTCTGGCCGCGATTCGCTCGGCCGCCGTTCCTGCGTCGCCCGCCTTACCGCCAAGGCAGGGCCAGGCGACGGAAAGCGATCTGCTCGAGCAGTTCCTGCGCGTGCTGGGGGACGTTGGCGGCCATGGCATCGTCCTCGGTTCGCATCAATCGGTCAACGACGCGATCGGCGATATCCGAGCGGCACTCGGCGGCGACACGCCGGACGACCTGCTGGTGATCGCCGGACGCTTCGGCGTGGCGGAGAATGGCGCCGTGTATGTGGACTCCGCGGATCTCGGCCACCGCGCCGACATCGTACGCGCCGAGCACCTCGTGGTCACCGTTGCGCGCGATGCCATCGTGCCGACCATGCACGAGGCGGTGCGCCTGATGCCACGGGATTCAGCGTGCGGCTGGTTCCTGAGCGGGCCATCGAAGACGGCGGACATCGAGCAGGCCCTGGTTATCGGGGCGCAGGGAGCACGAACGCTGCACGTGTTGATTGACCCGGCGTGAATCCCTGACGTTCTGGACCGGGCGCGGCGATCAGGCCACCGCACTCCACTTCAAACAAATTTTCACGCGGAGACGCGGAGATAGCGGAGAAGTTCATCGCGCTCTCCGCCATCTCCGCGTCTCCGCGTGAAAGGCTCTTTGTTGTGGTTTCGTGCATGCCGCGGGGCAGCGCCTGAATCACTCCTCCTTGTACAGCGTCCCTCCGACGTACGCCGACAGGAGCATGATGACGAGCATGATGCACGCCATCTTGATCCAGAAACTCAGCGAGAACAAGCCCATCGCCACGATCATGAACCAGGTCATGGCGCTGATGGCCCAGACGAGGATTCCGGCCGTCATCGCCGTGCCGGCGCCGGCGCCGAATCGCGGACGCATCGCGGCGTACGTCCAGACCAGCGCGATCCCGTAGAGGAAGTCCAGCACGAGGAAGGTGACCATCGTCGAGGTGCCTGCCATCTTCGCCATCAACGCCGGATTCAGCGCATCCATTTCCGCCTGCATCGCGGCGCCCATGATGTACGTGCTGTTCACGAAGTCACACACGTTCATTACTGCGCCTGCTGCGAGACCGCCGGTGACGACCTTCCCCGTGTTGATGGCCATCCTGTCCTCTGGATTCAGGTGGTGGATCGCTCGTCGACCCGAGAGTGATTGCCGTTGTCGGCCGTCATTCTGCGGGTCGCGGCGTGTCGAGTATCCGGATTGACGGGGTTTCAGACAAGCGGGCTCAGCTTTGGAGACGGGAGAGGGGAGAGGGGAGACAGAAGACGTCGGGGCCGAGGGGCCGGCTCTGCACCCCTGTGATCGCTGCGGGAAGGTATTCTTTGGTGATCGTATCCTTCTGACAGCACACCGATGAACCTCACTGCCGCAGACGCCCCTTCCATCGACGCCATTCGCGCCAATCGCGCGCGACTCGGCGACCTCGTTGTCACGACGCCGATACGCCAACTGGTCGACGATGCGGTGGCGCGAGCCGTTGGCGCAACGACCACGGTGTGGCTCAAGGAAGAGCTGTTCCAGCGCACCGGAAGCTTCAAACCGCGTGGTGCCCTGTCGGTGATGCTCGATCTCGATGCCGATGCGCTCGCGCGCGGCGTCACCGGTGTGTCGGCCGGCAACCATGCCATCTCGCTTGGCTATTGCGCGCGCATTCTTGGCACCACCGCCAGGGTCGCAATGCCGAAAACGGCGAATGCGTTTCGCGTGCAGCTGTGCCGAGAGCTTGGCGTGGACGTGGAACTCGTCGACAACGTCACCATGGCGTTTGCCCGCGTGAAGGAGATCGAGGCGAGCGAAGGTCGGACGTTCGTGCATCCGTACGAAGGACCCAAGACGGCACTGGGGACCGCGACGGTCGGTCTGGAGTTCATCGACCAGGTGCGCGCGGCGGGCAGCGCGCTCGATGCGGTGATTGTCGCGGCCGGCGGCGGCGGTCTCACCGGCGGCGTGGCCTGCGCGGTCAAGCAGATGAGTCCCGCGACCGCGGTGTATGTGGTGGAGCCCGAAGGGGCAGATACGATGTTTCGCAGTTTCGCGACGGGCACGCCGCAATCACTCGATGCGGTGCGCACGATTGCCGATTCGCTCGGCGCGCCGCGTTGCGAGCCGTATTCCTTCGCGCTCAATCGGCGGTTCGTCGACGAGGTCGTGCTGGTGAGTGACGACCAGATCCGCGACGGTATGCAATTGCTGTTTCGGTCGGCCAAGCTGGTGGTGGAGCCGGCGGGTGCGGCGGCCCTCGCTGCGCTCATGTTCCCGCTGCGCGAGCGTCTCGACGGCAAGCGGGTGGGCGTCGTGGTGTGCGGCGCGAATATCGATGCGGAAAGCTATGCGAAGCAGTTGCTGGGATAGCGTCGCCCCGCCAGCCTCCCTGTCACATGTCGCTGTCCACAAGGTCGCCGTAGTCGATCAGGAGCTCCTCGCCGGCGGCGATGTCGCGCAATGCCTCGAAGTAGTTGCCGTCGTCGACCGAGCGGACGTTCGGTGTCGCCGAGTGGTTGAGGAACAGTGACAGGTCCATCTGCTTGAAGCCCGTCGCCGGCACGAAGTAGTGCTGGTCGTCATAGAGGCAGTAGTTCTCGACCTGGTGTCGCGCCCAGGCCGGGAGGGCATCGACTTCGGCGCGTGACACGGAGACCCAGTCGTCGGGCGTGTCCGGCTCGCTGAACATGCGACGACAGCCCGTGGGAATGTCGCGAATGGCGAACACGCCTACGCCGGCCACCGGTGACGGTCGCAGCATGACCCAGGTGTCGGCGGCCAGCGTCGCCAGCAGTTGCAGCTTCTGCCGGTGTCGGCGCCCGGGTTGCCGTGACGTATCTTGTTCGACGGAACGTTCAGGCATCCGGGTAATCGTGTCCGGCGGCTGGGCACTCCGCAAGACACTCTGCCCTCGATTTCGACGACGATGCACATCCCGCCCCACCCCTTCGTGTCGCGCCTGCGCATGACACTGACATTCGCCGTGGTTGCCTGCGCCGTTCCTGCCCACGCGCAGTCGTCGAGTTGGACGACGGTGAATCAGGGGGCGTCCTGGTATGCCGGGTTCGTCGACCATGCCATCACTGATCGCGACGCCGTGGTGTTCGATGGCCAATGGCGCCGCATGGGACTGGTGCACGAGCCGCAGCAATCGATGGGGCGCATTGGCCTGCTGCGCGCCGTGGGCGGCGGCGTGCGACTTGGCGGCGGCTACGCCTACGTTGCGACGGCGCCGTATGGAGACGTTCCCTTGCCCGCACCGACACGCGAGCACCGCGCGTGGCAGCAACTGACACTCAGTCACCGGGCTGGCCCGATGAGCGTGGTGCACCGGTACCGGTTCGAGCAGCGCTGGCTGGCCGCTGTTGCGACCGACGCCAGCACGAACGAGTCGATCACCGGTCCGTGGCAATATCAGACGCGAGCGCGGTATCAGGCGCGCGCGCAGGGAGACCTGCCGGCCGGACGTTTTCGGACGCGTCGACTGCAGGGGTTCTTCTACGACGAACTGCTCATGCCGATCGGCCACGCCGACGCGGCGGTGCGCGTGACCCAGAACCGGCTTGGCGCGGGTGTCGGCGTGCCGCTCAGTGCGCGCCAGCGGCTGGACATCGGTTACATGAACCTCTGGAACGCATTGCCGGCGCAGCACACCAACGAGATCGATCACACCCTCACCGTTTCCTGGGTGTGGACCGCAACGCGCTGACACACGTCAGTGCGGTCCGGCCGATCCCGTCGAGTGCGCCACCACACCGCGCAGGAAATCCAGGCGCAGCTCACTCCAGCCCTCGACCTGCACGTACTGCACGCGCAGGTCGTGCGCTCCGCCCGCAATGGTCGCGTAGTCGGGCATGGTCTCGTGCGGCGTCCAGTTGTCGATCACCAGCTTGCCGTCGACCCACACGCGAATCGCATCGTCACTGAGCGTGCGCATGGTGTGCGGGCCCGCAGGCAGCACCACACGACCGGTGGCTTCCACGGCCATCCTCGACTGCGGCACGCCGGGAATGGTGGGCCGGTACCACATCCAGTCCAGGCGAGGCATCGTGCGCGTCAACAGTGGCGTACCGCGCACGAGCGCCTCGAAGGCCGCCGCCTTGCTGCGCGGGTCGGTGCTGTCGCTCCACGCGAACACCTTCGCGCTCCACGACTGATGCGGCTCGAACCGCGTGAAGCCGAACGGCACCGCGACCTGTGCGGCGGTGCGCACGCCGCGCGGCGAGACCGTCGCTTCACCGATGTACGCCAACTGCACCGACAGGTCGCCGACGCTGTCGCGGTGCGGCGTCACGACGATCGTCTCGCCCACGTTGCCGGCACGGCTGCTGATGGCGGAGACACCGCGCAGCGACACCACGCGCCACCGCCCTTCGGGTCCGACCACGCGCAGGCGCAGCGGCGACGAGCGCACGCTGTCGATGGGCCACAGCTTGGGTGAACGCCAGTCGAACGGCCCCCATTCATCCACGATGATCGCCGATCGATCGCGATCCGCCACCGGGCGCCGCGGCCAGCCGGCCGGCGCACGATCCACGACCGGCGGCGTCGCGCCCGATGCGCGAAACAGGGCGAGCGGATCGCAGGCACCGGACGCGGTGCGTCCTTCGTTGCCCGTGGTGTCGACCCCCACCGTTTGACGGATGCTCCACGGCTGGTTCACGCCGGTGAACACATTGCCGGTGATACGATAGTCCCGGCTCTTCGTGTCGCGATGCTTCGGGTATCCCCAGTCGCTGGGCTCGATCGGGTTGGCCCACAGGCTGATGCCGATGCTGTCACCCAGCGCGCCGGCAAAGTGATTGCGCTGGATGAGATTGTCCTGCCCATGCTCGATCGCGATGCCAATGCGATTGCGAACGAAGCAATTGCCGATGACGCGCGAGCTGTAGCTGTAGCCACCCCAGAGTCCGTGGTCGCTGCCCTCGATGCGGTTGGCCAGGACGTCGTTGCGGCTGAACGTGGCCTCCATGCCGTTGGTGGGCGCGAAGCTGAAGTCATTGGCGAAGAACATGTTGTCGTTCACACCGCCGTCACCGGTGTCCATGGTGTGCTGACCGGCCCAGACGAACAGCCCGTCACCGCCGTGCGTGACGGAGTTGAAGGCGATCACGTTGCGCTGGCACTGCTCGAACATCAGGATGCCGGCCGAGTCCTGCCCCCGGCGGAAGAAGCCATGGCTGTAGCCGCGCACGTCGTAGTCGATGCGGTTGCCGACAATGGTGTTCGCGCTGGACCGGTACATGCCGATACCGAGTCCCGAGTTGAACGAGAAATCGTTGTCGCGGATGTCGAGCGAGTCGGTGCGCACCAGCAGGAGGCCGTTCATGCCCTGCTCGACGCGATTGCCGGTGATGGTGCCTCCGCGCACGTCGGCGAGGTAGATCCCGGCACCGAAGCGCAGCCACTCGTCCTGCTCGTTCTTGTGATACGACAGCCAGTCGGCGAGGCTTTCGTGCTCGACCAGGCTGAAAAGGCGCGGCTTCCAGTTGTACGAGAAGTCGTTGCTGTCGAGCGCGAGCCGCTGCGTGCCCCGCGCCATCAACGCGACTGTGTAGCCGCGTGCTGTTGCGCCCACGACGCGCACATTCCGGCCGCCGTCGATGCGAATGGCGACGCCGCGCGCCTGGTCGGGGTCGGCCGTTGGCGCCACGCCCTCGAACACGACGCCGCGGAGGTCGAGCGTGATATCGTCACCGCGGACCGTGATGAGCGCGCTGTCGAGCGACGCGGGTGCGGGCAGCCGATACGTTCCCGACGTGAAACGCGTGGACCGCGTGATGACCATGCCGGCTTTCGGCTGGACGGTCGGCGTGGCTTGCGCGGTGATCGGCGCGATCGACGGCACCATCGAACCGCCGAACGCGGCCAGTGCGCCAAGGAGGATCGCCTTCCTGGGTGGAGTGCTTCTCTTCAGATCCATCGTCGCACGCGGCAGCCGTCCGGGAAAGTGGGAATCGCGCCCGATGAATTGTGGCGCGCCGGTATCGGCACGGCAACAGATCGCGCACCGCCTCTCTCGCGACGGAAGCTCACGCAGTAGGATATCACATGGACCGCCGCGACTTCCTTTCCGATGTGACGCGCGCCGCCGCCCTGTGCGCCGTCGTCCCCAACGTCTGGCGCGTCACGGCGCGTCCGCGTTTCGCCGATGATCCGTTCACGCTGGGCGTCGCGTCCGGCGATCCCACGTCCACCGGCGGCGTGCTGTGGACGCGACTCGCCCCGCGACCGTTCGAGCCCGATGGCGGCATGAACGACCGGACCATCGTGACATGGGAGGTGGCCGACGACGACGGATTCACGAAGATCGTGCAGACGGGACGCGCCACCGCCGCCGCCGAGCTCTCCTACAGCGTGCACATCGACGTGGACGGACTGCTGCCTGACCGCTGGTACTTCTACCGCTTCCAGGCGGGTGAGGCCAGGAGTCAGGTCGGACGCTTCCGTACCGCGCCAGCCAGCGGTGCGATGACGCCACTGCGCATGGCGGTGGCGAGTTGCCAGCGGTGGGACCAGGGACTCTTCACCGCCTACGAGCACATGGCGAAAGAGGAACTCGACCTGGTCACGCATCTCGGCGACTACATCTACGAGTACTCCAGTCCCGCCAATGCCATCCGCAAGCATCAGGGCCTCGAGATCCGCACACTCGACGACTACCGCCGTCGCTACGCGCAGTACAAGACCGACCCAGCGCTCCAGTCGGCCCACGCGCGCTGTCCGTGGCTCGTGACCTGGGACGATCATGAAGTCGACAACAACTACGCGGGTGCGTTGGGCGAGAACGGAATGGAGTCGGCGGAGCAGATGCGTGCGCGGCGGGCAGCGGCATACCAGGCCTGGTGGGAACACCAGCCGGTTCGCGTGCCGCGCGCAACGTCGTGGGCCGACCTCAACATCGTTCGCACCATCAACTGGGGTGCACTCGCCCGCTTCTGGATGCTGGACACGCGCCAGTATCGCGATCTCCAGGCGTGCGACAGTGGCACCAGGGCCGTGCCGTGCGGTGACTGGGCCGACCCGAAACGCAGCCTGATGGGCGCCGCGCAGGAGAAATGGCTGTTCGACGGACTCGCATCGTCGAAGTCGCACTGGCAGGTGCTGGGCAACCAGGTGATGGTTGGCCCGTTCGACAGCGCGCCGGGCGCCGAGACGCGGGTGTCGATGGACCAGTGGAGCGGCTATCCCGCCGCGCGCGACCGGCTGCTCAACACGATCGCCCAGCGCGCCGCCAATCGCACGGTGGTGCTCACCGGTGACATCCACTCCAGTTGGGTGAACGAATTGCACAGCGACTTCGCGCGTCCCGGACGTCCCGTGGTCGCCGCCGAGTTCGTGGGCACCAGCATTGCATCAGGCGGTGATGGCACCGGCGATGCCAACGAGCGCATGAAGACCCTGCTGGGTGAAAGCCCGCACATCAAGTGGCAGCACAACCGCCGGGGCTACTTCACGTCCATCGTGGACGACACCCAGTGGCTCACCGACTATCGCACGGTGGCGTACGTGACGCGCCCAGGTGCACCAATCGAGACCTCGTCACGGTGGCGCGTGATGCACGGCAGGCCGGGTATCGAAAAGCTGTGACCGTGCGACGGCACGCGATCGCGTCGCGCGCGTGATCGATCGTCAGTCCGGACGGAGGAGCCTGCGCGCCCGTCGCGCACTGTCGCGCAGCCGAACGCGCACGCGAAAGCCAGGCGATCCCCATCGCTCGAGGAATCCCGCGTGGCGGAAATACCACGCGTCGAGACGCGGCAGGAGCACCGGGTCCTCGTGGTCGTGCAGGGTGCGAAAGCGCGTCGTGCACGCCACGCGAAAGTGACGACGCGCAATCGCGGCCACGCGTGCGTTCGTGCAGCCGTACGGATAGGCCAGGGTCACCGGGCGCTGTCCCAGCCGCCGCTCGATTTCGTCGGCGCATCCGGCCAGTTCGTCCTCGATGGCTGAATCGGGCAGGTGTGGCAGGTGTGGATGCGTGCGCGAATGCGCCCCGATCTGCACGCCGGCTTCGGCAAGGCGACCGAGCGCGTCCCAATCCAGCAACGGCAGCAGCGGCACATGCGATTCCCGCGCGCGCTCCCAACCATTGTCCCCGCCGGCCCGGCCGGAGACGACGAACATCGTCGCCGGCAGCCCGTGCGCGCGCAGCAGCGGTGCCGCGTGCTCGGCCACGCTGAGATAGCCATCGTCGAACGTGATGGCCACCGCATGCGTGTTGTCGCTCGGGTCGTCCTCCAGCATCGACACCAGCGGCCGGACGGCGAGGCCCGATCGCGTCATCCACTCCACGTGCTGCCGGAAGCGCAGCGCCGGAACGGACAGCACCGAGCCGGAATCATCGATGGAGTGATAGGTGAGGATCGCGCGCATCCCGGTCAACTGCGGTCGGCCGACGCCTCGGCGAACGACAGGCTGCTGAACTCCCGTGTCGGCATGCGCGTGCCGCCGCGGAGTTGTTGCACGGTGTCGTCGGCGTGCTCATCGTCGAAACCGAGTGCACGCAGGCTGTAGTACGCCATGCCGAGGGCGAGTTCGCGTTCGCCCATCAGCGCCTTGTTCACGCCCATCCGCTCGAACAACTGCTGCTCGGCGTCACTGTGCGTGCGCACGATGATTTCGATGTTCGGATTGCGCTTGCGGGCCAGGGTGATGATGTGCCGCGCGTGGTATGGATCGGGCGACGCCACCACCAGCAGCCTGGCGCGATCAGGGTGGGCGTGCTCGAAGTTCATCGATTGCGTCGCATCGCCGTAGATCGTACTGACGCCGAGCAGTCGCATCGACTCCACCACGCGTCGGTCGTGCTCGATGGCGATGAACGGAACGCCCCGGCGCTGGAAGGCATCGCCGATGGTGCGGCCCACCCGACCGTAGCCCACCAGGATGGCGTGGTTGGGTTGCAGTGCCACGAGCATGTCGGTGGCAATGAGACGCGGTTCCTTCTGCCGTTCCAGCCGGTCCAGCAGTTGGCTGCGCTGTGCGACCCAGCCGCCGAGTTTGTCGAGCGCGCTGAACACGAGCGGATTGGCCGCAATGGTGACCAGCGCAGCGCCAAGCAGCAGGCTGCGGGCATCCTCGGTGAGCACGCCCATGGACACGCCGAGTGCGGCAAGGATGAACGAGAACTCGCCAATCTGGCCAAGGCTGGCGCCGAGCCGCAGCGATGCGCGCAGCGGATGTCGGAGCAGCACCATCAGGACCGTCGCCGCCAGCGTGTTGCCCACCAGCACGACGCCCACGGTTTCGAGCAGGCGCAACGGCTGCTCCAGGACCACGCGCGGATCGATGAGCATGCCCACCGACACAAAGAACAGCACGGCGAACGCATCCTGCAGCGGCAGGGCGTCGGCGGCTGCGCGGTACGACAGGTCGGACTCGCTGATCACCAGGCCGGCGACGAACGCCCCCAGGGCGAACGACACGCCGAACAGCGCGGCGGCGCCAACGGCAACCCCGA
>CAZPON010000012.1:12331-18022 GCA_964588045.1 uncultured Gemmatimonas sp.
CGCGCCGGAACCGGCGCATGCCGCCGAGACGCCGCAGCCAGCCGAAGATCATGCAGACAACGAACGCCTGCCAGCCCTGCAGGGTGAAGGGCTCGCGCTGCGCGGCCCAGCGGCCCTTGCTGTGCGGCATCACGACGATGAACTTGCACGCCCGCTCGGCCTTGGCCGGCACTGACACGCCGAACAGCGCGGCAGCGCCAACGGCAACCCCGATTGCCACGGCCAGAACCGCCAGCGTGAACAGCTCGCGACTGCCGCTGCCCACCACATGCGTGAGCAGCCACGGCACGGCGCGCCGCCCGACGATGACCATCAGCCCGATGAAGCCGCCGACCTTGAGCAGCGTCACGCCAACGGCCCATGCGAGTCCTGTGTTGGGCGCCGAACTCGCCGTCCCCGTATTGCCAATGGCCCCGAGAATCGCCGGCAGGAGCACGAGCGCAAAGACCACGGCGATGTCCTCCACCACCAGCCAGCCCACGACGATCCGCCCGTCGATGGAGTCGAGCAACCCGCGCGATTCGAGCACGCGCAGCACGACGACGGTCGAGGCGACGGACAGCGCGAGGCCGAAAATGAACGCCGCCGACAGGCTCCATCCCCATGTCAACGCCAGGGCCCCGCCAAGTGCCGTGGCGACCACCATCTGCAGCAAGGCGCCGGGTAACGCCACGCGACGCACGCGCATGAGGTCACCCGGCGAGAAGTGCAGGCCCACGCCGAACATCAGCAGGATGACACCGACTTCGGCCAGTTGCGACGCGAGACCGATGTCGCCTACGAAACCGGGTGAATTGGGACCGAGCAGGATCCCGGCCAGCAGGTAGCCCACCAGTGGCGGCTGGCCAAGCTTGGAGGCGCCGAAGCCCAGAAGGAAGGCGACGGCAAAGGCGACGGCGATAGTGAGGAGCAGGGCGGTATCATGGGGCATCTCTCAGAATACCACGACGGGAACTGCGAGGGAAACGGCGGGGCCAGTTTGCCCCGCTGTCACCCGAATTGTCACATTATTCATCATCCCCTTCCTTCAACCCGCCTTGCCATCATGCCCTCCCCGCTTCGCACCGTCCTCACCAGCGTGTCCCTGACGCTCATCGTGGCGGCGTCGGCGCCGGCGCATGCGCAGGCCACCAAGGCGTCGCCGGTCCACGCTGAGATCGAACGCCGCGTTGCCACCGTCATGCCGAAAGTCATCGCGTGGCGTCGGGACGTGCATGAGCATCCGGAACTTTCCGGTGAAGAGGTGCGCACATCACGGCTCGTTGCCGAGGCATTGACAGCGATGGGCATCGAGGTGCGCACCGGCGTGGGCGGCCATGGCGTCGTGGGTTTGCTCAGGGGTGCAAAGCCAGGACCCGTTGTGGCGCTGCGCGCCGACATGGACGGTCTGCCGGTGGAGGAGCTCGCGGACGTGCCGTTCAAGTCGAAAGCCCGCGGCACGTATCGGGGCGCACCGGTGGGCATCATGCATGCCTGCGGCCACGATTCGCATGTGGCGATGCTGCTTGGAGCAGCCGAAGTCCTGGTCGGCATGAAGAGCCAACTGGCCGGGTCGGTGAAATTCATCTTTCAGCCGGCAGAAGAGGGGCTGCCCGCCGGCGGCGGCGGCGCCGAACTGATGATTCGTGATGGCGTGATGGAGAACCCGAAAGTCGATGCGATCTTCGGATTGCATGTCACGCCGGGACCATTGGGGCAGCTTTCGGCACGCCCGGGCCCGATGATGGCTGCGTCGAACAGCTTCAGCGTGGTGGTGCGCGGCCGCCAGACGCACGGCGCGAAGCCGTGGGGCGGTGTCGATCCGATCGTCGTGGGTTCGCAGATCGTGCTGGGACTGCAAACCGTGGTCAGCCGGCAGATCGATATCAGCGACCTGCCGGCGATCATCACCATCGGTGCGTTCCAGGGCGGCGTGCGCAACAACATCATTCCTGACAGCGTCGTCCTGCTCGGCACCATTCGTACGTTCGACCTGAACGTGCGCCGGGAGATCTTCACGCGCGTGGCGCAGACGGCAGAGCACATCGCCGCCAGCGCCGGCGCAACGGCCAGGGTGGCGATCGACAGCGGGTACCTCGTGACACGCAACGACAGTGCGCTCACGGCGCGCGCCAATCCCACGCTGCAGTGGGCCGCCGGTGACGCGAAGGTCGTGGTGCCCGGCCTGTGGACGGCCTCCGAGGATTTTTCGTTCTTCCAGGCGCGCGTGCCCGGCGTGTACTTCAACCTGGGCGTGACACCGAAGTCGCAGGACTGGCGCACGGCACCGGCGAACCATTCGCCGCTGTTCTTCGTGGACGAAGGCGCGTTGCCCACGGGCGTGAAGGCCATGGCGGCTCTCGCCGCCGACTACCTGACGGGCAGCACGAAGCCCTGATGGCGCTTCCCGCCAGGCGCATCCTGCTGCTCGTTCCGCTGCTCATTGTTTCGGGGCTCGCGATCGACCAGTTGGGCGGTGCGTGGGGTCAGCCGCTGGTGGTGGCGGCCACATGGATCGCGTTCCTGTGGATCCTGCGCGACGTCGATGCCGGCAGTCGCCGCATGATGCTGCTGTGCCTCGCGTACGCATCGGTGGGCGAGGTGCTGTTGTCGCTCGTGTGGCGTGTGTACGACTACCGACTCGGCAACCTTCCGCTGTTCGTTCCGCCCGGACACGTGATGTTGTTCCTGCTTGGCCTCGTCATCTCGCCGCGTGTGTCCGACACCATGGTGCGCGTGGTCGCGGGCGGGGCGGCGCTCGTGGTCGCGGCGCTCGCACTGACGGGACGGGACACGTTCAGTGCGCTGCTGGTGACGGTGTTCCTGCTGAGCATCGTGTTCGGCCGGGAACGCAAGCTGTACGCAACGATGTTCGTGCTTGCGCTCGTGATGGAGCTGTACGGCACGTGGCTGGGGAACTGGCAGTGGCAGGCGCAGGTGGGCCGGACCGGCATGGTGACGCTCAACCCGCCGGTGGCCGCCGGCGCGTTCTATTGTGCGCTCGACTTGCTGGTGATGTGGACGATGCGGCGGCTTCCGAAGGGGGAATCCCGGATTGTGCCCGCTGCGGGCACCGTGCAGGTTTGAACGATGCACACCATCCGCTCCGCCCGTCTCGCGCTTGCCGCCTCGCTGCTGTTCACCGGCGCGTGCGCTTCATCCGGCCGTGCGCCGGTCACGACCGCCGCATCGCCGGCGGCGATCCGCATCTACGACACCAAGGCCGCCCGCTTCATCAGCTTCGAGCAGTTGATCGATGCCGCGGCGAAGGTCGACGTGGTGTACTTCGGCGAACAGCATGACGATCCGGCCACGCACTCGGCTGAAGCCGCGGTGCTGGCGGCCATCGGCGCACGACGCGGCGAGGTCACGCTCACCCTGGAGATGTTCGAGCGCGATGTGCAACCGCTGCTGGACCAGTACCTGGCCGGCACGATCTCCGAAAAGAATTTCCTCGACGGTTCGCGCCCGTGGGATCGCTACGCCACCGACTATCGGCCGATGGTGGAGCTGGCCCGCGTGCACGGCTGGTCCGTCATCGCGGCCAACGTGCCGCGCCGCATCGCGAGTGCGGTGAGCCGGCAAGGGCTTGCTGCGCTGGACACGATGTCGAAAGTCGAACGCGCGTACGCCGCCGCCGACAACCAGTGTCCCAAGGACGAGTACTACACGAAGTTCGCGCAGACCATGACGGGTCATGGTGCGGGCGGTGGACCTCCGACCGCCGGCGACGCGGCCGCCATGGCCCGCATGACCGACCGGTTCTACGAGGCCCAGTGCGTGAAGGACGAGGCGATGGGCGAGGCGATCGCCAATGCACTCGCCCAATGGCCCGGCCGCATCGTGTACCAGGTGGATGGCGCGTTCCACAGCGACGGCGGGCTGGGCACGGTGGCGCGCGTGAAGCGGCGTGTGCCGACGGTCACCTCGGTGGTGCTGACCGGCGTGCCGGTTCCGGATCTGGCGAAGGCGGATCCGAAGGAGCATGCGGCGAAGGCGAACTATCTCCTCTTCACGCGGGCGCCAAAGTAGGGTTCACGTGCCCGAGGCATAGCCGCGCTCGAGCAGGAATGCCCGCACCGCCGCGGGCTCACGCACGACGTCGAGGGAGTACGGCTTGAGGCCGGTGCGAATGAGCATCCCGACGCCGGTGGTGGTCGCAATCACCACGGCGTCGCTGGTGAGACAGCCGATCTCGGCGCTGTCGGAGATCTGTCCGGGATGACCGCTGAAATGCACGACGGCGGTTTGTGCAATGATCGGATCGCGCGTGGTGGCATTGGGCTCGCTCCACGTGGCGCCCGTGAACACCACGACATCGTTGCCGCCATCGGCAAAGGCGTCGATGGCGTCACCGTACACCATCGGTGACAGGTCGACGGTGGCCGTGATACGAAATGCCTCGAACGCGTCTTCGACATCGGCGGCTTCGACCTGGATGCACACCCCCGTGCCATCGGACAGCACGATGGTCACTGCCGTCTCGGCCTGATGGATGCGTGACCACGCGCCGCGCAGGCGGCGCAGCACGTCACAGGTGTTGTCGGTGGCCTGGTACTTGTACTGGCGCACGAGGGGAGGAATGGGGCGTTACAGTAGCTGAACCGCCGAGGGTAGTTTCGCTGTTTCAGCCGACCCGACGCAGGACATACTCCCGCTGGAACTCGAACTCCTGGCCAGACATCCGCATCTCCTGCACGATGCGAATCGCGCCCGGGGCGATGGTCACCGTCTCGCGGATCGTGACGGTCATGTCGTCGTCACTCTGCTCGCGCTCGAGCACGAGGCGCAGCGGTGAATTGGCGGTGAGGCTGTCGGCCACGCGCACATCATAGTGCCGCATCGGACTGTCGCCCATGGCACCCCATTGCGCGGCGGTCAACGACTTGTCGAACTGCAGCAAGTCGGTCTCGGTGGTCACGCTGTTGTCGACGCTGTCCTTCGTTGTCACACGCATGGACAGGCCGTCGGACTCCGGCACCGGCGACACGCGCACTTCGGTGGGGCTCGTGCGGCGACGCGAGGCGACACGCTCGTCGCGCACTTCCACCGTTCCCTGCCAGCGTCCCACGAGACCCGCGTACACCGGATCACGGCGTTCGGTGGTGGTGACCGCATGTGGCCGCACCGAGGCGATGGCGATGATGCCAGCGGGTGCCAGCGTCAGCAGGGCGAGTGTTCGGAACATGGACATTTGCATAGCGAGGGCCTCGGCGTCGGGGACCAGTGGCAACAGCAATGAGACACCGTCGAGGCGGAAAAAGGTTCGGACGACAGCGTGGCGTTCCTGTTCGATCCGTGCAGGGATCAATTGGAATACGGCTGCGCACGGCATCGCGTTGGCCTGCAAGAACGCAAACCGGCGTCCGCAAGCAACTGCGGACGCCGGTTCACAGACGAACGGCAATGCGATCAGCGGCTCTTCGACTTGCTCCGCTGCCGATCCCCGTCTTCATCACCGGACGCCGGGCCGAACGGCGAGCTCACGTTGCCCGCGCCGACGTTCTCGACGCGCAGCCGCTGCTTCACCACCGTGCCACCAACCTGCAGGATGACCTGGTAGTCGCCGGTCGACGCGTTACTCACACCGCCACCGCCGAATCCACCGCCACCACCACGACCGCCCGCCGGGGCGGAAATGCCGATGAGCTGGAAGATCTTGACCACGGCTGGCGGAGCCGCGCCGCCGCGACCGCCGCCCCCACCACGTCC
>CAZPON010000012.1:18032-28831 GCA_964588045.1 uncultured Gemmatimonas sp.
CGGCCGGGCGGGCGCAGAACGGCTCCCACTGCGTGAGCGGCCGCTCGCACGCGACGCCGCCGCCACGACCACCACCGCCGCCACCGAATCCGGCCGGTGCAGCACCGGCGGGCGGATTGAGCAGCACGCGCGCCTGCGCAATCGCGGTCGAGTCGTACTTGGCCCTCGTGAGCGAGTCGAGCACCACCGGCGCACGCACCGCGCGCAGAATCGAGTCGCGCTTTTCACTCGGTGAAAGCGGTGCACGCGGCTGCGGCTGTGGCGCGATGGCGTACCCCCACGTCACGGTGTGGGTGCCGGCAGTTCCCGGTCCGGTGATCGTCTGGAGAGTGTCGCCCTGCGCATCGACCACACTGATGCGCGCCGCCCCGCCGCCCCCGCCGGTGACGCGATAGGTGAGCGATGCGCCGTACGTCGGATTCGGCGTCGCGAAGAATGCCTGCGCGTTCCCGTTGCCGGACGCGCCCAGCGTCGGACCCTCGCCCCACTGGAACGCCGGCTTGGGTTCGAACAGGTGGACCGGCTTCGATGCCACCGTGGGCGTCATCTGCCCGAGCGGATTGATATCGACGATCCAGAGACCGCGGCCATGCGTGGCGGCGATGAGCTCATGATCGCGCGGATGGATCTGCAGGTCGTAGACGGGCACGCTGGGGAAGTTCGCGGCGAACTTGCTCCAGGTCTGGCCGCGATCGAGCGAGGCATACACGCTGAGCGACGAGCCGACGAACAGCAGGTTGCGATTCACCGGACTTTCGCGAATCACGTGCAGGTAGTCGGCCGGACCGTCGGCCGGCAGGTTGTTCGCGATCGACTTGAACGACCTGCCGCCATCGGTGGAGGCGAACACGTACGGCTTGAAATCGCCCCAGCGATGGTTGTCGAACGTGATGTACACCGTGGCCGTGTCGAACTTCGACGCTTCGATGCGCGACACCACCACTTCGCCGCCATTCGGCAGGAAGCTCGCGAACCTCGGCGTCAGGTTCTCCCACGTCGCGCCATCGTTCACCGTCTTCCACACGTTGCCGTCATCGGTGCCGGCGTACAGCAGCCCCGGCTTCGCCGGGCTTTCCTCGATCGCCACGATGGTGCCGTATGTTTCGGCGCCGGTTGCGTCGGCGGTGATGCCGCCCGTCAGTCGCAGCGACGTGTCGATCTTCGCCTCGAGACGCTTGGACAGGTCGGGCGAGATGATGTTGAAGTCCTCGCCGCGCTTGACCGACTTGAGCAGGCGATTGCCGGCGAAATAGATCACCGCCGGGTTGTGCGGCGAGATGAAGAACGGCGAGTTCCAGTTGAAGCGGAGCGCCAGATCGATCGAATCCTGCTTCTGCTTGGTGCGAAGGGCGGCGATCTGCGTCGCGGTGGCCCTCGACGGCGGAACCAGCGGGTCGCCCTGCAGCACGGCAATTGAGTCCTCCCACCGCCGGTACGTGGCCTGCCAGCCCGGCTTCACGAACTGCATCCGCTCACCGGTCTTGAGATTCAGGCGCGAGGCGTTGCCGCCCTGCGATTCCGCGTACACGATGCTGGGATTCGTGGGATCCATCGCCGCATAAAATCCGTCACCACCGGCAATCGTGAACCAGTAGCCGAGCGTGGTCTGTCCGCCACGACGCTTGCTGGGTCCGCACCAGGTACCGTTGTCCTGCGCCCCCGCGCAGATGTTGTACGGAACCGCCATGTCGTAGGCGACCTCGTAGAACTGCGCGATCGACAGGTTCTGCATCTGGTTGAAGTTGCCGCCCCGGTCGAACGTGATCGCGATGCCGCCGTCGTTGGCGAGTACCCAGCGCTCGGGATCGTTCGGATCGATCCAGATGCCGTGATCATCGACGTGAACGCCCTGCGCCGCGTCGCGCGATGTCCTGCCGCCGTCGTCGGACACCTTCAACGGGGTGCTGCTGAAGTACACGCGCTCCGGATTCTTCGGGTCGCTGCGCACCAGCGAGTAGTAGAACGGACGCACATTGATGCTGTTCATCTTGGTCCACGTCGCGCCGCCGTCGGTGGAGCGCCAGAGTCCGTTGTCGCGCGGCGCCCGGCCCGGCATCTCGTAGTTCCCCGATGCATCGACGGCAGTGCCTTCCACCATCGCGTAGATGAAATTCGGGTTGCCCAGATTGATGTCGAGCCCGATGCGACCCTTGACGCCATCGGGCCAGCCGCCGCCCTTCACCTCGTTCCACGTCGTGCCACCATCGGTGCTCTTCCACAGCGCCGATCCCGGTCCGCCGCTCTTGAGGGAATAGGGCGTGCGCACGCGCTCCCAACTGGCGGCGAACAGGATGTTCGGATCCTTCGGGTGGATCGCCACATCGATGAAGCCGGCCTTGTCGCTGATGAACTTCACCAGCTGCCAGGTGTTGCCACCATCCGTGGTGCGATACAGCCCGCGCTCGGGATTGCTGCGCCACGTGGCGCCCAGCGCCGCCACGAACACGATATTCGGATTGGTGGGATGCACCACGATGCGCCCAATGGCCTCGGTCTTTTCGAGTCCCTTGGCCGTCCAGGTCAGGCCGCCGTCGGTGGACTTGAAGATGCCGCCACCCGGCTCGATGGAATTGCGCGAGTTGGGCTCGCCGGTGCCGGCCCACACCTGCTGGGTATCCGACGGGGCGATGGCCAGCATGCCCATCGAGATCACCCGCTTGTCGTCGAAGACGGGGCGCCAGGTGATGCCGTTGTTATTGGTCTTCCAGATGCCACCCGCCGCAGCCGCGACGAAGAGCGTCTTGGACGGCCCGGGGATACCCACCACATCGGACAGACGTCCCATGAAGTTGGCAGGGCCGACGTTGCGCCAGCGCATGCCGGCGATGGTCGCAGAATCGAGCGACTGGGAACTGGCGACGGACGAGGTCGCCGTCGCCAGGGCGAGTGCGAGACTCGCGTACGAGGTGATTCGGAATGGGGACATGAGCCGAAGCGAGAATGGAACGGCGATGCGGGGCGGAGTGGCACCCGGTGCGTGGCCTGACTGGACCCGTCAGGGCCGCAGCGAAGGCTGTGGAGGGTGTGCCAACAAAAGGGAAACGGACCAGCCCGCGCAAGCGTTCGAGAAGCATGACTTCCACTATCGGCTATGCCGCCTACTCGGCCACGAGCCCCCTGGCTCCCTGGCGTTTCGACCGTCGCGCGCCCGGCGCCCGCGACGTCCAGATCCAGATCCTCTATTGCGGGATCTGCCACTCCGACCTCCATACCGTCCGCGGGGAATGGGGCCCGATCAGTTATCCGCAGGTTCCCGGGCACGAGATCGTGGGCCGGGTGGTCACGGTCGGCGGCGATGTCAGTCGCTTCCGGCCGGGCGACCTGGTGGGCGTTGGCTGTCTCGTGGACAGTTGCCTTGAATGCTCCAGTTGCGCGCAGGGGCTCGAGCAGTACTGCGAGAACGGCGCGACCGGCACCTACGGCGGCACGGAAAAGGAGACCGGCCTGCCCACCCAGGGCGGGTACTCCACTGGCATCGTCGTGGACGAGCGGTTCGTGGTGCGTATTCCGGCCGCCCTCGACCCCGCGTCGGCCGCGCCCCTGCTGTGCGCCGGCATCACCACCTACTCACCGCTCCGGCACTGGAAGGCCGGACCGGGCCGTCGCGTGGGCGTCGTCGGCATCGGCGGACTTGGCCACATGGCAGTGAAGCTGGCGCGGGCCATGGGTGCGCACGTGGTGGCCATCACGACCTCCGACGCCAAGGTGGACGATGCGCGTCGGCTGGGGGCGCACGAGGTCGTGGTGTCCAGCGATCGCGCGGCGATGCGCGCGCATCGCAACACCCTCGACCTGGTGATCGACACGGCCGGCACCGCGCATGCGCTCGATGCGGAGCTGGGGCTGTTACGGCTCGACGGCGCGCTGGTGCTGGTGGGTCTGGCGCCGGAGCCTCATCCGTCGCCGCGGGTCTTCAGCTTCACGGCCAAGCGCCGCTCGCTGGCGGGCTCGAGCATCGGTGGCATCGCCGAAACGCAGGAGATGCTGGACTTCTGCGCCGACCATGGCATTGCGTCGGAGATCGAGCTGATTCGCGCGGAGCAGATCAACGAGGCCTACGAGCGGATGCTGCGCAGCGATGTGCGGTATCGGTTCGTGATCGACGTATCGAGCATGGAGACGGCGGGCTGAGCTCAACCCGCCGTCTCGACGCTGCCGAACACGCAACGCACGGCGATCTCCGTGAACGGTCCGAAGGTGGCTTCTGTACGACATGATCGCGCTGTTCGTTCACAGTTTCCGGCAGTCACGCAGGATCTTGCGCTCGATTTCCTTCTGCGAATCGAGCGTCGCGTAGAACCCGTCGAAGTACGCCAGCGTCTCCTTCACGACCTTGGGGCTCATGAGCGCGCCGATCGGATCGCTGTACAGCGCGTAGATCGCCTCCTTCTTCGCCTTGAACTGCTCGGCCACCTTCGGCACGAGCGCGTTGTCCTGGCAGAATCCGCGATACAGCCGGTCGCGCACGCGGGTGATGATCAACGACGGATCCGGCGTGGCATACGATGCGTCGATCGCACCGGCAAAGTCGAAGTCGTACGCGATGGACTGGTAGGTGCCGTTGGGAAACACCAGCAGCTCGGCGTTGTGCAGCCCGCCCATCGAGAAATCGGTGTTGCCGATCATGTACTGGAACAGGTACGTGAGCGTCGTGGGCTCCGGATCGAGGTCGTCAGGACCGGCGCCCTTCTCCTCGAGCATCTTGCCGCCCGCACGCGCCGCCACGCTGGCCGGGTCCTCGATCAGGAACGCGTACTTCGTGTTCTCGACCTTGCCGGTGGCACTGTCGGCATACGTCATCCGCATCAGCCGCACCTGGTGGCTGACCGGCGTCAGCAGGCGATAGATGCGATAGATCTGGTATTCCTGCAGCACGTACTGCTCGTAGTTCGACAGCGACTTGCAGTAGCTCACCAGCTTCGGTTGATCGAGGTCGTGCCACACGCTTCCCCTGACTTCCTTGTTCGCGAAGTTGAAGCGGAGTGGCGGGAACTCGCAGTTCTTGAGCCGCCAGACGCCGCGCGTACGGACGCGCAACGGCACGACACGATTGCCGCCGGGGGCGTCCGCATCGGCGTAGCTCAGCGTGGCAGCGCGCCATGGGGCCTTGTCACCCTTGTCCTTCTTGACGGTCTTGATGTTCATCTTCAAGGTCACGTCGAACAGGGCCTCGCTCTTGAAGAGTGGCGAGTCGGGTGGCTTGACGGCCTTGGGCGGCGCCTCCTGGCCCAGCACCGCTGGTGCCACCGCGACCGTGACCATTGCCGCGACGAGGGAACAGGTGGCAAGACGGACGAGTATTCCATGGAGATGGCGCGTCATCGGAGGCCTCATCGAAGTTCCGCATCGGTGACGAAGGTGGAGCCGGCGGTCCGCACGAGGTTCAGCAGGTCGTCCGGCGAAGTCTTCTTGCGCAACTGCACATGGTATTCCACGACGGTCACCCCGTCGCTCTGCTCGATTGCACCAACACGCCACAGCTTGGTGTACTCCTGCAGGCGCATCTCGACGACGCGACGCATCCCCGCCTGGTCACCGGTGGTGATGCGCAACCGCAGTTCCTCGTCCACACCGGCACCGGGCTCTTCGCCTGTGGCGTTGGCGCGTTTCCAGGCACGCTCGGCCACCCCCTCGAGTTGTTCCCGCGTCATGTTGCGAAATACTTCATCGTCGATACGCGCCACAAACGTGCCGGTGCGCGCGAGTTGCCTGGCGCGCTTGAGCCGCTTCTCGGCGATCCGGCCGTCGAGCTCCACCGGCGCACTGCCGAAGTCGGTGAACCAGAGTGCGAGCGATACCAGGTTGAATCCGATCGACATGACGGTGGCAACCGGCAGGTTCACGGCGGACGCGAGGCCGATAGCGGTGGCAAGGAAGACATACACGGCGTCCTTGCTGTCGTCGAGGGTGTTGCGGAAGCGCACCGCAGCGACGATGCCGGCCAGGCTGAACGCCAGCGCCACGCTGTACTTCACCAGCAGGACGATACCGGACACAACCGCTGGCAGCACCACGAGCAACTGCACCACGGACTGCTGGTACCCGCGCTTGGCGCGCGTGAGCTGGTAGACCCAGGCGACCGGCAGCGAGAGGAGGACGGCCGCCAGGATGGAAACGCCGACGGCAATCGCCAGGGAGCCTTCGTCGAGCTGCACGACGGGAATGGCCCGGCCGGTCACTTCCGCGCTGCCGCCCAGCAGGGCCTCGAGCGAGGCGGGAATCAAGGCGTTGTTCCGGGGAATCCATCGCCACGCCAGCACGGTCGCGCCGATCAGTACCATGTAATACACGCCGGCGCGCACGATCAGCCGAGTGGCGGCACTGCCCTGATACGAGGAATTCGTCACCCACGCTCTCCGGACGGAAGGCCCTGCGACCGGGTTCACGACCTGAACCCTAGCCTGACAAGTATCGTGTCGCCACGTGCATCCCGCCATGTGCGGAGGGCCGCGCGCTTGCTGTCCCCCGCCCTCACTGCCAATTTCGCCTTATGAACCGACCGACGCACACGCTCACCCGCATGCTGGCCATCGTGGTTGCCGTGGCCGCCGTGGGGACCCTCGCCGCCGCGACCCCAGCGCGCCACGCGACGCTACGGTCGCCGCGCCCCGTCGTGACCACGCCTGCGAGCTCCGGGCCTGGCGCCGTGAGACCCGGTGCGACGGCGGCCACCAAGCCGTCCCTGATCGTGCTGATCGCCATCGACCAGTTCCGTGGCGACTACCTGACCCGCTGGTCGCCGCAACTCACGGGCGGCCTGGCGCGCCTGATGCGCGGCGGGGCCTGGTTCACCGACGCGCACCAGGATCACGGGATCACCGAGACGGCGCCGGGCCACGCCTCGATGCTGTCCGGGCGCTTCCCGCGCTCCACCGGCATCATGATGAACTCCATCGGTGTGGACGACGACGACGCGCCGCTCGTGGCGAACGGCTACGGTCCGGGCGCGTCGCCGAAGCGCTTTCAGGGCACCGAGCTCTCCGACTGGATGCGCGCCGCCGACAGCAAGACACGCACGCTGTCGGTCTCGATGAAGGACCGTGGGGCGATCCTGCCCAACGGCCGCGCGGCCAGCGATGTGTTCTGGTATTCGCCCGACGGACGCTTCGTGACCAGCACGTTCTACCGGAAGACCCTGCCGGCGTGGGTCGAGGCGTTCAACAACAAGCGCATGCCGGCGTCGTTTGCCGGCAAGCACTGGACGCTGCTGCTGCCCGACAGCGCGTATCAGGAGCCGGACAGTGTCGCGCTCGAAGGGAACGGCCGGCAGTTCGTGTTCCCGCACCTCATGACCGACGACGCATACGACGCCGGTAACCTGGTGCGCGCCTTTCCCTACATGGACGACATCGTCGCGGCCTTCGCCCTCGACGGGGTGCGCGCGCTCGAGCTTGGGGCGACGGCACGCACCGACCTGCTGACGATTTCGTTGTCGGCCACCGACGTGATCGGACACCGGTACGGACCGGATTCGCGCGAGATCCACGACCAGGTCCTGCGTGTGGACCGCGTCATCGGCCGCTTCCTCGACTCGCTGTACGCCATCCGTGATTCGGCGACCGTGACGATCGTACTCACCTCTGATCATGGTGTGGGCACGATTCCCGAACTCGCCGCCAGGACGCTCACGCCGAAGCCACTCCGGGTGAAGCTCAATGACCTCTATCCGGCCGTGCGGGCGAAACTGCGCGCAGCGGGCATCGACACGATGGCGTTCTGGATGGGCGAGAACATCGTGCAGCTCGACCGGAGGGGCTTTCGCGGCAAGTCGCTCAATCCCGATTCGTTGCTCGCGAGCTTCGCCGTCGCGGCGCGAAAGGCACCGGGTGTGGCGCGCGTCGACCGGTTTCGGGATTTGCTGGCCGATTCTGCCAACGACCCGATTGCCCGGCGCTGGAGCCACCAGTTCCCGGCGGACGTCAACGTCGACATGATCATCACGCTCACCCCGATGAGCACATGGGGCGGCAACGTGGCGTCGCACGGGTCGCCGTACGACTACGATTCGCACGTGCCGCTGATCTTCTCGGGCTTCGGCATCAAGGCCGGCAAGTACCCGGAGTTCGTGCGCACGGTCGACATCGGGCCGACGCTCGCGGCGATCGGCGGCGTCAAGCCGCTCGAGAAGCTCGACGGCGTGCCGCTGCAAGCCGCGCTACGATAGGTCGTTTGCCGAAGTCGTGTGCGAAGACGCGGGTCAGTCCGGCACGATCAACGCCTTCACGACCGAACGCGCCGCCACGGCGGCCAGCGCTTCGTTGGCCTGTTCGAGCGTGAAGCGCGCCGAGAGTGCGTCCAGCCACGGCAGCGCGCCGCCCTGATGCGCCAGAAGCTGCACCGCACGATGGAAGTGCGAGTAGTCGCAGCCCCAGCAGCCACGAATCTCGACATGCTTGCGATTGACCTGCAGGTGCGGATTGATCGTCACCGGCCCGGCGTCGGTGTACTGGCCGGCCACGACGACCACGCCGCCGTCACGCACCAGGTCCAGCGCCTGACCCACCGCTGACGGATCGCCGGCCACTTCGATCACGATGTCGACGCCGCGTCCGCCATTGGCCGCTCGCAGCGCCTCCACTCGCTCGGCCGGCGGCATGTCCAGGGACAGTGTGGCCGTCGCGCCCATGCGTTTTGCAAACGTCAGGCGCGCGGCCGGCGCGCCAATCGCGATCACCGACTGCGCGCCTGACAGCGACGACAGCGCGATGGCCGCCTGTCCCACGGGCCCCACACCCAGCACGGCCACCGACGAGCCGAGTCGCACACCGGCGCGCTCGACCGCATGCATCGCTGTCACGAGGCCGCATCCCCCGGCAATGAACTGTGCCGGGTCCACCGACGGCGGCAGCCGCAGCAGTTTCACGCCCGGTTTCATCCAGATGTGGTCGGCCCAGCCGCCCAGCGGCCCGTCGGCAACGCCGTAGGTGATGCCATACACCCGGCGATGCGGACAGCGCGTGGTCTGCCTGGTGACGAGACATTCGTAGCAGGCACCGCAGGTCTCGTGCACATCGAGGAACGTGACCAGGTCGCCTTCGTGGAAGGGCGCGCCGTCGATGTCGCGCATGGTCCCGCGGATCTCGGACAGATGCCCAACGGAGACGTGACCGGGCACGATCGGATAGGGCACGCCCGACAGGCGCCCGTGGTGCAGGTGCACATCGGTCCCGCACACCTCGGAGTACAGGGTGCGGAGCATCGCGCTGCCCGGGGTGAGCGTTGGCCACGGCAGCTCGCGCAGTTCGATGGGCGCGTGCGGCGCCGTCATGACTGCGGCACGAACGACCCGGGTCATTCGCGCGTCCCGGTGTCCGTCACACGGACGAACGGCGTGCCCCTGTGTGGCGCGCGATCATCACCCTTGCCATGGATACGCATACGCGATTCTGTGCCCCGACACGGCAATGCACAAGACGGACTCGACCGTTCAACGTTCCGGGAGGAAACGCGCGTAGACGTTCCGGTGTCATATTGTGTACCAATCGGTACACACAACCAGTTCACCGTTGCGGAGACAACCGGAGTGCATACACCTCGGCGCGTATCGTATCCGCCAATCGGCAATGTCCTGCTCGCGACCATTCCGGTCGCGTTGGCGGCCCTCATGGTGTGGATGATGCGCGAAGCGCTGACGGAAGACGACGGCGCGCGACCGGCGGCAGCCAGCGCGGTCACGACGCCAGGGCGTCGCCTCTGACAGACGGCACGGCGGGGTGCCGTGTGATCACGCTGCGTGATCACGCGTCCACCGCGTTACCGACGAAGTAGATTCTGCGGCGTACCCTTCCTCCGGGATCACACGATGCGCCGTGCCAGTCTGGTCTTCCTTGCTGCGAACGTGCTGGTCGCGTTTGCCGGATCGCGTGCTTCGAGTGCGCAGGACGCGCCGAAGCACCCCATTCAGTTCATCATCAACGGCGGCCTCACCGTGCCGGCCGGCGACCTCAAGGACTACAACGAGCTGGGGTTTCACGCGGCGGGCTCGATGCTGTTCCGGTTCGCCGGCTTTCCACTGGCTTTGCGCCCGGAACTGTCGCTGACGCGGCTCAAGCAGAAGGTGCCCACGTTCGAGGGCTTCGGCAGGCTGGGAACCGGAACGACCACGACCGAGTCGCTGGAAACCACCCAACTGCTCGGGCTGATGGGCAACATCGAGTTGCCGCTCCTCGCCGGCCTGTATGTGCTGGCCGGCGTGGGTGCGATGAACCTGGATACGTCGGTGGAGAGTCAGACGAATGTCACGCTCAACGCCGGTGCCGGCTGGCGATTTCAGATCGGTCGCATCGGCGGGTTCGTGGAAGCGCGCTTCGGCAGTGCGTCCTATGACGGTGCGACCTTCGGCTACTCGAGCGCGCAGTTCATTCCGGTGTCGTTGGGGCTGATCTTCTGATTGAGGGGTGAGGTAAGCTGCAGGGGGTGAGGTAACCGAAGGGGTGAGGGGAGAGGGGCGAGTCGGCGAGGGTTGACTGTACGTCGCAGGATCGGTGAGCACGGATGCACCGATCCTGCGGGCACACAGTCAACCCTCGCCGACTCGCCCCTCTCCCCTCACCCCTTCGGTTACCTCACCCCTGCGGTTGGCTCACCCCTCAAGCAGTTCCGTAAGCACGCGTAAGCACGGCACATCGTGGATGGTAATGATGGCGGCGTAGGGCCCGGCACAACGCTGTCTCCATCATACGGGCTTCGGCCCCGCATTCACGAGGACGTGAACGATGAAAGCCCTCCGCACCCTGACGATGTCTGTCTCCTTGATGCTGGTCGCGATGTCTGCTGCCGCCTGTGGCGGGGGCGATTCG
>CAZPON010000013.1:0-24968 GCA_964588045.1 uncultured Gemmatimonas sp.
GCGGAGTCTACTCCGTGGACTCCGCGGCTCCGCGTGAAACGATTCCCAGCTCTAGTTGAGCGCGACGTTGAAGTTCATGGAGAGACTGATCGGCTGGTTGGCTCCCTTCACGGACTCGCAGATCGCCGTGCCATTGAACGACACGTTCCACGTGGTGCTGTTGACGCGGATGACGTTCACCATGTCGCCGCCGAGGAGATTGCCGAAGCCCAGGCGCTTGCAGCGGGTTCCGTTCACGATGGGAAGATTCATCGGGCGCAGCTCCGACGTGATCGTGCTGGTGACCGTACCCAGGTCGTTGACGTTCAGGCCACTGCCCTGCTCTTCGCCGCCGCCCGGATACGCGACCCTGATCGTGCGGCGTCCCGCCGAGCAGTTCTTGTCCTTGGCACTTGGAGCGTTCAGCTGGAGGTTCGCGTCGAGATAGGTCGGTGCGAGGTAGAACACCCGCGCCACGACGCCGCAGACGCCTTCCGCGTACGAACCTCGTCCATCGCTCGACACATCGGCGCTGGCGAAGGTGAACGTGGCGGCCTTGGGTGCCTGGACTGCCGGCTTCGCGAACGCGGCGGTGAGCTCTGGCCCCGGCCCCATGGTGTCCGGTCGGCACCCCGAGACCACGGCGCCGATGAGCACCAACGACGCGACACGAACAGGAACAGTGAGTTTGCACATGGGCATGACAGGACCTCCGGTGGAGCGTAAACGGTGCGCGCGAAAAGCCGGCCGTCGCACCACACAGCCGGCAGGTGCGTGAGTCTGGAGCGCGACGCTTCCCGTGGTCTTCCCTGGGTCTTCCCTGATGGGATCACGCCAGTCTGCCGCGACGCCGAAGATCGTCCTTGCCATCACATTCATGTCCCATAGGTTTGGCGAACGCATGGTACCGCAACGCGTTAGGGCAGCAACGGGAGTCATCGGGAGTCATCGATCATGAGCCAGCAGGCGCCACGGATCGTCCTTCGGTTGTTCGGCCCACCGGACCTGCGCACGGTGGCCGATGCCAGGGCGCACAGTGTGCTGGCGCAGTCGAAGCACGTGGCATTCCTGGCGATTGCGGCGGCGGCGCGCCCATCGCCGGTGCGACGTGACCGTGTCGTCGGCCTGCTGTGGCCCGAGCTCGATGAGGACCGGGCGCGCAATGCGCTCTCCAAGGCCATTCACAATTGCCGGCGCGCCCTGGGGGAGGACGCGCTGGTGGGACGCTTCGCCGAGGACCTTGGCCTCGAGGTCGATCGCTGGGCGATTGATCTGTGGGATTTCGAGGATGCCATCGGTAGCGGTGCCCATGCCGACGCGCTCGCATTGTACCGGCGCGGCCAGTTCATGGAGGGATTTTTCGTTCCCGATGCCTCGGCGCTGGAACACTGGATGGATGGTGAGCGCGCCCGGTTGCGAAGGCGATCGATCGAAGCCGCCACGGCGCTGGCCGACAGCGCCGAACGGTCTGGCGATACCGTGAGTGCCGCCGAACACCTGCGGATACTGGGAGAGTTGAGTCCGTTTGACGAACAGGTGCTTCGTCGGCGCATGCAGTGTCTCGATCGAAGCGCCGATCGCGCCGGTGCCATCGTGGCGTTCACTGATTTTTCCGGGCGCCTGCAACGGGAGCTCGAGGCCTCGCCGTCGCCGGAGACCGTCGCGCTGCTCGAGACGATCCGTCGACGGGCGACGATGCCAACCGCGGTGGAGCACGGCAGCGCACCTGCCGTCACGAACGGGAATGCGGAACCGCCGCAATCGACGGCGGGCCATTCGCCGTCGTTGCCGGTTCAGGCACCGTCACTGGCCATCACGACCCCACCGCCGTCCAGGCACCGCGCAGCATGGGCGTGGCGTCGACCCGTCTGGCTTGTCGGAGGGGCACTCGCGCTCGCCACGGTGGCCACGGTGGCCGCCGTGATCACAGGCACCGAAGGCGACACGGTTGCACCCGGCGCCATCGTCGTGACGCCTTTCGTCAATCAGACCGGCGATTCCACCCTGACACCATTCGGCGAGATGGTGGCTGACGTGCTGAGTATTTCGCTGTCGAGAAATGGTGTCGCTGACGTCGTCGATGCGCGCACGCGAACGCGCCGCGGCCTCAGCGCGGCCAGCCCGGGGTTCATCGCCGATACCGCGCGACTCGCGGCGCTGGCCAGCGAGAGCGGAGTCAATACAGTCGTGACCGGAAGCTACCATCGCACAGGCAGTTCGCTGGTGGTGATCGCGTCCATTCGCGGCCTTCAGGGCCGCGATGCGCCGTTGCAGTTCGCCGAGGAAGCCGGTCCACTGGACGATCCGGGCGAGGTGCTCCGAAGGGTGGAGCAGCGTTTGCTCGGCGTTGTCGCCTCGTTGCGCGATCCACGCATGTCCTACGCGACCACAGGCGCGACGTCTCCGCCCGACTATGCCGCCTACACCGAGTATTTCGCGGGACTTCGGGCGGTGGTGGCGGAAGACTTCCGCGCCGCCTCGCAGTCCTTCGACCGGGCCTTCCAGATCGACACGACGTTCGTCGCCGCGGTGCTGCTGCTCGCGGAATCCCTCTACAAGTCGGGGCAGAGCGCGCGAGCGGATTCGATCATTGGGCGTCTCCGCGAACGTCGCGTCACGTTGCCGCCGTACGACCAGGCGATGCTCGACTTCACCGGCGCATTCTACTCGGGCAAGGCAGGCGGGCGCGAGGTGATGTACCAGGCGGCTCGTCGCATGGACAGCCTCGCGCCGCGATCGCCCGATGCGAACTTCTATCTCGGTTTCGCGGCCGTGACCACGAATCGGTATGCCGAGGCGGTGGCCGCATTTTCGAAGGCCGAGCAGAAGTATGCATGGTGGAGCGAGTCGACCTTCATGTCGACGAACTGGCCCGCGATGGCACTTCACATGCTCGGACTCTACCGGGAGGAACTCCAGCTTGCGCGCGAGTCGAGTATATCGCACCCGAATGGACTCGGGTGCGACTATGAGCTGGACGCCATGGCACCAAGCGCATCGTTCGATGCGTTGACACAGGTGATGTCGGCGTGCCGGCACAAGGGCACGCTGCTGGATTCCACCCTGATGGCGCTCATACGACTGTCGGTGGCCGACGAACTGCGGGCACATGATCGCGCGGCCGACGCGGTGCGATTTGTCGAACCGGCCGTGGTGTGGTACCGCGAGCAGCTGCACCGCGATACCGCCTCGGAGAACGCGAAAGACAAGCTCGGCATCGGCCTGCTGCAGAGCGGCCGGTGGGCGGAGGCGCTTGCGCTGTTCGAACCCATGGCCCGCGCGCGACCGAACAACCAACCGCCACGTTTCGCCGGGAACGCAGGCATCGCCGCCGCACATCTTGGGAACACAGCGCTGGCCGAGGAGATGCTGGCCCGCCTTGGGCGGGGCCGTGCCCAACCGAATGTCCATCTCCAACGGGCAAGGATCCTCGCCCACCTCGGGCGCAAGGATGAGGCGGTGGAAGAGTTGCGTCAGATGATCGATCAGGGCCGCGCCCCAGCCGAGGTGTTCCACGCCAATTTCGGACTCGATCCACTGCGCGGCTTCCCGGCCTACGACGCCTTCTTCCATCCGCGCGAGTAGGCGATAGCTGAGCGGCGTCCAGGATTCAGCGAGTCGTCGTGCTCCTGCGTAATTCACTCGGCGGCCTCGCGATTCGTCCCCGCCGACTGCTTCCTCCGAGCACCAGTTGGATTTTTCGCGTTTCCGGCGCGACAATAGGAATTGCCGCGTCTTGCACGCCGCCGCGACGGCTCGATGTCCACGCCCGACCGCACGACCCCTTCCCGGGAGACTTGTATGAGACGGTTTGCTCCTGTTCTCGCCGTGCTCGCTGCACTGCTCGCGCCCGCCACCGCCACCGCGCAGGCACCCGACGCCGTCAAATTCCTGCGCTACGCGGCCATCGCGAACGACGGCACCATCGCATTCACCTATCACGACGACATCTGGCTGGCGAACCAGGACGGCAGCAACCCGCGTCGCCTGACCGCGAACATCGCGCGCGACTTCCAGCCGCGCTTCTCGCCCGACGGCAGGACCATCGCCTTCACCAGCGATCGCAACGGCAACAACGACGTGTTCATCGTCCCGGTCACCGGCGGCGAACCGAAGCAGCTCACGTACATGTCGGGCAACGACGAAGCGGTGTCGTGGACGCCGGACGGCAAGGAAGTGCTGTTCTCCACCAGTCGCGGCGCCATGCAGTGGGGCTCGCCGCTGTACAAGGTCGCGCTCGACGGGTCGATTCCGCGCTCGCTCGGCATGGACATGGGCCGCACCGGCATGATCAAGCAGGATGCGACGCTGGTGGCGTTCAACCGCATGCTCCCCACGTACTGGCGCAAGGGCTATCGCGGCAACGCCAACGCCGACATCGCCGTCGGGGACCTGCGCACCGGCCAGATTCGCGAAGTGACCGACACGTCCATGCGCGCCCATCGGTCGAACGTGCACGACGTGCACCCCATGTGGGGCGTCGACGGCAAGATCTACTACGCGTCGGAACGCGACAATCATTTCAACATCTGGCGCATGAATCCCGATGGCAGTGGCCAGCAGCAGGTCACGCACCACAAGGACGATGGCGTGCAGTTCCCGTCGATCTCGCCCGATGGCAAGCGCATGATCTACGAGAACAACTTCGTGCTGTGGACACTCGATATTCCAGGCGGCCAGCCGAAGCAGGTGTCGATCCGCATCGCCGCCGATCCGAAGGAAGGCGACATCACGGTGCTCACGGCCAACGGACGCGCCGACGGCTTCTCACCGTCGCCGGATGGGGAGTGGGTGGCGGTCGACGCGCACGGGGAGATCTTCATCGTGCCCGCCGAGCAGGGCATCGGCGAGATGCGGCAGGTCACGAACTCCGCCTGGCGCGACGATGGCCAGGTCTGGTCGCCGAACGGCAAGTACCTCGCTTACACCTCCGACGAATCGCGCGAGGAAGAGATCTGGATCTACGAGCTTGCCACCGGCGCGAAGCGCAAGGTCAGCAACATCGAGGCGCCGAAGACCAACCTGACGTGGGCGCCGAACGGCACCACCCTGCTGTTCACGGCCAACAACCGGCTGTACGAAGTGGACGTGTCGAAGACCGCGGCACCGCGTGAACTCGCGTACAACCAGGCCGGCGGGTACAGCAACATCTCGTATGCCGCCGACGGCAAGCTGCTGGTCTATACGCGCAGCAACGACACGCAGATTCCCGAAGTGTACATCTACGACCCGGCCACCAAGCGCGAGATCAACGTGTCGCGCAACCCGATTCCCAACGGCACGGCGCCCGCTGGCGGCGGTGGTGGCGGACGCGGTGGTGGTGGCATGGGCGTGCTCACACCGGATGGCACGCAGGTGGTGTTCACGTCCGGCCGCACCGGCGTCAACCAGGTGTACGTGGTATCGCTGGCGAAACTCACGGAGGACGCGAACGATCCCGTGGTGAAGGAACGGAAGGCGCGCGAAGCGGCTCGTGCCGCCGGGCGTGGCGGACGCGCAGGTGGCGGCGGCGGCGGTGGTGGCGCTGCTGCCGACCCGGTTACCGACCCGACGGTTCCGCCGATCACGCTCAAGGTCGATGAAGCCGGAATCGACCGACGCGCCGTGCAGTTGACGACCGGAACCAGCTCGGTGGGCACGGTGTTCCTGTCCGCCGATGGCCGCACCGTGTACTACACGGTTGCTGGCGGCGCACCCGCAGCAGGCGGCGGACGGGGACGCGGCGGCGGACCGGCGCCAGCGGCCGACGAAGGCGGCGCCGGCCTTTTCGCCATCGGTATCGACGGTTCGAACGCGCGTCGTATCGCGACCGGGACATTCCAGGGGCTCCGTCCCACGCCGGATCGTCGCATGATGTTCTTCCAGCGT
The DNA here is from genome assembly GCA_964588045.1 of uncultured Gemmatimonas sp. Taxonomy (GTDB): domain Bacteria; phylum Gemmatimonadota; class Gemmatimonadetes; order Gemmatimonadales; family Gemmatimonadaceae; genus Gemmatimonas. The sequence continues at coordinate 5,848 of CAZPON010000013.1, forward strand.
GCTGCCGCCGATGCGGCGCCCGGCGGACGTGGCGGCGGTGCCACGACCCAGCTCGGCACCATCGAGATTTCGCGGTTCGCACTCGCCACGCCCACCCGCATCGATCGCGTCAACTTCTCGTTCCCCGTGCGCGTCGACCGGCGCGACGAATGGAAGCAGGTGCTGCTCGAGGCGCATCGCGTGATGAAGTACCAGTTCTACGATCCCGACATGCACGGCAAGGACTGGAAGGCCGCGCTGGCGAAGTACGAGCCGCTGCTCGCCTACGCCGGCACCAACGCCGACGTCCAGGACATCGCCAACGAAATGATCGGCGAGCTGAACGCATCGCACACCGGTGTGGTGATGCCACCCACGCGTCCCATGCCCAGCATCGCGCAAACCCGTTATCTCGGCATCGAGCTCGACGAAGCGCCCGGCGGACGGTACCGCATCTCGCACATCTATCGCGACGGTCCGGCCGACAAGGAGTGGCTCGACCTCGCCGTGGGCGACTATGTGCTGTCCATCGACGGGCAGGACATCAAGAGCGGCGACAACTACTGGAAGACACTCACCAACACGCTCAACACCTACATCCCGATCAGGGTCGCCAAGACCGCGGGCGGCGAGAATGCGCGGACCGTGCGCATTGCGTCGGTGACCTCGCTCACCGACATCAAGTACGAGGAGTGGGTCAAGAGCAATCGCGACGAGGTCGAGAAAGCGACGAACGGCGAGATCGCGTACGTGCACATCCGCGCGATGAACCAGCCGTCGCTCGCGCAGTTCGAGCGCGAGATCGACCGCTTCTGGGACCGCAAGGGCATCATCGTCGACATTCGCTTCAACGGTGGTGGCAACATCGACCAGGAGCTCATCGACATCCTGGAGCGACGTCCGTACGAGTACTGGAACAACCGCTCGGGCTCACCGATGTGGGGACGTCGTCCGCGGCAACTCATCGCCGGACCGAAGGTGATGATGACCAACTCGCGCTCCGGTTCCGACAGCGAGGTCACGCCGCAAGCCTTCAAGGATCTCGGCCTGGGTCGGGTCGTCGGCAATCCCACCGCCGCCGCCGTGATCGCGACCGGCAGCTACAACTTGCTGACGATGGGCGCCACGATTCGCACACCCGGTTCGAAGGTCATGCGCTACGACGAGAACGCGCCCAACAACTACGGGGACAATCTCGAGAACTACGGCGTCGAACCCGACGTGTGGGTCAGGAACGGCCCGATGGACAACCTCGCGAAGCGCGACATGGAGCTGCGCGCCGCGATCGCCGAGGTGATGCGCATGCGCAAGGACAAGCAGAAGATCTCGTCGAACAACTGAAACCAGAACGGCCTCACGCGGAGACGCGGAGGATGCGGAGAGCCCAAGTGATTTCTCCGCATCCTCCGCGTCTCCGCGTGAAACCGTGCTTGCTTTCGCTATCGCGCTGAATCCGCCAGCGCGCGCCGAATCGCCGGTTCGAGCGACACAGGACCAATCGGACCGATCACGGTATGTCGCACCACGCCGTCGCGCCCGATGAGCACCGACGTCGGATAGCCGCGCACGCCACCCAGCGCCGCGATCACATCCTGGCCCACGATGGCAATCGGGTACGTGATGCCGCGCGATGACACGAACGCGCGCACCTCACGCGGATCCCCGCGATCGACCGACGCGCCAAGCAGCACCAGCCCCGCCGCACGATGCCGTTGCCACGTCGACTCCAGCATCGGCATCTCCATGCGACACGGCAGGCACCAGGTCGCCCACACGTTCACCAGCACCACCTGGCCGCGCAGGTCGCCCATCGAGAGCGTGTCGCCGGAGAGCGTCTGCACGCCGAACTGCGGCGTGATGACGTCGCGGGTGCGCACGTTCACCAGCGCGCCAAGGTGCGGCAGCAATCGCGGCGCCGCCCAGATGCCAAGCGCGATGAGCAGCAGCGTCGACCAGTGCGGCCAGCGTCGACGCGCCGCGCCCGTCACCCGCGCCGGCTCCGTGCCAGCACGTGCTCCCACTCCGCTGCCGTCACCGGCACGACCGACAGGCGCCCCTGCTTCACCAGCGCCATCTGCGAGAGCATCGCGTCGGCCTTGATCTCCGGCAGCGTCACCGGTCGCAGCAGCTTCTCCACCGCACGCACGTCGACCATGAACCACGTCGGCGCATCCGGACTGGATTTGGGATCGTGGTATTCGTTGCGCGGATCGAACGCGCCCGCATCGGGATACCCCTCGCGCACCACCTCGCAAATGCCGACGATCGCCGACGGCTCGGCGTTCGAGTGATAGAAAAACACGAGGTCACCGCGCTTCATGCCGTCGCGCATGAAGTTGCGCGCGGTCGAGTTGCGCACGTTGTCCCAGCCCGTGGTCTTCTTCGGCGCCGCCAGCAGGTCGTCGAACGAAAACACGCCGGGCTCCGACTTGACCAGCCAGTAGCGTCGCTCACCGGCGGGCCGCGCGAACACGTGCGCCCACTTGCCCTGCTCATACGGCATCGACTGCGGTTTCGCCGTCTTCTTCACATCACCATCCTCTGTTGAATCACGCCGTCACAACAACAGGTCTGAACGTAACCGCGCGCGAAGGCTCCACACCACCGCCGACAGCAGCGTGGCCTGACGCCACGTGACCCGGGCCTCGCCGGTGGCGCCGGCGAGCGACGCGACGTCGGCGTCCAGACGCACGCGGGCCTCCACCGTGCCCACCAACCGGCCGGTGGCGTCGGCAACCGGTGACACCGCATCCACCACGCCCCGCAACGGACGCGCGGCATTCCGGTACGACATCAGCTTCACCGGATTCCCCGGACGCACGCCAACTGCGCCGGCGCCGCTCAGGCGAATGATGGCCTCGACACCGGTCAGGTCGGCCAGCCGAAGCAGCGTGTCACCAAACGCGACGCGGCGGCCCTTCAGCCGCTCCGGGTGCAGCGTCAGCACCTCGCCACCCACCGACGCGCGAATTCGCATCGCATCCAGTCGCGCGCGCGATTCGTCGGCATTCGCCGTCGCACCGGCCATCTGCACGGCAAGCACGTCGCTCTCGCCCAGCCGCGCGCCCACCAGCGCCGTGTGCGCGTCGGCGGCCAGCGAGTCCGCGGCGCGGCGATGCCGCAGTTCATCCCGCGCGACACGGTAGTCCACCAGCCGCAGCACCGGCGCGCCGGCAACCACCGCATCCCCTTCGCGCACGAACACGTCCGCAATCACCCCGCTCGCCGGCGCCGTCACCGTCTGCATCATGACCGGCGCCACGGTGAACGTGCCGTGCGCGGTCAGGCCCACCGGAACGACGGCCGACGCCAGCACGAGCAGGATCGCGATACCGGCGCCGAGTCGCCAGCGCGTGCCACGACGACCACCGGCACGCAGCGCGCCCCAGGCCGATGCCACGCCGCGGCGCACGCCATGACGCAGCGCGCGCAGCGCCGGGACCAGGATGCGCCGCAGCGCGTACAGCACCAGCAGCACCAGCATGCCGGCCAGCAAGGCTCCCAGCGTCCGATTCACGTAGCCGACCAGGCGCGACGCCAGCAGCAGCAGGAAGCCGGTCACATAGACGGTGGCGGTGATGCCGTACGCCAGCAGGATGCGCTGTTCGCGCGCATCGACGTCGGGCATCGGCACGTCCTCGCGCAACACGGTCCGCCGGATCCATGCACCCGCATAGGCACGCGCGCGCTGGCGAAGGTTGGTGATCTCCAGCCAGTCTCCGAGCGCAAAGTACCCGTCCAGCGGCAACAGCGGATTGAAGTTCGTGAGCAGGTTGGCGACGCCGCCAATCAGCATGGCCGCGAGCGCGATCTCACTGATGACCGATCCCGGTTGCACGACCAGCCAGGCGATGGCCAGCAGGGCCGTCACGAACAGCTCGATCCACGGGCCCGCCACGGTCACCCACAGTCGCGCGCTCCGCTGCGGAAAGCTCCACGCATCGTTCACGTTGGCATAGAACGCGGGCATGAAGAACAGCAGCATGAAGCCCATCTCGTGCACTTCCCCGCCGAAATGCTTGCACGCGAACGCGTGGCCAAGCTCGTGGATCGCCGTCAGCAGGGTGAACGCGCCGAACAGCACGACAATCGACCATGGTGTGAGGGCCGCGAACCCGAACGTTGCGCCAAGGTCGGCAGCGTACTCGCGCGCCTGCAGCCCCATGATCGCCAGGTACGCGGCGAACGCCGTGATGGACAGCACGACGAACGTCGGGGTGAAGCACCAGCGAATGAGCGGATAGGTGCGCGTGAGCAGTCGATCCGGATCACCGAACGAGAATCGCATGCGGAACAGCTCGCCGCGGAACAACGACCGTTGACGCCGTCGCTCCGAGCGCAGGCGCTCCAACTGCTGCGTCGTCCGCTCCATCAACGAGCGTTCCAGCAGCCCGAGCTTGGACAGCTTGCGCGCGAAGCCGTCCACCGTGCCGGCCGAAATGCGCATCCCCTCCGCCACGAGGGCGTCGGCCACGTCGGCGGCCGACCGCAGGCCGTCGAACAACCGCATCACGCGAATTTCCATGGGCCGGAAGCGGAAGTACGCGTGCGTGGTCGGATCCTTCACCACGAAGCTCTGCTCGTTGCGAAACACCTGCTCGATGATGGCCAGGTCGGCCCGCAACTGCGGTGCGCCCGCACTCATGATCGCCTCGTCGTACGCACGATCGGCCTGTCGCTCACCGGCGAATGGGTGCCAACTGCTCGCCGGCCTGCAGTCCGTTCACGACTTCGATCCGGTCGCCCGGTACGAGCGCGCCGGTGGTGATCGGTCGCACCGTCGTGCGCGTGCCATCCGTGACCAGCGCGTAGCCGTCCGACGAAACCGCACCGCGCGGCACGACCAACGCACGCCGTTGCTCCGTGCCCAGTTCGACGGTGACACCTTCGCCCGACAACAGGCGCGCCGCACGCAACTGCAGGATCACTTCGCGCGTCCCGCTGGCTGCATCGAGCGCCGGAGCCGCGAACACGACCCACGCCTCCTCGCGCGTGGTACCGTTGCTGGCCACCACGACGGCCCGCTCCCCGATGCGTACCGATCGCGCCGCGGACTCGCCCACGCGCGTTCGCACCAGTTGCGGTGAGGTTGCCGCCACGCGAAACAGCGTGTCGCCCGCAGCGACCAGTTGGCGGGGCCGGACGTAGCGCGCGGTCACGACGCCGGTGAATGGCGCCGTGACGCGCGTCAGGTCGAGCTCGTGCTGTGTCCGGCGAATGGTCAGCTCGGCATCGCGATACTCCTCGTCGAGACGCTCGGAGTCGGCGGGTGTGACGCCGCCACGCGAACCGATGGACAGCGCACGCGCGCGCGCGTTGCGGGCGCGCTCGAGGGCCACCTGCGCGCGCGCAAGCTCGATGTCCTGCGCGCGGCTGTCGATGGTCGCCATCATGGCGTCGCGGGTGACGGCGGCGCCGAGGTTCACGAACAACGAGTCGACCATGCCGGCCGCGCGCGCGGCCACCGCCACGTCGTGCTCGACGAACACCTGGCCGGTGTACGTGCGCGGCACGGTGATCGTGGCCGTGTCGACCGACATCGTGCCCGTCGCCACGTTCGTGGCGGCGCTGGCAGCGGGCGGTGACGCCTTGCACGACAGCAGGCCTCCGCACACCACCAGCACGCGCATCGCCGTGCACCAGGGCAACCCGCCCTGTGCGCAGCGCAACGGAAGCCGACGCGTCAGATCCACGACCACATCCTCCACCACAGGAGTCTCAGCACGCGCGCGGGCGTGCGCAGCAGGCGTCCGGCGAGCGACGCCGGCGCGGTGAGCACGCGCGCATGCGCCGTCATGCCCGGCTTCACGAGGCCATCGGCGTTGGGCACGGCCGCGCGAACCGGATAGCGCACCGCCGTGTCACCGTCCACCGGCAGCGCACCCACCAGCGTGACGCGACCGCTGATCGTGCGTTGCGGCAGGGCCTCCATGCGAATGCGCACTTCGTCGCCCACGCGCACGCGATCGATATCGCGCTGGTCCACGCTGAACTCGAGCTCCAGCGTGTCGGTGCGGCCAAGTTGCACGAACGATTCGCCGGCAGCCAGCCGCGCGTCGACCTTGAGTTCCGGTCGCGAGGTCAGCACCACGCCGTGCAGTGGCGCGCGCAGCGTCATCGTCGACAGCTCCTCGTTGCGCAGCGCCAGGTCGGCGCGCGCCGACTCCTCCAGAATGCGCTGCAGGCGCTGTTCGGCGGCGTCGCCGCGACTGGCGGCCAGCACCGCGCTGCGCGCCGCCGACTGCATGGCCGCCAGCGCACTTGCCCGCGCGGCCCGCACTTCCACGTCGCGCAGTTGCGCCACCGGATCACCGGGCGACACCAGCGTCCCTTCCCGCACCATCACGCGATCCACCGTGCCGGCCACCATCGAGCGCACGTCCGCCAGCGCGGTGGGCTGGAAGACGGGTGCCGTCGCCTCGACACGCAGCGGCCAGCGAATGAGCGTGAGCGCGGCAAGCACCCCTGCGGCAATCGCGGCCGTCGTCGTGCGCCTGCGGCGCGGAATCGAGAAGAACGCCGCACGCTTCGCGCTCAGCGCACCCAGCGCTTCGGCCAACGGCACCTGGCTGTACAGCTTTGCGTTGCGAATCGCGACCGTTGCCTGGTTGGCGAGAATCATCGCGATATCGCGCTCCCGCACACTGGCAAACTCCGCGCGCCTGGCCTCGAACAGCAGGATGCCGACAATGCCTTCCTCGTCGCGCAACGGCAGGTACAACCCGCTGTGCATCTCGGCCTTGGCCAGTTCCCCGTCGAAGAACTGCAGGAAGATGCGCTCCGTGTCGCTGGCCGGAGACTCCCGGTCGGACAGGTAGAACATCTCGCCGGTGCCGGCCGCCCATGCCGCGCGGAAGGCAAGATCCTGCATGTCGTGCGCGCTGGAGTCGACCGCCGCACTCCCCGCAACCGCACGCACATCGCACTTGCCACCCTCGTACAACGCAAGGGCACCGATGTCGAACGTGAGCGCGCGCGCCGCGATGTTCACGACCGTCTGCAGCACCCGGTCGAGATCCAGCGACGAACCAATCTCGCGACTCAGTTCCTGGATGAGCTTGAGGTCGCCCGAACGGTCCGCACCCCGCATGCGGGCAGCCAGGCGCAACGCCGACGCCGTGCACTCGGCGAGCAACTGCAGGACTTCGCGATCGCCGTCGTCGAAGGACGATCCGTTTCCCTCGCCCCACGTGGTCACGTCGCGCGCCACGCGCAGATACCCCACGGCACTCCGGCCCGACAGGATCGGCACGGACATGATCGGACCGGGCGCGCCGTCGCCGATCAGCAGGGCGATCGGCACCGACGTGCCGCGCAGCGCGTCGACGCCGCGACCGCTCGCCAACTGGCACGTGGCCTGTTCGTCGCCAGGCGCCCAGAACGAGCTGCTGTCCGCACGCAATAGCGTGAGCGCCGCCTGCAGTGCATGCGACAACAGCGCCCGCTGGTCCAGCTCGCCGGCCATGTCGATGGCGGCGCGCACCAGTCCTCGGGTCTGCTCGGCAGACGGCGATCCACTCGGCGCGGATCCGGCGGCGATCGGCGAGGGAGACTTCACGTGGGGATGCTGAAGGGACGTAAGGAGGCGGGGAAAGAACTTGCTGCACACGCCCCTCGCTCACAACCACCCGCGGAAACCCCGGAAATACGAGCGGACCGGACGGGGATTCCGTCCGGTCCGCTGGTGGAGGGGGGCGATACTGGGCCCGAGCCTTACTCCATGTCGATGACTGCGCGTGGCGCGATGCGCTCTTCCAGCGACTGCACGTCGAGCTCGATCGCGTCGGCGTCGCGCCCGGTCGTGTCCTTCACCTGCGCCTTCTGCGTTTCGGTCAGATCGATGCGAACGAGATCCTGGTCCTTGTTGGGCTCTGACATGGAAGGCTCCGGTAAAAAATGGGGAAGGTGCTGCTGCTCCGAACGCGGGATTCGCCGCTGTTCGTGAGGAGAGCTTACACGTCTCCCGTGAATTGAGCGTGAACGGGCTTCCCGTCTGCGTGATTGCGCAGTACGTTCTCGCCCCCAAAGGCAGCGGACGGCGGACGGGGCCGTCCCCCTACATCCATGCCGATATGCGACTTACGCTCTGCGGGGCGGCACAGCTTGCAATGGATGGACAGACGGAAGCGGCTCCGCTTGCAGCGAAGTCAGTCGCGCTTCTCGCCTTTCTTGCGCTCGAGCCCGGTATCCATTCGCGGAACGAGCTGAGCAGTTTACTCTGGGGCGAGTCGACGGAGGAAAAGGCGCACGCCTCGCTGCGGCAAGCGCTCAAGCAGTTGCGCGGCGTGCTGGGAGAGCATCTCGATGTCGCGCGCCAGACGGTCTCCGTGTGTACGAGCCTTCCCAATGACGTCGCGGAGTTTCTTTCGCTGGCGGCGCAGGGCAACGAGCGCGCCGCCGATTTCGATATCCCGCACTTCCTCGACGGACTGGTGGTGCGCGATGCGCAACCATTCGAGGAATGGGTCGAACGCACCCGCCAATCGCTGCTGCAGCAGTATCGGCGTGCACTCACCGCGGCAGCGCGGGCGGCATATGCGCGGCGCGACTGGCCGCGTGCGCTCGAGTTGGCAGGTCGTCGACTGGACATCGATCCGTTGTCCGACGACGCCGCCCACTTTCTGGTCGAGATCCTGTATCTCAAGGGCGAGCGCGATGCGGCGCTCGCTGTGTACCACGATTTTTGCGTGCGTCGGGAACGCGAGAGTGGTGCCGCACCGGGACTCGCACTGCGGCAACTGGCCTCACGCATCGAGGATGCACCGTCCACACCGACGCCGACGCGCGTACCAATCATCCGTGCCGCACCGGTGCCTTCGATGGATGCGGGATTGATCGGACGCACGAGCGAGTGGGACCTGCTGCAGCAGGCGTGGCGGCGACTCGCGGGTGGCGACGGCGGCATCGTCGTCGTCGAGGGCGACGCAGGCGTCGGCAAGTCGCGCCTCGCCGACGACTTCGCGCGGTTTGCATCGACGCAGGAAGCCATCGTGCTTCGCGGCCGGGCATTCGAGTCGAGTCTCGACGTGGCGTTCGGGCCGGTGCTGGACATCCTGCGTGGCGCCATCGATGCGCCCGGAGCCGCCGGCACGGACGGCGCGTGGCTGGCCGAAGTGGGCCGGATCGTGCCGGAAATGCGTCGTGCGTTTCCGTCGCTTCCGGGACCGGCGCGGGCGCCCACGGCGGACGGTTCGCTGCTGCACGAAGGCGTTGCGCAGATGTTGCGGTCGATCGCCGAGGAATCGCGCGTGGTCATCATGCTCGACGACCTGCACTGGTGCGACGCCGACAGTTGCCATCTCATTCACTATCTCGTGCAACGGCTCGGCGATATGCCGGTGTTGTGGTGCGCGACGGTCACGCTTGGCGCGGCCGGCCGTGATACACCGGCTTCGCGACTGGCGCGCGCATTGCGCACGGCCCCGGAACACATGCTCGTGCAGCTCGCCCCGTTGTCGCCGGACGATGTCTGGCAACTCATCCGGTCACTCGGACGCGTGAGTCATCCCGATGGGGCCCGTCGGTTTTCGGCGCGCGTGTACGACGTGACCGGCGGGAACCCGCTGTACGTGATCGAGCTGCTGAAGACCTTGTTTGCGCGCGGATGGCTCGCGGTGGATCCCGGCACGCAGGAGTGGATCGCCGCGGAGGGCAAGTCCGCCGAACTGCTGGCCAGCGAGCTGTTTCCCAGCGTGAACGGCGCCATTGCCGAACGCATTGCGGCGTTGCCGGACGAGCAGCACGCGCTGCTCCTCACCGTGGCGGCCTCTGGGAGCGGGTGTCACACGAGCCTGCTGTCGTATGTGCACGGCATTTCGCGCCTGCGCGCCGCGCACATCTGCGATGCACTTGTGGAACGACATCTCGTGGTGGAAACGAACGGCCACTATGTCTGCGCGCACACGGTGATCGCGAATGTGGCGCTCGACTCGATGAGCAGTTCCCGCCGCCGCGAAGTGCATCGCATGATCGCCCTCGCGCTGACGGACGCCGCCGACAGCATGCAACGCTCGGCAGATCCGGGCATCGTCGCGCGTCACGCCGCTGCCGGAGGCGAGCGTGCGATGGCGCATCGCTTCGCCCTGCTGGCGAGCGACGCCTGTCTGGCCCGTTCCGCATGGGACGACGCCCTCACGTGGCTCGACCTGGCGTCGTCCTGCGGCGAGTCGCCGGAGGAACTGCGTGCCGCTAATCAGGCCACGGCCGCGCTGCTCGACCGGGCGGGATGGTCCGCGCCGCCCGAACGGCGCCCCGGGCGGCGGTCGTTCGAGCCACACCTCTGGCGCGATGACGTCGACCTGGCCCCGGGAGGGCCTGCGGCCGGCCGCGTGTGACGAGCGGAGTGGTCGCCATGGGCGCGTGCATTCGCGATGCCTCAGGCTCGCTCGGCGCGGGCGCGTTCCCGCAGGTGCGCCGCCCACGCCGCCAGTCGATCGTACTCCCCGAGATAGTAGTCCGTCAGCGACAGCGTCGTGGTCGACGGCGGCGGCGGTCGCTCGCCGCCGAGGACGTCGGCCGACGCGTGCAAGCGCGTGTACGCGCTCGCCGTGTTGGCCTCGAGGAATCCCGGCCCCCGCACGCGTTCGCCACCGGCGAACCGACGGGCCGCCGCGATCCACGCCGCCCGATTCGGCGCCGCGAATCCCGCCTGCGCCAGTGCACCACCGAATGTCGTCCACAACCACGGCGTTTGCGTGTGCAACAGGAGGTCGAGCACTTCCGGTGTCATGACGCGGGCATCGGGCATGGCGACTGCGTCGCCGATAGACGGCGCCACGACGAGTCCGGCCAGCTTCAGGGGCGCCCTGAGCTGCGGAGCTGGCGGCCGCACCAGGGCGTGCGCACGCGCCGCGAGCTCGAGACACACGGCGAACAAGTCACCGGCCGGCAACGGCGAGCGCTCGAGTGTCTCGCGTCGGCTGGTGAGGGGTACCGACCAGTGACCTTCCAATACGCCCAGCGCGTTGGCAATCTCGATCGCGAACTTGCGCAGGTTGCGACGATTGCCCTGGCGACGGGCGGTTGGAATGAAGTGCTCGAACCAGAACACTAGCCGACGCGACGCCTCCAGCGGCGAGATCGGCGCATCCGCAATCGCCAATGGCGGACCGAATACGGTGACCGCACATCGTCGGTCCAGGGATGCACGGTACGGGTCCGTGACGGCGAATTCGTCCAGGTCCTCCCGCGTGAACACCTGGCATTCGCCAAGCCGCGGAAACGCGAGGCGCGCCCGCCGGTAGCGGCGCCGCAGCTGCTCCACGTCCGCGCCCGGGACAGGGTCGATGACCATCGCGAGATCGAGGTCGCTGAAGGGAAACACCGCTTCACCGGCGGCCACGCTGCGCCGGATGCAGATGGTGCGCACCACCGGTGACGCGAGCAGCGTGTTGCCCAGAATCCGCGCCGCGGCACGGTAGATTGCCGTTGACGCTGAGGTGCCTCCCAACGATACCTCCCCGGAAGCGTTCGATCGGTCGCACGCGCGACCACTGAACCCCTATACCACGCGCAGTGATCCCGAAAGTACGATTCGAGCGCTTCATCGACTACCCGGCGCAACGCAGCGGCTGGGCCTATGCGCAGCGATCGCTGGCGCCGCTGGTCGATCCGTACTCGGCACCGATCCTGCTGGACACGATGATCGAGCGCAACTTCGCGAGGGAGCTCACGCAGTCCATCGACGAGCATCGCATTCCGTATCGGCAGCCGTGGGCCGGCTTCGTGCATGTCCCGCCCGACGTTCCGTCATGGCATGACACCAGCAAGACACTCCCCAATGTATCGCGGCTGCGTGAGTGGCAGGACAGCGTGCCGCACTGTCGTGGGTTGATCACGCTCTCGCACCAGCTGGGTGACTGGGTGCGTGAATTCCTTCCGGGCGTCCCGGTGTTGTCGCTCCATCATCCGACCGAACGGACCGGCGAGACGTTCGACTACGAGACGTACCTGCGACATGGGCAACCGGTGGTACAAGTGGGATGGTGGTTGCGGCGACTCGCCTCCATTCATTTCCTGCCGCTTCCCGCGGCGCGGAAGCACCTGTTGATCCCGGTGCACGAGAACCAGATGCCGCGCTTCCTCAACGCGCTCGACGCCGAACGCGCGCAGACCGGCGCACCGCCCATGGAGCAGTGGAACGCCACGATCCTGCCGCGTTGTACGAACACCGCGTACGATGCCCTGCTCGCACGCAGTGTCGTGTTCCTCGACCTGCACTCGGCGGTGGCCAACAACGCCGTGATCGAGTGCATTGTGCGACGCACGCCGGTGCTGGTGACGCGCCTGCCGGGTGCCGTCGAGTACCTGGGTGCCGACTATCCGTTGTTCTTCGACAGTCTCGAGGAAGCGGCCGCGAAAGCGGCCGACCCCGACCTCGTGCTGGCCGCCCATCGCTTTCTCGTCGCCAGGGACGTGTCCTTCCTTTCCGGCGAGACTTTTTGCCGCGAGTTCGCTGAGTCGGCCATGTATCAGTCGTGGTAGCGAACCGGCGAATGCGTGCTCAGTGTGACCGCACGTACTCGAGGAGCTGGCGCGCATTGAGCGGCTGGTCGCGCCCGAGCCGGAGATGCAGCACCTGCGAGCGCGACAGCAGGCGCTGTGACGCGCGCAGCCGCGACCAGGCAATGGACACCTGCCCGAGGATCTGTCCCGGGCGTTTCTGGAGAAAGAACTCCAGCCCCTGGAAGAGGCCCATGCCAATGACGCAATTGGCAAGCATCGCGCGCTGCCCGTCGAGGTACGATGCGGCCACGATCTCGCACGTGCGCGACAAGCTGCGACTGCCCAGGAACACGAAGGCCGGCTCGGCGGCGCCGACAACGCGATCGGCAAAGAAGCGGAAATCCACGAGAACCTTCGGGCCGAACTCCATGCGCTGGATGGTGCGACGGTATTCCGCAGGCACGACGTGCTCGGAGCCCGGCAACAGTCCGATGCGCGTCGGGAAGCCGTGCACATTGCCGCGTCGATCGATGAACGGCGAGTCGTCCGACAGCAGCTTCACCTCGGGATCCGCCAGCAGGCCGGAACCCAGCGTGCTCTTGCCGCCACCCATCGGGAGCAGCACCAGCGCCGCGCGATTCCTCACACTGAAGCAGAGCGCGTGCACGCGATGCATGTGCCGGCGATCCAGCGCCTCGCCGATCTGCGCCAGCAGGAACAGGTAGGAGGCCTCGTACTGCAGGTCGGCGTTGCGCGTGACGATCTCGAAGTCGCCGGTGCGCCGATCGTGAATCCCCAGCCCGCGACCATGATAGTCGGCGTAGGTGAGATGGGTGTCCCGATACGAGGCGTTGCGTGGCGTGTAGACGTTCGCGCACAAGGCGGGCAGCGCGTCGTAGTCGGGGTCGGCATTCCGGATGCGAATGGTCACCGGGCGCCCGACGGGCGCGTGATCGACCGCGAAGAACTCGAAGTCGGACGCGAGGCTGCGCGCGGGCTCGGGCGAGTCGCTTTCGATGACGAACTCGTACCCGTAGACGTCGAAAAGCCGTGACACCAGGAGCCTGCTGACTGTAGGTTGATCGACCAAGGGCACTTGAAGGTGCTACGCCACCCGCCCAATCTCCAGTTCCACGCGACCAGGCCTTGACGGAAATCACTGAAACCGGGGTGCCAGTCGACGTCGGCCGGCGATCCGCCCATTCGGGCGTCGTCCAGATCGGCGCACAAGCCGTGCTGCTGGTCATGTCGATCGTCGGGGGACTGATTCAGGCGCGACTGCTGACCCCCGCCGATTTCGGCGTCATGGCCATGGCCAGTACGTTGACGGCATTCGTGGCCACGCTGCGCGGGTTCGGCTTGTCGATGGCGCTGGTGCAAGCCGAGGCCGTCGGCGACGACGACTTGCAGCGCCTGTTTCGCGTCGGGCTCAAGTACTCCGCGTGGTTGGGCGCCGGCATGCTGGCTGCCGCGCCGGCGCTCGCCTTCGTGTACCACGAGCCGCGCCTGGTCGCCGTGATCGCGGCCGTTTCGGTGGGTTCGATTGCCTTGTCGTTGGCCGAGGTGCCCGAAGCGCTGGCCACGCGCGCGTTACGATTCGCGGCGTTGCGCCGCGTCGAAATCGGCAGCGTTGCCGCGGGCATGATGATCGGATTGGCCAGCGCATGGATGGGCGCCGGCTACTGGGCGCTGGTGATGCAACAGGCTGCCACCTCGCTCGTGCGCGCCGTGTGGGTGTGGCAGCTCGTGTCCTGGCGCCCTCGACGGAGTGGAATCGCTGACGCCCCTGCGCGCACCGAACACTCCGCGGCAGCGACATCGATCCTCGCGTTTGCACGACGCTACGCCATCACCAATCTCCTTTCGTTCGGCGGACAGAATGTCGACCGCGTGGCAATCGGCCTGGGCAGCGGCACCCACGCGATGGGACTGTACGATCTCGCCTACCGCTGGGGTCACTATCCGGTGTGGCAACTCTACGCGCCGCTGCTCAACGTGGCCGTGGCGGGACTCTCACGGTCGCGCGACGATGCGCAGTTGTACCGCCACTACTGGCGCACGGCGCTGTTGCTCATCCTGTCGGCCATGCTGCCGGCACTCACGTTCTTCGCCATCGAGGCCCGCGCCACGATCCTCACGCTGCTGGGGAGCGGCTGGAGCGAGGCCATCGACGTGTTTCGCTTCGTGACGATTGGCGGTATCGCCCTGGCGCTGAGCCGGCACACACGCTGGCTGTTCCTGTCCGAAGCACGGACCACGGCACAGATGCGCATGAGCATCACGCAACTGGTCGTGACGCTGGGCGCGGTGGCGATCGGTGCGCAGTGGAGCCTGCTCGGCATCGCCATCGCCTACGCCGTTGCGCGGTGGCTGCTGTTGCTGCCGGAACTGTCCCTCGCCTTCGAACTCTCCGCCGTGACGTGGCGCGACTACGGACGCGTGGTATGGCGTCCTGCTGCGTCGAGCGCGCTGGCCGGACTGGCGCTCTGGACGGCCGATGCATCACTCCCGTTGAACGTCATGCAACGGCTGGCCGTGGGCGCCATGTTGTACCTCGGCGCCTACATCGTTGCGTGGCTGGCACTGCCGGGCGGTATCACTGCACTGCGTGAACTGGCTGGCGTCGCGCGGCGTATGCGCGAAGTGTCACTCGTGCAAACACCGGTGGCGACTACGGGCGAAGCGTGAGCTTCTCACAGGAGTCCAAGCTGCTTCTCGTGGGGAATGGGAAGCACTCCCACGATCACCCAGGGATTCGGAGCCCTGAAGTGGAACTCCTGCGTGGTTCCCAGGAAGAAGTGAAGATCGCTTCTTCGGAACTCGTCCAGGTATTTGCGTCGCACCTTCAGCAGGGCTGCCTTTTCGTCTCCATGCGTGCGACGCAGACAATTCCAGTACAATGCGCCCGCTTCCCAATCGAGGACTTGAAGTTCGCTTGAGCGACCATCAGCGTCCTCGAACCGGTACGAGAAACTGTACGGCAGTTTCGGGATGATCTCAAAGGTCTGGCGCCAGGCATCCTCGGCGAAGATCTCCCTCTGGTTGGTCAGCTCGCGCATTTGCCTGAGCTTGTCCGGATCCCAAGCCCTGTCCTCCTCCTCCCAGATGAAGTCGGTGACGCGAGCAGGCTTGAAGACAGCAAGCGATATCTCATTCGACTTCGCCCTCTCTATGATCTCAGCGAGACGGGTGTAGACCCTTGCTTTGTGAAGCAACAGTGCGCGCCGCTCCCTCCAGGCGTCGTTGGTCCCGATATGGCCCACTGGCTCCAACTTGGCGGTATCGACCGGTCGGAAGGTCTCTGGCCTTGGATCACTGGTATTGCGCACGAGCGAGCAGTAGACCCAATCATACTTCCGGTATTGCTCAGTCTGATCGAGCCGCCGAAACGGAACCGGGTAGATACGTACCCACGTTCCATCCTCCCGAAGGCCAGCCGTACACACAGTCTCGCCGTACTTGCGCGAGAGGGTTGGATAGGTCTTGACGGTGATCAGGACCCGCTGCTTCTCCGGTACGGGGCTCACAAGTGGGAGCACTCGTATCGGCGTCCGTCCGCATTGAGGAGCGCGTCAGCCACGCAATGTCGATGGCACGACTGAGCCTTGCGCTCGTAACAGGTCAGCGCCACGCGATCGCCGTTTCTCAGCCATTCTCGAATTCGCTCGAGTGCCGGTCCCTGCCTGCGAAGGGTCTCGCGGCGGTACTCCGCGAACAGCGCTCGGAACGCCGCGTCATCACTGAGCCCACGCCGGTCTTCGGAGGCGATTCCCAGCTCGGGGACGTGCTCGTACCTGATGCCGACGCCGACGCAGCCGCGCTGAAGTGTGGACTTCGAAAAGCCATACTTCCTGCTGATGGCGTTCCGCCTCACGTCGCAGAGCACATTCACACCGGCTCGAATAAGATCATTCAGGTATCCCTCGAGCGACCGCCCCTCGTATCCAATCGTGCTGAGCTGCGAACCGCCGGCCAATGGTCGCGCCTCATCGACTCGCCTGAGCGCCTCCTTGTCGCCTCGCAGGATGCGGTCGGCGATCTCGCTGCGGATGGCGTAGTACGGGAAGCGCCGATATGTCTCCGCAACCAAGGCGTCCCCACGAATTCCGTCGTGTCTTGATGCAAATTCCGCGAACGGCTTCATGTCGATTTCAAGTCCCTTGGCGGCGACCTCTCCGTCCGAGGTAAGAAGCCATTCTCGATCATTCTCCTCGATCAGGCCTCGCTGCGCCAACTTCCGGCGATCGGCGTACGAAGAAAAAGAAAATGCGCCGAACTTGTACGGAATGAATTCGTACGGAGCCACACCCGCATGCTCCTCACAGAAGAGGAACAATAGTTTCTGAAAATCGAGGCTGCCGATCCTCCCGCCCAATGCGTGGAGTAATGCCAGGAGACGCTTCTGGCGATCGAAAAGGTGAATGGGGGCGCGCAGTGTCATGCCTGAATCTCGCCGCGCATCAGGCGCGGGAGAAGGAGGCCGCGGGCGACGCGGAGTCTCTGGTTTGCCAATGAGCGCACCACGGGATCAGCCGACCGCCGCCGCCATCCCCGCCGCACGCCCCGTCGCCCACGCCCAGAGAAAGTTGTAGCCGCCAATCGGCCCGAAGGCGTCCAGCACTTCGCCGCACAGGAAGAGGCCGGGATGTCGACGGCTCTCCATGGTACGGGCATCCACCTCGCCCAGCGCCACACCGCCGCCGGTGACTTCGGCCTTCTTGTAGCCTTCGTCGCCATTCCACGGCAGTTCACCGCGCACCAGCGTGTCGATGAGGCGAAGACGTTCCGCCCGCCGCAACTCCGACAGCGGCCGATGCGGCTCCACGTCCGCCTGCGCCAGCAGCACGGCGGCGAGCCGGTCGGGCAACTCGGCGCGTAGCGCGCCCGTCACCGTGCGCGCGCCATGTGGCTTGAGCGCTGCGTCCCATTCCGCCTCGCCGAGCGCCGTCCATTGCACCTGCAGGCGCGCCGGCGACGTGCGCTCGGTGCGCGCACGCACGGCCACGTGCGACACATCGAGCACCGACGGCCCGCTGTAACCGTGATGCGTGAAGAGAAACCCGCCGCGCGCCGTGGCGCTGCGTTCATGGCTGCGCGCCGACAGCCCGACGGTGAGCGAGATGCCCGACAGCGCATTGAACGCCGCATGATTGGCGGTGAGCGGCGTCAGTGCGGCGTATGTGGCATGCATCGTGTGCCCGAGCTGCGACAGCATGGACAACCCGGCACCATCACTGCCGGTATTGGGCACCGACAGGCCGCCGGTCGCCACGATGACCGCGTCGCCGGTGAGCGCCACATCGTTGTCGATGGACACCGACCAGCCTTTGCCAGCGGGCGCAATGCCGGTCACGCGCGTTTCCATGAGCAACTGCACGCCCTGCCGGCGCGCATGGCTCATGAGTCCGTCGCGCACATCGCGCGCCCGGTGCGACGCCGGAAACAGCTTGAGCGACTCCGGCTCCTCCACCAGCGGGATGCCCATCGTCGTCTCGAAAAACGCGCGCTGCCCGCCCAGCGGCCACGCCCGCACCATCTTGCGCAGCACGTTCGGCGACGAGTCGGTCACGAAGCGTGATTCATCGACGCGGGACGGCAGCACGTTGCAACGCCCGCCGCCACTGATGAGGATCTTGCGCCCGCCATCGCGCGTGCGCTCGACGAGCACCGTTTCGGCGCCCGCTGCCGCGGCGAAGATCGCGGCCATGGTGCCGGCGGCGCCCGCCCCAATCACGATCACGCGTTTGGTCATCATCAAAGATACTCCGACCGCAGAGAGCGCAACGACCGATCCACCACGGAGGTCGCAGAGCGCACAGAGTGGTTCGTCGGCTGCGACGATCTCACTCTGTGCACTCTGCGAACTCTGTGGTGGATTCGTTGTTGCGATCTGCCAGGAGCACGCGATGGCGGCGGATCTGCGCACACCATGTGATATTGAGGTCGGCCAGATCCATTACAGCGCGTTTGAGAACCCAGCGACCGCACAGCCTCGAGCTGTCAGCTCGGCTCTGTGCAGGTGCGGGGCTCTCCACGCGCTGTTCCTCGTCCGCGGTCGCCAGGTACGATTCACACGCCATCAGCAATGCCCTCGCTCTTCTCGCCGCTCACACTCCGTTCGCTCACGCTGCGCAACCGCATCGGCGTGTCACCGATGTGCCAGTACTCGAGCACGAACGGGTACGCCGACGACTGGCACCTGGTGCACCTCGGCGGCCTGGCCACCGGTGGCGCCGGCCTGGTGTTCACCGAAGCGGCGGCGGTGACCCCCAACGGTCGCATCAGCCAGCACGACCTTGGCATCTGGGATGATGGCCACATCGACATGCTGCGCCGTATCACGACGTTCGTGCGCGCACACGGCGCTGCTGCAGGCATCCAGCTCGCGCACGCCGGACGCAAGGCGAGCACGAAGCGTCCGTGGGAAGGCACCGGAAGAGTGCCGCCCGCCGACGGCGGATGGGACGATGTCATGGCCCCCAGCGACGTCGCCTTCTCGGACACCTATCCGCAACCGCACGCCCTCTCGTCCGACGGCATCGCCCGGGTCATCGACGCGTTTCGCGCCGGCGCTGTTCGTGCAGTCGCGGCCGGCTTCCAGGTCGCGGAGATCCATGCCGCGCACGGCTACCTGCTGCACGAATTTCTTTCGCCGTTGTCGAACCATCGCACCGACCACTACGGCGGGTCGTTCGCCA
>CAZPON010000014.1:0-15024 GCA_964588045.1 uncultured Gemmatimonas sp.
GGTTCACGGCCTTCGCACCCGGTGTGACCGGTACGTTCCAGATATCCCAGTTGTCGGAGAGCAGCACCGACGACCCGTCTTTCGACCAGCCGCGGGCCGGAATCGCCAACGGCAGGATGTTGTTGTGATCGTCTTCGGTGTTCACGAACGAGGTGGGCACCGCCTTCGTGATGTTGGTGCTGTCGAACGTGGCGAGGTTGAGCACCCAGTAGTTGCCGTCAGCGCCCCACATGAGCGCCTTCGTGCCGTCCGGCGACGGCTGCCCAATTCCCCCGGCGCGCTTCTTCCAGATCAGCTTGCGCGCGCCCGTGGCCAGGTCGATGGAATACACGTCGTTGTAGTTGCGTCCCGAATAGCTGGCCGCCTGCTGGTACGGCGTGTTGTCGGTGCCGTACGCGAACTTGTCGTTCGCCACCACCGTCACGTTGCGCAGCTTGTCGTCGGCGAGTCGCACGAACTTGTCGTCGTTCAGGCGATACTCGGCCAGATAGTTGAACGCACGGTCGGCCGCTTCCTGCACCATCTGCTGCGACTGCAGTCGCGGGTCCTTGGCGTTCCAGAGAATGAGCGACGGCAGTGAGTCGGCGGGCGTCCCGCTGGCCCCTCGTCCGGCAGCAGTCTGGTTGATGGTTCCGCCTGCCCCCGGTGCGCCCGGCTGGATGAGCGGATTGGTGCCGCGTCCACCGTCGGCCACGCGCGCCGTGGGTTTCACGCCTTCACGAATGCCGAAGAACACCATCGACAAGTCGGTCGAATACCGTGGTGCGCGATCGGATGCGAGCTTCCAGCCCGCGGGGAAATCGCTGCGACCGGCGGGAGTGAACACCTTGGTGGAGGCCGCACCGTTGGCGTTGATGCCACGGAACAGCGCCAGCGAAAACACCGTGTCGCGGGTGCCCGTGGTGGCGATCTTGCCCTTCATCACGGCCAGTGCGCGCGAGCTGTCGGTCCACGCGAGATGGCGATAGAGCACGTCTTCGCTGTCGAGCGCCTTGATGACGCCCGTCGTCATGTTGCGCACCTGCACGGCGTTCCCGATCTGGTCGGCATTCTCCATCGTGTACGCCAGCCACTCACCGTTTTCGCTGAAACTGTACTGACCGACGCGGCCCATGTTCTGGCGTTCACCGGTTGCGACGTTGTACAGCAGCAGGTCGGCCCCACCGCCGGACGACGCGGCCTCGGGCGCGCCAAAGCCGGCAATACCGGGCGGCCCGCCACGACCGGCACCGCCGCCACCGACCGCACCACCCGCCGACATCACGATCCACGACGGTGTGTCGGAGTTGAAGCTGAAGCGCCGGATGCCGTTGAATTCCTTCTGCTCGCCCGATGCGAGATTCATGAGCACCAGCTTCGACTGATTGCGATTGGTCGTGTCGGTGGCCTGCGCCACGCCCTCGCCGGCGCCGCGTCCACCGGGTGCACCACCAGGCGCGGCACCCCGACCGCCGCGACCACTTGCAGCAGCCGCGGCCGGGCGATTGGGCGTCACGAGGAAGCCCAGCCACTTCGAGTCACCGGAGATGGTGACCGAGCCACCGGTCGCGCCCACCGGCACACGTGTTTCCGTGGCACCAGCCGCCGTGCTGCGCACGACCACGGTCAGGTCGCCTTCGGCGGGTCCCATGACGTACGCGAACCATTTGCCGTCGTTGGAGAGGGCACTCTGCCGGATCGTGTTCCAGTTCCTGACGTCGGTCGGCGTGATGGGCCGCTTCGACTGGGCCGACGCCGTGCCCGCCAGTGCGGTGAGCGCGAGGCAGGCCAACGAGAGACGCAATGGCGTGTGCATGGGGAGATCGGTTGGGAAGGGGCTGGGGGGACTGGATTGAAGGTCGCGTCGGGAGCGGCGGTTGTCGAGTTTTAGACGGGAGACTGCAGACGGGAGACGGGAGACTCGCGGCTGGGAAGTCTCCCGTCTCCAGTCTCCCGTCTCCCGTCTTCTCCAACTCCGTGCCCCCGATACTGGTGCTGCCTTGAGGAAACCCCGTGCCGGACGCATATAGACGGTTGGTCCGCAGTCGCACGCTCCCATCGTCGAGGCCCACCGTGTTCCACGCCCTTCGCACGCCATCCCTCGCGACCGTCGCCGTTGTCGCGTTCACGCTCGCGCTGCAGGACATCGGCGCGCAGGGCACCGCCGCGGACTATGCGCGGGCCGAGTCGGTGCGCAGCCGGTTGGATGGTCTGGTGATCGATGCGGTGGATACGACCGCATGGGTGGGCACCACGTCGCACTTCTGGTATCGCAAGAGCGTGAAGGGTGGCACGACCTTCATGCTGGCCGACGCGGCAACACTGGAGAAGAAGGCGGCGTTCGATCATGCGGCGATTGCGTCGTCACTGTCGTCGGTGCTGGGTCGGCCGGTCGACGCGCTGCGATTGCCGTTCACGTCACCGCAGTTCAGTGCCGACCTGCGCACCTTCGATGTGCAGGTCGACACGTCGCGACTGACGTGCACCGTTGCCGACTCGCGGTGCGCACGCGTGCAGCAGCAGGGCGGACGGGGCGGTCGCGGCGGTGGCGGCGGGCGCTTCGGTGGTGGGCTGTACGGCGATCCGCCGGCCCCCAACACGGCGCCGCGCGTGTCACCGGACGGCAAGACCGAGGCGTCGGTGCGCAACTTCAACGTGTTCACGCGTGCCGTTGGCACCCAGGCGTGGGCACCGCTTTCGTCGGATGGTTCGGAAGGGAATGCCTATGCGATCCAGTCGATTGCGTGGTCGCCCGATTCGAAGAAGCTGGCGGCGTACCGCGTGCGCCCCGGTTTCCGCCGCGAAGTGCACTACGTGATGTCGAGTCCGGAAGACCAGTTGCAACCGAAGGACGTGCGCCGGTTGTACAACAAGCCCGGTGACGTGCTGGACGTCGACCAGCCCGTGTTGTTCGACCTGACGACGCGAACGCAGCGCGAGATCGACAACACGCTCTTCCCCAACGCGTACGCGGTGTCCGGGCTGGCGTGGCGCGCCGACGGTCGTGCGCTGACGTTCGAGTACAACCAGCGCGGTCACCAGGCGTATCGCGTCATCGAGATCGATGCGGCTACGGGCAAGACCCGCGCCATCATCAACGAGGAGACGCCCACGTTCTTCCACTACTCGGCCAAGCTGTTCCGCTTCGACCTGAACGACGGTGCGGAGACGGTGTGGATGTCGGAGCGCGATGGCTGGAACCACCTGTACCTGTACGATGGCACGTCCGGCCAGGTGAAGAACCAGATCACGCGCGGCGCATGGCTCGTGCGCGGCGTGGATCGCGTGGACCCGGCGGCGCGGCAGGTGTGGTTCCGCGCCAGTGGCATGTATGCGGGGAAGGATCCGTACTTCGTGCACAGCTATCGCATCAACTTCGACGGGTCGGGCCTCACGACGTTCACCGAGGCCGACGCCAATCACGCCGTACGCTTCTCCGGCGACGGGCAGTACTACCTCGACCGCTACTCGCGCGTGGACCTGCCGCCGGTGCTCGAGTTGCGTCGTACCAGCGACCAGAAGCTGCTGCTGACGGTTGAGAAAGGTGACGCGACCGCGCTGCTGGCCACCGGGTGGAAGCCGCCCGAGGCGTTCGTGACGAAGGGACGCGATGGCAAGACCGACATTTACGGTGTGATCGTGCGTCCCACGAACTTCGATGCGAAGAAGAAATATCCGGTCATCGAGTACATCTACGCCGGTCCGCACGACTCGTTCGTACCCAAGAACTGGGGCGTGCAGTATGGCATGCAGGCGACAGCCGAACTCGGGTTCATCGTGTCACAGATCGACGGCATGGGGACGTCCAACCGTTCGAAGGCGTTTCACGACATGGCGTGGAAGAATATCAAGGACGCCGGATTCCCCGATCGCATTCTGTGGCACAAGGCGGTGGCCGCGAGGTATCCGTGGTACAACATCGCGAAGGTGGGTATCTACGGTGGTTCGGCTGGTGGCCAGAACTCCATGGGCGCGCTGCTTTTCCATCCGGAGTTCTACAAGGTCGCCGTGAGCTTCGCGGGCTGCCACGACAACCGCATGGATAAGATCTGGTGGAACGAGCAGTGGATGGGCTGGCCACTCGGTGCACATTACGATTCGTCGTCGAACATGGTCAATGCGCACAAGCTGCAGGGCAAGCTGCTGCTGCTGGTGGGTGAGCTCGACGAGAACGTCGATCCGTCGTCGACGCTGCAAGTGGCGAATGCGCTGATCAAGGCCAACAAGTCGTTCGACTTCTTCATGTTCCCGGGCGGGGCGCACAACGCGGGGCGTGGCGGGGAAACGGGGCCGTACGGTGACCGGAAGCGGTGGGACTACTTCGTGCACAACCTGCTGGGTGCGGAGCCGCCTGATCGCAACGCGAGCAGTGCAGGACTTGGCGGGCAGGCAAGCGGCCGGTAAGTCGGGAGACCTATCTGCGGGCGGTTGCATGCTGTTCAAACCATCCCGCGATCTCGGGCTCAGTTCGCGCGCCTTGCGCTACATCGACCATGAGCAGGATCTTCTCGTCGTCGGGCGCCTGCACGTGCCAGCCGTTCACGTAGAGGAAGGTGATGGCGGCCATATATGCGGTCCGTTTGTTGGCATCCTGATAGCCGTGATTCCTGGCGAGTCCGAACAGGTATGCAGCCGCACAGTCGAAGTACGACGCCTGTTCGTACACATAGCGGTTCCGCGCACGGGCAATCGCCGATTCGATGCTGCCGTCGTTCAGGACGCCGACGTTGCCACCATGATCCTGCAGCTGACTGTTGTGGATCAGGTCGACGATCTGTCGTGTGAGCCAGCGCGGCTCCATCGGTCACAGCTTCGCCAGAGCGGCCATTGCGGCCCGATTCTCCCTGGCAAGGACAGCGTACGCCGCCAAGGCTTCCGTTGTCGCGGGGTCAACGGCCGTCAACAGAATGCCCTGCGGGGTCTCGACCACGAAGACCTGATCCTCCGCCTGGAAGTGCTGACGGTCCAGCATATCCTTCGGCAGAATCGCACCGACGGAGCCGCCTATTTTCTTGAGCGTGATGGTCTGCACCATGAGAGCTCCGCGAGCGAGAGGGTTTTCAGACTGATCGCGACAAGGAACGACGATCGACTATTGGTAGTATAACAAATATTAAACCACGTGCAAGTCGGCGACTGATCAGGATCTAGACAGGGAGCGAGAGGCATCAGTCCACGTCCTGCGCGCCTTCCGGCATGAACAGCGGCTTCGCCAGGCCACCAGTATCGTCGTAGAACCGCACCGCTTGCGGCGTGAACTGCTTGGCCAGCAGGATGATCTGTCCCGTGTGTCCTGAGAAGTGCTCCACGACATGGTAGACTGCGGCAAATACTGTCGTCTCGCGTCCCTGAATCATGCGCGGTTCGCCGAGTGATTCCGGTGTGAGCCGCGCCAGCACGACATCGACATCGCAGCATGCGGCATGCAATCCGGCCAGCAACGTCTCGGCGTCCGCACCATCCTGTGCCGCGAACTCAGCGTCGCGATGCCGCGTGTCGGCCGCGCCACCGACGCCACTCACGATCCACTGGCGCACATTGCCCGTGAGGTGGAGCAGCAGGTTGCCCGCGCTGTTGGACGCGTCGTTCGCCCGCCACCAGAGGCGGTCGGGTGGAATGGTGCGCACGGCGGCGGTGAGCTTGGCCGGATACTCGACGCCGAGGTAGTGGCGCGAGCGCTCGAGGAACCGGGCGGCGAGGTCGAAGGGCATCCGCGAATCGGTCAATGGTTCTTCCTGAATCGGGTCAACCGGTAATATTCACCCTGACGCCCACCTTTCCCAACGGAGTCGCAATGTTGATCAGTCCCGACCTGGCCAAGGCCATCAATACGCAGATCGGCAACGAGCTGGCGGCGAGCCTGCAGTACTATGCCATCGCGGCGCACTTCCAGAAGGCGAACCTGATGTTGATGGCGAAGCTGTTCTTCGAGCAAGCGAGCGAGGAGCGCATGCACGCGGAGAAGCTCCTGCACTACGTGCTCGATACGAACGCCGAACTGCGCATCCCGGCGGTACGCGAGCCGGTGCACACCTTTGCGTCGGCCGAAGCGGCGGTCGCGGCGGCGCTGAGCTGGGAGCTCGAAGTGACGGGGCAGATCAACGCCCTGATGGCGCTCGCCGACGAGCAGGACGGCTACCTGGCGCAGGGATTCCTGCAGTGGTTCGTCGACGAGCAGCTCGAGGAGACGAACAAGATGGAAAGGCTGCTCAACGTCATCCGGATGTCGGGGGACCGCAACCTGATCATGGTCGAAGCGTATCTGGTGCACGGAAGCGGGCCGTCCTGACTGCGGTTGACTACAGAGTTAAGATGCGGGTTCTTCCCGTCCTGATGGGCCTGATGGTTGGCAGCTCGGCTGCGCACGGGCAGGGTGCCGCGCCGCCGAGCACGTTGCAGCACACGCTGGACTCAGTGGTCGCCGCGGCGATGGACAGCGTGCGGGTGCCGGGCGTCGTGATTGCCATCGTGCGACGGGACAGCGTGCTGGCGTTGCGCGGCTACGGGTATGCGCAGCTCGAGGACAGCGTGGCGGCCGACCCGGTGCGCTCGATCTACCGGCTGGCATCGGTGGCGAAGCTGTTCGTGGCAGCGGCGGTATTGCAGCGGGTCACGCAGGGCCGGCTCGACCTGGAGCAGGATGTGCGGACGTATGCGCCGAACGTGCCGATTCCGCCGGGCGACGACGCGCCCATCACGCTGCGTCATCTGCTGACGCATACGGCAGGATTCGATGAGCGCATGATCGGCTATGGTGCGCGCACGCGGGCCGACATGCGCCCGCTGGGCGAGTATCTCGCGGCGCGACTGCCTGATCGTGGCTGGGCGCCGGGTGCGGTGATCGGGTATTCAAATCACGGCATGGCGTTCGCCGGGTATGTCGCCGAGCGTGAGGCGGGCGAGTCATTCGCCGCACTCGCTGCAAGAACCGTATTCGCACCGCTGGGCATGGCGCAGACGTTTTACATCGAGCCGCCTGACGATTCCCTGGGGCGCGCCATGGCGCCGGGGTATCGCTGCGGCCAGAGCGGATGTGAACGCGCGCCAATGGTCTGGTCACATGCGTACCCGGTGGGACTGGCGTTCTCCACGGCGTCGGACATGTCGCGGTTCATGCGCGCCTGGCTTGCCGGCGGCATGCTCGAGGGCCAGCGGGTGATCGATTCGACGACGGTCACACGGGCGATGTCGCAGCAGTTCACGCATGATCCGCGCGTGCCGGGTATCGGCTTCGCGTTCTTCGAACAGAGCGTCCGCGGACACCGGCTGCTGACGCACGCCGGTGGCGCTCCCGGCACGGCCACCGTGCTGGCGCTTGCGCCGTCGGACAGCCTCGGCGTGTTCATTGCGACCAACGCGGGCGAGCCGACGGTCACCCGTATGGTGCTGGAGTCGGTGCTGGCCGCGCTGCTGCCCGATGCCACGGGGCCTCCGCCAGTCGCGAACGGCCCGGTGGCCGAGTACGCTGGCAACTATCGGCTCACGCGGTATTCGCATCGCACGATCGAGCGGTTTCCCGGCGTGTTCGCGTTCAACGCAACCGTGAGAGCAACAGGTGATACGCTGCGCATTCCGGCGGGAACGCGCGCACGTCGCTTCGTGCGCATCGACTCGCTGCTGCTGCAGGAAGTGAGCGACGGCACGCTCGCCGCGCTGCGTCGCGATGCCAGCGGCACGATCACGATGCTGTTCACGGGCGTTCCAACCGGTGGTGCGGAGTTGCCCGGCGCATTCGAGCGCCTGCCGTGGTACGAAGGGGCGTACTTCCTCAACGAATACGTGTCGGCCCTGGCGGGCGTCCCATTGATCGTGCTGGCGCTCTGGAGCGTGGTGAGCGCAGGGCAGTGGGTGTGGCGTCGTCGGGTGACGGCGAGTCTATCCGCACGCGGCGCGTCTCCGAAGCAAGCCTGGATGGCGATCGCCTTCGGCGTCTGCTTCACGCTCCTGTTCATCGCCTACGGTTTCGGTTTCATCGCGGCGGGTTCACGACAGCTTTCGCGCAATGAGGGCATGACGTTCGGCATGACGTCGTCGGACATCGTCACGCTGCGCGTGGCGTGGCTGTTGGCGATCGCGGCGATTCCGATGGTGTGGTTCGCCGTGATCGCGTGGCGTGGCCGGTGGTGGGATATCTTTGGACGACTGAGCTACAGTGTGCTCGCGCTGGGAGCCGTCCTTGTCGCGCACTTCCTGATCTGGTTCCAGTACGTGCCGGGCCGATGGTGAACGCGTCGCGTTGACGCTAACGATCCGGCGGTTTCGGCGGCGTCCGGCTGAGCAGTTCCCGCGCTGTCCACGGAGTCGTTCGCCACGCGTACTGCAATCGCACGCGAGTCACGGTTGCTGTGGTCACGGGAGCGGCCTTGTTGCCCCACGCCTGACGCACGTACGTCGCCACGGCCGCGAGTTCTTCGTCCTTGAACGTCGGACCCCACGTGGGCATCGAGCCGTTGAACATCTCGCCTTCGACCTCGATTTCGCCAACGACCCCGTGCAGGATGATGCGCAGCAGACGTTCCTCGCTGCCCGTCACCCACTCGCTGCCCACCAGGGGCGGGAACTGGTTCGGTAACCCGAGTCCCGACGCCTGATGGCAGGCCTGGCAGGTTGCCGCATAGATCTTCGCGCCATCCGGCGGCTGCGCGGGCAAGACGTCGCCCGCCAGCGTGAACGCGGCGGCAAACGCAACGCAGGCTATTTCTTTCGGCATGCCTTGGGATCGGACTTCACGTAGTAGGACTTGTAGTTGGCAGCGTTCTTGTCCATGCAGCCTTGCAGGTTGACGACCTCCACCGTGCGGAAGTCGATCGGCGCCGTTTCGGCCTGCAGCGTGATGTATCCCCCGGGAATCAGCGTGCCGGGAACGAGCACGCCGGGGTTGGTCTTGTTCGCCGCGCCACCACCCATCTGCGGCTTGGAGTAGGTCATCACCGTATCGCCGTTCACGATATGCTTGACCACCGAGTCGCCCAGCACCATGGCCTCGACGCGCACCCACTGGTCGCCATCGTAGGTGATGGAGCTGGAGTTGATGCAGTGCGTGGTGACGAGCTTGTCGTTCATCACGACGTTGGTGCCGGGCGTGCAGAGATTCCCGGTGGTGCGCGTGCCCCGGCCGAGTCCACCCAGCAGTTGTACTTCGAGCGAGATGGGGAAGTCCTGCTCGAGTCCCATGCTGGCGGCCGACTGTGACGCCACCATGATGCCATTGTTGCGAATGGCCCAACTGTTGCCGGCACCGGCGCCGGTGACCTGCTCGCCAACGAACCGGTATTCGACAGCGACGATGTAGTACGAGAACGGTTTCTTGTAGAAGATGTGGCCGAACTCGCCGTTGAAGTTGGCCCACTGGTCGTACCGCACCTTGAGCATGCCGTCTTCGACGCGGAATGTGTTGCGGAAGTTCACGCCGAGTGGATGGCCGGCAAACTTGATATCCCAGTCCCTGAGATCCTTGCCGTTGAAGATCGGCTGCCAGTCCATGGCTGGCGATGGCGGCGAGGCGGGACGTTCCTTCAGGGCCTCGAGGCGGTCCGTGTACGCCGATTCCAGTCGCATGATCGACACCGCGCGCGCGAGATCCGCTGCGGCCGCACGACTGGTCCATGCCGTGTTGAGCACCGGCTGCACCTTGTCGGTGATGGCGGCCGGGGCGCGGTTGCCGCGCACCGACTGCAGCAGCACGGCGAAGCCGAGCGTGCGCGAATCGGCGTTGGCGTGGCGCGAGAGGTCGATGAAGTAGTCGAGTTCCTGCAGCCGTCGGCGATCGCCCACGAAGCGGCGCCATGCGGCCTCCACCGGGCCGGCAACCGGTGGCGCGTCGCTGGACGCCGCCGGTACGGCTGGTGTCACGCGTGAAAGCAACGATGTCGCCGCGTCGAGGCCGGCGCGGCCGGGCAATGCTCCCACCATGGTGAGTAACTTGCCGCGCAGTTCCTCGTCGAGCGTGGCGTCGAGCGCGGCAACGCGCACGAGGGGGAGTGTACCGCTCACGACGCCACGTTCGGCAGCGAGCAGGTGTGCCACGGCCACATGCAGCGCGTCACCACGCACGTCCCAGCGCGTGAGCGCAGCCACCATGGTGCTGTCCACGACCGTGTGCCCGACCAGCGTGTTCACGACATCGGTGCGCAGCGCGGCGTCGCCGGCCGACGCAACGATGAGCGCCTTGGCGCCCTGCGGCACGATGCGGTTGCGCACCATGCTGTCGGCCAGTGCCGGCACATCGTCGCGCGGCGCTTCGATGAGTGCCTTCTGCAACACCGTCGCGATGCGCGCACTCTCGTCCCAGGTGACCGGTGCGAAGTACGGACCGATGTAGGACGGCCGGGTGCCCCACCAGTCGGACCCGTTCCACGTTGCCTCGCGATAGTGAAGGCGGGCCAGCGCGGCGACGAAGTCGCGCACCGACGCCTGGCCAGGCGTGGCACCGACGTTCCCGATCAGCGCGCTCACCACGGCCGGGTCATGCATGCGCATGAGTGCACGCAGCGCACCGGCGCGCACGGCGGGTGTTGCAGACGCCAGCGAGTCGAGGCACGCACGCCACCCCTGCAGCGAGACCAGGGCGTTGACGGCGATGTGCGCGACGGCCGCATCGCGGCTTCCGGTCAGCGGGACGATCTCCTCTGCGGCGTCCCGATAGTTCATGCGCACGAGGGCGGCCAGTGCGGCAAGCTGCACCTGTGCGCTGGTGTCGGCGAGTGCGGTGATAAACAACGCCGCATTGAAGCCGCTGAGCTGCGTGGTGTTGTCGACGAGCGCGCGGAGGGCGAGCGCTTTCACGGCGGGATCGGTGGCCGCACGCACGAGCGTGGGATGTGACCGCGCGCCGATCCACTGCTTGAGTGTGAACAGCGCGGCCACGCGCGCGTGCGGTAACTGTCGCTTGTCGAGTGCGAGCGCGGTCACTTGCGACACCAGTCCCGACGATGGCGGACGGCGCAGCAGCGCGCGCTGTGCCTGCAGCCGGTATTCGGCGTCGCGGCCGGTGAGCCATTGCAGCAGCGCGGCATCACCCATCGTTTCGAGTGGTGGCACCGGGCGCGCAAGGTGACCACTCGGCGTGACGCGCACGATGTACCCGATCGTGTCACCGGCGTACGTGTAGCTGCCGCCGGACAGGCTGGCGACGTACATGCTGGCCTGGCCGTCCATGGCCATGTCGGCCGGATGCGGAACCGACAGGAAGTTCTCCTGCTTCACATCATAGCTGCCGCCGTTGGGCGTGAGCGGATGACGAAACACCTGATTCAGGAGCCAGTCGGCGGTGTACAGATTGTTGCCGAAGCCTTCGGGAAAGCCCGGGCTCTGCACCCACAGTCCGCCGGTGCCGGAACCGCCGCCGTAGTCGGCGAGCGACTGGAAGTGCTCGCTCGCGAAGTTCCTGTAGAGTGCCGGATACCCCACGTTGGCGCCCGACGGGAGGTAGTGCAGGCGCGTTTCCCAGCCGTCGCCGTCGTTGGTGTTGTCGCGTGTGAAGACCCGCAGGAACGGATCGACGGCGAGATCGTAGATGTTGCGCGTGCCCTGCGCATACAGCTCGAGACCGGTGCCATCGGTGCGCACGCGCACGACACCACCGCCGCGATGCGTGATGACGGTGCCGTCCTTGCCCACCGCGCGGCGATAGCCGTAGTCGCCGACGGCGATGTACAGCCAGCCGTCGATGCCCATGGTGATGCCGTTCGTGGTGTGGTCGGCGCCGCGAAAGTCGAGATCGAAGCCGAGTCCCGTCACCAGGTCGTCCGACACATCGGCGATGCCGTCGCCAGTGGTGTCGCGATACGCAGTGAGGTTGGGCGGATGCATGACGTACAGCGTGCGTCCATCGAAGGCGACGCCGCGGGGGCTGTCCATTTCGGCGAACACGGAATAGCGGTCGGCCGCGCCGTCGCCATCGGTGTCGACCAGTCGCACGATGCGGCCCTGTCCCTTCGTGGCGGTGAGCGAGAGGTTGGGATCGACGCAGGCGAACACCACGCCGTCGACGGTGGCCGTGAGGCACACCGGGTACATGGCGATGGGCGGCGCGGCGAACAGCGTGGCGGTGAAGCCGTCGGGCGCCGTGACCTGTTGCAGCAGCGTGGCTTCGCGGGCCGTGTCACGTGGCATCGCCCCGCTCTTGGCAGCGGGCTGGGCACCAAGGGTGGGCGTGGCAACGACGAGGGCGACGCCAATGAGCCAGCGGCGGATGTCGTGGCCCGGCATGGGGGGATTGCGCATAGCCACAGTGTAGCGGTCGTTTCACGTCGATGCACGCGCGGATTTGCGCGGATTTGCGCGGCATGAGGGACCGGCCGGCGGGGCCTTGACTGGCGGGTGCGGGCGACTAGACTTAGTCTATAACCCTTAGTTCACAGGCCATGCGCACTGTCAACATCCACGAGGCAAAGACCCAGCTGTCGAAGCTGGTGGAACAGGCGGTCGGGGGCGAGGCGTTCGTGATCGCCAAGGCCGGGAATCCGCTGGTGAAGGTCGCGGCACTGGATTCGCCCGACGCGCCGCAGCGCATTGGTTTCCTGGCCGGTGAAATCGCGGTGCCCCGTGACTTCGATCGCATGGGCGAAGCCGAAATCGCCGCGCTGTTTGGCGTCGGCGGGTGAAGCTGCTCCTCGACACCCAGGTGTTGCTGTGGGCCGCGGCCAACTCGCGGCGGCTCACGAGCGGCGCGCGCAGACTGCTGAACGATCCCGCCAATGCGCTGTGCTTCAGTGCCGCGAGCTTGTGGGAGATCACCATCAAGCACTCGCTCGGCCGTACGGATTTCCGTGTCGAGCCCCGGGTGCTTCGACGTGGCCTGCTGGACAACGGTTACACCGAGTTGCCGATCACCAGTCAGCATACCGTGAGTGTCGAGGGGCTGCCCGACATTCATCGGGATCCGTTCGACCGCCTGCTGTTGGCGCAGGCGCTCACGGAAGGCATCACACTGGTGACGGGCGACAAGGTGCTCGCCTCGTATCCGGGGCCGATCCGGAAGATCTGAGCCCGCATTCGCCGAGTCGCAGATACCGATCAAGGCCCGGCTTGCGCTGGATGAACTACTCCAACGCGCCGGCAACCGCGTCAGTGCGGCGACGAACACTCGCGCCTGACTGGGGCGGCGGCGTCCGTAGCCTCGAGAGCCATTGTGACCCGCCGCGTCGAGTCGGGGAGCAACGTGATGGTGAACGACGCCGTACTGTAGCCGCGACAGCGCACCGAGACGGTGGTCGAGACGGCGGGGAGCGTCCTGATGAGGAACGCTCCTGTGGAATCCGTGAACGCGGCGCGGCTTGGTGCGCCCGCTTGCACCACGGCGTGCATCAGCGGCGTGCCGTCACCATGTGTAATGACGCCGGCAAGATGCGCCGGCCGCGCGCCCGCACGTTTCCTTGCGGCGGCGGCCACGAGCGGCGTGCTGCCATCGTTGCGATACAGCTCCGTCCTCCCTCTCAACATGCGGGTCACCGTACCGGTGGTGGTGACGAGTCGCGGCCAACCCGCGTAGACATCCTGGCAGTCCTTCCCGTAGTAGCACGCCTCAGGTTGACGGTTGACCATGCGCAATCTGTGGCTCTTTCGAAAGGTGAATCCGTCCGGTGGAAGGCGCATGGTCCAGCTGTCGGTCAGCCACTCCCCTGACGACAGCCGCTCCAACGACATCGTGCCACCGAGGCCCAGGCGGTTCCGGTCGTTGTTGAAGTCGCTACAGGTCGGCTTACCAGGTCTACTTTGTTCGCACAGGCGCAGCGCTTCATTCGGGAGGTTCGTGTAGTCGAAGTCGATCCGTCGCAGTTCGGCGCTGCTGCGGTCCAGCCAGAACGTACCGCGAATTCCCACCACGTCCCCGACATCGTGCTGCGGCGTGAAGCCAATGCCGATCCAGTCACGATGCTGTTCCGGTCCGTTCGTGATGCTGAAGCAGTGATGCGCAGCGAACGGATCGGAGAGCAGGACCTCTGCGTTCGGAGCATCGAATACCACACGGCCATCCGCATTGCGACGCACGTACCCGGACTGGAGCAGGGTGTCTGCCGCGGTCGTGGCAAAGGCCCGCGATACGATGAGTTCCTCCGCACTCGCGGTGTCTGTCTCGATATGGGGCGTCCCAAGCGTGCCACGACCAACGGCGGTGCCGTACGTGATGGCATCCATATGGCCGCTCACGCGTACCACCTGCAGCTCCAGCGCGGCGTCCAGTTCTGTCAACTGCGCGGCCGCCAGTGCCGCGCGCGCCTGTCCCCACAGCTGTACGAGTGTTTCGGAGTCGCGCGCGCGCATGTCACACCGGCCGCGATCCCGTACGGTCACGGTGGCGATCGAGACCGGCAGTCCGGTCACGACGATGGTGCGCTCGGTGGTGTCCCGTGCGCCAACGTCGACCCCGTCGATCGTGGTGGGACGGAACCCGATGTGCAGGGCGCGCAATGAATACTGACCGGAGAGCGGCAGGCGCAGCACGTACGTGCCCGCGCTCGTGCTCAATGCCCTCGCCGCTTCCGTGCCGCTGGCCGCAATCGCCGTGATGACGACACCTGCCACCGGCGTCGTGCTGTCCGGCAGCAGCACGCGACCGCGAATGACCTGGGCCTGCAGCGGCAAGGCGAAGCACAGCCCGAAGGCTACGGACCAGACGCGGATGGACACGTCTCACGAATGTGCTTCAGCGTTCATCGCCTCACAACCCCGCGCTACTTGATGGCCCCCGCTGCGCCTGCGCGACGCGGATCCGCACCGGCGGAGACGACCTTGCCATCGACGCGCACGGCGGCGCCGTACCCTTCGCGCACTTCACCGCGCAATGAAACGAAGCTCAGGCCGTAGCCGAGTGTGCGCAGCCGCGCGATGACGTCAGGTGCGAAGCCGTCTTCGAGTTGGATGTTGTAGCCTGATGCTGTCGGTGCAGCGCCCGCGCCACCACCGCCGCCGCGTCCACCGCCTGCGCCGCCGGGAGGGCCACCACCGCCGCCGGGAAGGAAGCGCGGCAACTCCAGTGCCTGCTGCGGGCTCAGGTCGTAGTCGAGGAGCCCGAGCAATGTCTGGTACACGGCGCTGGTGATC
>CAZPON010000014.1:15034-22162 GCA_964588045.1 uncultured Gemmatimonas sp.
GTCGCGCCTGCCCTTTGCGCGCCATGGCAGCACCATCGCACCCACGCGTTGCCGGCGGCGCTCACCGCCGCGAACGGCTTGCCGTTCTTGAAGGCAACGGTGGGTGCGATGGTGCTGCCATGGCGCGCAAAGGGCAGGCGCGACCCGTACTGCGTGGGATCGGTGCCGTACGACGTGAGCTTGTCATTGCTCAGGAATCCCAGTCCGGGCGTGACGTAGAAATTGCCGCCCCATGTGCCGAGCGTTTGCGTAACGGCTACCATGTTGCCGTCATTGTCAGCAACCGTGAATGCCGTCGTGCCGGCCGCATGACACACCGTCATCCCGGCGGCATGATCGTCTCCACACGGCGACGCAGGCACATCTTCCGTCTCCCGTCTCCCGTCTCCCGTCTCTCCCACATGGTTCCCCTTCGCCTTGAGACAGGCCAAAGTGTCGCCACGCACACTCTCCGGCCGCAGCGCCTTGTCGGCGGCATAGCAGCCCCACCGAACACGCGCGGTGTCCTTGTCGATGATCGGCGCGACGTCGATTGGCCACAGGGCAGGGTCGGCAATGCGGCCGCGCGATGACGGCACGAGGAACCACGCGGTGAGGGCAGCGTGCATCGAGGCGGCGTCGTCGCGGTAGGAGCGCGGTGTGGCATACTGCTCGAGCAGGTTGAAGCGCGCGACGAGTTCGGCGCCACCACTCACCGGCGGTGCGCCCGAGTAGACGGTGTAGCCGCGGTATGTCCCGCTCACCGGCTCGCGCTCCGGCGCGAAGTAGCGCGCCAAATCGCTCAGCTTCATGGCACTGCCCTTGGCACGCAGGTCGGCGATCCACTTCGTGGCTACTTCGCCCTTGTAGAAACCGTCGGCGCCGTTCTTCGCGATCTGCTCCAGCACCCACGCCAGGTCGGGATTGCGCAGCGTGTCACCGGCCTGCAAGGGCTCGCCGTTGCGGAAGAACAAGGCGCGACTGCCATCGTACTTCGCGAAGTGCTCGCGCTCGGTGGCCAGCGTGGTGGCCAGTCCGTCGCTCACGATATAGCCGTTCCTGGCCGCACGAATGGCCGGCGCAATGAGCTCGGCCCACGGCACTTTCTTGCTGCCATAGCGCAGCCATGCGGTGTGCATGCCACTCACTGTGCCGGGC
The DNA here is from genome assembly GCA_964588045.1 of uncultured Gemmatimonas sp. Taxonomy (GTDB): domain Bacteria; phylum Gemmatimonadota; class Gemmatimonadetes; order Gemmatimonadales; family Gemmatimonadaceae; genus Gemmatimonas. The sequence goes on from CAZPON010000014.1 coordinate 16,172, forward strand.
ACGTTGGTGAGCACCGGTCCATCGGCGGGATAGCGTCCGTTCACCAGCAGCGAGGTGTTCGACAGGCCCGCGTCTTCCGGCACGCGACTCATGAACTCGAAGAGCGTGGGCTTGGGCAACGTCTTGAGTGCGATCACCATTTCGCCATAGCCGGCAATGCCGCTGGCGTCGGGCTCGACGACGCCCAGTGCGAAGCTCACGGCGACGGCTGCGTCCACCACGTTGCCGCCCTTGCGCAGTATCTCGAGGCCGGCTTCGGTGGCAACGGGATGCGCGCTCGATACCGCAGCACGTCCACTGGCCGGTTCACGCAGCGTGGGACGCGCGGCCAGCGCTTCGTGAATCACCGCTTCCAGTGCGCTGTCGGTCGTGGCGGCGATGGCACGCGGGCGCAGTGACGACCGGATCTGCGTCCATTGGTTGCGGCGCGCAGTGGCATCGTCCTGTGAGAAATACAATCGCGCAGAGCGATCCCAGACGCGGTCGAAGGCGGCGGCGTTGCGGTCGGCACGTGATCCGCCGCCGGCCAGCCTGGGATCCGATGTCACGTTGGGTGCAATCGGCGCCGAGGCGAATGTGAGGCGCTCGCTGCCGGGGCGGGCAGTGGCGCGCAGCACGGCAGAACGATCGGTGCCGCGGTCGGGATCGCCGTTGTACGCCACGTTCGTTTCGTCGAACGAGGCGATGGCGATGGTCTTGCCGTCGGGTGACCAGGCGCTCTGTCCGTGCGCCGTCGCAAGAAAGTTGGTGTAGCCGCCGGCGCGTGGCACGAGAAAGGTGCCGGTACGCGTGGAAATGGCGAGCCGCTCGTTGTCCCACGACCACGACACGAAGTAGGTGGTGGCATCGACCGTTTGCGTGCTGCGCGTGGTGTTGGTGCCGGTCATGTTCCATACGTTGAGCCGGCGCGCGCCCTCGGTGACCGTGAGAAACGCGAGCCACGACCCCTTCGGGGCAAACTGCGGTGCGCGCTCGGTATCGCTGCCGCTGGTCGCGCGCGCCTCCTTGCCTTGCGCGTCCATGACCCACACGCGTGTGGCATTGCCACTGCCGCGCAGGAACGCGATGCGTCCGTCACCGGCGACGCTGGGTGATGTCTCCTGCTGCGGTGTCCTGGTGAGTTGCGTGAGTGCGCCGGCCGTGCCGTCGGCGTTCACGACCAGTCGCCAGAGGTCGTAGTTGCCGTTGCGATCGGACGCGAACACGATGGCGCTGCCATCCGGCGTCCAGGCGGGATCACGATCCCACCCCGCACCGTTCGTGAGCGCAACCAGCGGTGCGCCCGCGGATCGCTGCAGCATGAGGTGGCCGTTGAGGCTCATGGCGAGGCGGCCATCGGGTGCGTACGCGGGCGTGCGTACGCCCGAGAGTGCGGCGGTGTCCTGGGCTGGCGCGACGGCACCGAGGTGCAGTGCGACACTGGCGAGAAACACTGGAATCATGATCGGGTCCGGAGAGTCGTCGGCACGTGTGCTGGCGTCAGGGCGTGCGGGTGATCGTCACCGATTCGATAACATCGCCTTCCTGCACGCGATCCATGACATCGAGCCCTTTCAGCATGGTCGCAAAGACGGTGTAGTCGTGATCGAGCCGGAAGTTGTCGACGAGATTGATGAACAACTGTCCGTCGCCCGTGTCACGGCCGCGGGTGGAGATGCCAAACGTGCCGCGCGCATGGCGGGCAAAACCGACTTCGTCGCGCATGAAGGTAGTGGTGAGGGCGTCGTACTCGTCGGCGCCAGGGCTGCCGCCCTGCAACACGAAGTTGGACACGATGCGATGCCACGTGAGGCCGTTGAACGCGTGGCGCTCGGCCAGTTGCACGAACGTCGCGACAGTGGCCGGCGCCTCGTCGGGCAGCAGCGCAATTTCCAGCGTGCCGAGTGACGCGAGACGAATGGTGGCCGTTGCGCCGCGGAGTCCGCGCAGCGTGGCGTCGGACGGAAACGGCGCCGGCGTGTAGCGTGTGGTCGCGGCGGCGGTGGGAATGTGGGCCCGTTCGGTGACGACCTTTGCGGCGAGCGCGGCCACTTCGGGATCGAGGTCGTGCGCCAGCGGTGCCAGCCGGGCAGCGGTTGCCGAGTCGGCGCCTTCACCGAGGCGCTGCAGGAGCGCGACGCGCGGATCGCGATTGGTGGCAACGCGGGCGGTGGACAGGCGCAGCAGCGCATCGGCCAGCGCGGGGCCATGAGCGCCCAGGCCCGGCGCGTTCCTGAAGTGCGTTGCGGCTGCGAGCACGAGGCCGGAATGCGTGCTGCGCAACGCACGCAGGGCATCGGCGTCGGACGTCATGGCGGCGATGGCGACGTTCGGTTCCTGGTCCTGCGCCAGCTTGGCGAGCGTGGTGGCGTCCTTGAGTGCCTTGGCTGCCTGCGCGGCCCACGCGCGCGCCTGCCACACGGTGGAGCCGGCGACGACCGGCAGCGCCGCGATGGCGCGCGCCGAATCGACCTTGGCAAGGGCCACGATGGCGTGTGCCTGAACGCGCCAGTTCGCACCGCTGCGCACCAGTGAGTCGATGAGTGATGCCGGGCACTTTTTCTCACCCAGCACGTCCACGGCGCCGAGCACCACGTGCTGGTTGTCGTCGCGCAATGCGGCAACGGCCCGCTCACAGGTGCCTGCAACGCGCAGCGCCTGGTAGCGCACGAGATACGACGGATCGTCCAGCCATTGCCGCGACAGCACCACGGCCAGCCGTCGTACCTGCGCGCTGGTGTCGCGCAACGCGATGGCGATCGTCGCCGAGTCGCGATCGGCAGCAGCGGCGAGCGCGAGCAGGAGCAACTGTCGCACGTCCGACGATGTGTTGGCGCGCAGGGCCTGTCGCAGTGCCGTGACCGTCTGGGGCGATGGACGCGACGTGCGCGCGGTGCGACGCAGGAGGGACTCGAATCCGCGCGCAGCGCCGGCCCGGGCCGCCGCATCGGCGTCGGTGAGGCCGCGCGTGAGGGCTTCCACCACGGCCGCCGACGGTGCGGCAGCCGGTGTGCCCGGACGGCTGGCGGGACTGCGACCGATGGTTTCGAACACGGCGGCGCGCACCACTCCCGATGGTTCGCGGGTGAGCATCGGCCCGAAATCATACGACGCGTTCATCTGGCCGATGGCATTCACCGCTTCGCGACGCACCGACACTGCCGGCGACGCCAGCAATGGCGTCAGCTTGGCGAGATGCTCGGGCCGCTCCCAGCGGCCGAACGCCCGCGCGGCGAGGCGCTGCACCACCGTGTCGCTGCCGGCGATGGCGGCATCGAGGACCCTGGTGTCCGGTCCGCGTGTGTGTTCGGCGGCAAGCACTTCGTAGGCACTCGGAGCGCGCACGACCGGTTGCGACGCGTCGGGCGCGGCCATCTGCGCTGTGCCCGGCAGGGCCAGCATGAACAGCATCCGCATGGGGGAATCCGGAAGGGAGGGGTGTCGAGCCAATATGCACACGGGCCCGATGTGCCGCAGCACCGCGCCCTGCATATTTCCACGCATGTCCGCCCGATTGCACCTTCCCGCCCGGACGTCGTGATGGCCATCGCACTGCCGTCGATTGCCGACGTGGTGACGGCGGCGCGCAGGTCGGCAGCGCGCTTTCCGCTGGTTCTTGCGGCCGCCCTGGTGACCACGGTCGCCGGACTGGTGCTCGTCGACAGGCCGTCTGATACGCAGGAGGTCGATTCGATCTGGACGCGACTCATGGTGGTCGGGTCGCTTGGGCTGCCGCTGCTGTTTGCGGTCGCGTCCTTCCTCGAGTCGCGCCAGTGGCCAACCGCCCGGGTGATCGCCGCACATGGCGCTGCCCTGATCGTATTGGGCGTCATCGCGTATGCGTGGTCCGACTGGACCAACAGTCAGCGCACGTTGCGCTATGCGTTGTTCAGCAGCGCGTTCCACTTCGCCGCCGCGTTCCTGCGTTTCGTGGGCCGCGATGCGCCGAACGAGTTCTGGCAGTACAACCGCGTGCTGTTCCTGCGGTTCCTGACCTCGGCGCTGTACGTGCTCGTGTTGTTCGTCGGCCTGTCCGCCGCGCTCGGCGCCATCAATGTCCTGTTCAAGGCCAACATCGCGGGCGAAACGTTCGGCCGCCTGTTCATCATCGACGCCGTCGCATTCGGCACGTGGTTCTTCCTGAGCGGTATTCCCGATCCGCTGTCGTCACTGGCTACGCGCACCGACTATCCCGACGGGCTGCGCAGGTTTTCGCAGTACGTGCTCATCCCGCTGGTCGTCGTCTATCTCCTGATCCTCACGACCTACCTGGTGAAAGTGTTGTTCACGCGCGAGTGGCCGAGTGGCTGGATCGGCTACCTCGTGTCGTTCGTGACGATCACCGGGATGCTCGCCTGGCTGCTGGTGCGACCGCTGGAGGAGCGCCCGGCACACGCCTGGGTGAAGGGCTTCACGCGCGGCTTCTTCATCGCGCTGCTGCCGTCGATCGCGATGCTGTGGATGGCGCTGTACAAACGTGTGGACCAGTACGGACTCACCGAGCGGCGTGTGATCGCGCTCGCCGGCGCGCTGTGGCTGAGCAGCATCGCCGTGTTCTACATCGCATCGCGTTCGCGCAACATCAAGCTCATCCCGATGACGCTGTGCCTGCTGATCCTGCCGCTTTCGGCCGGGCCGGTCAGCGCGTTCGCATTGTCCCGGCGTGACCAGATGGCGCGTCTCGAGCAATTGCTCACACGCAACGAGTTGCTGAAGGACGGACGCCTGGTGCGCACGACGCGCACGGTCACTGACTCCGACGCGGTCGCTATCAGCGAGTCGGTGTGGTACCTGCGGGACGCGCACGGAACGCATGTGCTCGACGCCTGGTTGTCCGATTCGGTGCGGCGGCAACTGGCGCGCGGTGACGCGCGGCTCGATCCGTGGAGTCTGGTCGACCGCCAGGCCGAGTTGGTCATGACGAGCATCGGCCTGCCGTTCAATCGCCGACGCGGTCGTTCTCCGCTGAGCGCGGACGGCACGTTCGAATTCAATGGCGACGGCAACGGCCCGTTCGACGTCGTCGGTTACGAACATCTCACGCATGTGTACGCCTGGTCGTCCCGTGCCGACACGGGCCGCGCAGTGGGAGGCGGACTGGTGATGCGAGTTGCTGCTGACAGCAGCGCGATCCAGTTCATGCGCGATTCGGTGGTCGTGTTGTCGCTGCCCGCCGATTCGCTGGTTGCCGTTGGCCTGCGCGACACGGTGCCGAGCGCGATCGTGAACGGCACGGTGCGCTTGGGACCAACGGCGCCGCCCGTGCGGCCGCCACTGATGGCCGAGGCGGAGCATGCCGGCGTGCGTGTGCAACTGCTGTTCAATCACCTGTCGGCAAAGCGTCGTGGCACGGCGTGGCTCATTCGGGACTTTCACGGCTACCTGCTGCTCGGTACCCGGCCGCAGGCGCCCTGACGCCTGAACGCCGGGCGGGATGCCTGCGTATTTCTGGAGTGCAGGCTCGTTCCGATATCCTTCCAATCCATCACTGAGTGTGACCATGCGATCCTCAGGGTTCGCCCGTCTTTCCTTCATGCTTCTGCTGCTCGCCGCGCCCGTCCTGGCGCATGCGCAAGCCGCCAGGCCGGCCGCCAAGGTCAATCAATTCGGCAACCCGCAGAAGATGACGCCGGCACCGACCACGGCGGCCATCACGCCGCGTGACCTGCAGATCCGGCTCTATCAGTTCGCCGACGATTCCATGATGGGGCGTCAGGTCGGCACGCTCGGCAACAAGAAGGGCACCGACTACATCGCGGCTGAGGTGAAGCGCCTTGGCTTGCTGCCCGCCGGCGACAACGGCACGTACTTCCAGGTGCTGCCCTATCACATCCTGAAGTTCACCGGTCATTCGCGTGTGACGGTCGACGGCAATCCGTTGGCGTGGAACACCGATGTGGTCGCGGTTCCGGGCCTGCGCGCGCCGCGGGCGATCGCGGGCGCCGAGGTGATCTTCGGCGGAACGCTGGGCGACACGTCGACGCAGATTTCCGCAGCGCAGGCGGCTGGCAA
>CAZPON010000014.1:22172-24660 GCA_964588045.1 uncultured Gemmatimonas sp.
CGGCCGCTGGTGGCCGCGGTGCGGGCGGGGGCGGGGGCGGGGGCGGGCGTGGCGGGTTTGCACCGCCGCCACCGAGTCGCTTTGCCGATGCCGTGGCCGTTGCGACAATCGATCTCGATGCGCTGACGCCGGCGCAGCGCGTGGCTATCAACGAGCCAACCGTCGCGTGCCGTGGTCCAGGGCGTCCCGGCCCTGGCTGTCCAAGTGCCGGCGGTGGTGGTGGACGCGGTGGTGCGGCACCCGCCGCGCCCGTGGATTCCCTTACGCTGCTCAAGACACAACTGGCGGCGTTCCAGCCGCAGGCGACGCTGCGCCTGACCAGGGCCGGCGCGGCGCGACTGTTCGCGCGCACCAGCATCGACGGTCTCACACCGGGTACGAAAGGCGGCCTGGTGAATGCCTCGCTCGATTTCGTCGAACTGCCCACGGACTTCGGACGCAACGTGGTGGCCATCCTGCCGGGCAGCGATCCGGTGCTCAAGCACCAGTACGTCGCGATTGGCGGACACAACGATCACGTGGGTTTCACCACGCCGGTCGACAAGGATTCGATCAAGGCGTTCAACGATCAGCGCATTCGCTGGCGCATTGCCAACGACATGCAGCAGCCTCCCATCGATGTGATGTCCAGGTTCGTCGTGAACATGGACAGCATCCGCAAGCTCTATCCCACGCCGCGCCTCGATTCCATCAACAATGGTGCCGACGACGATGGTTCAGGCTCGATGGCCGTGCTGGAGATTGCCGAAGCGATGGTCGCCATGAAGGTGAAGCCGAAGCGTTCGACGATCTTCGTGTGGCACACCGGCGAGGAGTCGGGGCTCGTTGGCTCGGCGTTCTTTGTGGCCAACCCGACCGTGCCCCTGGACTCGGTGGTGGCGCAGATCAACCTCGATATGATCGGTCGTGGCCGGTCCGAGGACCTTCCCGGCGGTGGTGACGACTACCTGGGTGTGGTCGGATCCTGGTTTGATTCCAAGGACCTGGGCGAGACGGTGCAGGCGGTGAACACGAAGCAGGCCAATCCGCTCGCGCTGGACTACCGGTTCGACAAGCCGGTCCCCTGGAACGACTACAACAACATCTACGGCCGTAGCGATCACTTCAACTACGCCAAGGCCGGCGTGCCGATCGCGTTCTTCTTCACGGGACTGCACGGCGACTACCACCAGCGCAGCGACGAGGCCGAGTACATCGACTACCCGCACTACGCGAGAATCACGAACTACATCCGTGACATCGTGGTGGAAGTGGGGAACGGGCCGCGCCCGCAGTTGAATGGGACGCAGCCGGCGAAGAAGAAACCGATCGGATAACGGGTCAGAAGCGCGACTTCCCCACGCGCACGAACAGCATGTGCGAATTCATCCCCGGGTTCGCATCTCCCATGCTTGCGTTCGAGAGATGGTGCAGGGTGTAGCCGCCGGAGATGCCGAAGGTGGCGGCGGGGCGCCACTCGAGGGCCAGGGAGGTCGCGGCGGTGAAGTTGGCCTGCGTGGCCTTGCCGTAGGGCACGACGTGCGAAAAGAACGCGCCACCGGCGGTGGCATTGAGATACGTGGCGAAGTACGTGCCCAGCGGACGCGCCACTTCGACGCCGAGTGGCGCGAAGCCCACGCCGTAGGCTTCGTGCTTCATGTAGCGCGCCAGGCGCACCGGATCGTGGAAGGCGTCGGCGTTGCGCGACTCGGTGGGACGCTGACTGGGCGGCGCGCTGACGGTGGCCATCATGGCGGGCAGCACTTCCACCAGCCACGTGTACCGGAATCCCCGGTGCGTCGCGAGGGCGCGTGAGAACTGGATGCCGATCATGCTGAACCGGCCGCCTTCGAACGTTTCGTTGTGCGACGCGGTGCGGACATCGAGTGCCGACGCGTACCAGATGTTGAAGCCCGTGGTGAGCGGACCGCCGCGGAAGGGCAGGGGCAGCGTGCCCGCTGCGGGCGGGCCGGGTGCGGCGGCGGTGTCCGGCGTCGCGCTGGCGGCCACCTGCGCGTGCGCCGCAGGGGCCAGGGTCACCATCGCCACCAGCAGTGCAACCCGCGCCAGCGCTCGGTGCCCCGGCGCGGTACCCGTGTTCGTCAGGACCATGGGCGACTAATTGTCAGACGCGATCTTGTCCTTCTTCGGCGTCGTGTTGGCATTCTTGACGTACTTGTCGAGCCATGCCACCCAGCGCGCCCACTGATCGAGCACCGTTTCCTTCGCGATCGGACCGTGGTCTTCGTACGGATACATGTACAGCGCACTCGTCTTGCCGAGTCCCTGCAGCGCGTGGAACAGCTTGATTGAATTGATCGGATCGGTGCCGACGTTCTGGTCTTCCGTGCTGTGGTACATGAGCAGCGCGCCGTTCAGTTGGTCGGCGTAGAGGAACGGTGACATCTCCAGGTAGGTCTGCCGTCCCTGCCACAGGTCGCGCCGCTCGGTCTGGAAGCCGTTGGGCGTGAGCGTGCGGTTGTAGGCGCCGTCACCGGCGATGCCGGCC
>CAZPON010000015.1:0-24136 GCA_964588045.1 uncultured Gemmatimonas sp.
GACGAGTACTACACGATTGTCGCGCGTCGTCAGCCGGGCCTGTCGATCGACGCAGTGCGAAGCGATCTCGCGCGAATTCCGCGCGCATTCACCGCGGGGCTGCCTCCAACGATCATGGACGCCACGCCCACGGTGATTCCGCTGCAGGAATGGCTGTATGGGTCCGCGAAGCCGGCGGTGCTGATGATCTTCGCGGCCGCGATCTCGTTGCTCGTGATCGGTGGTGCCGGTGTGGCCAACCTCGTGCTGGCGCGGAATGCCGCACGCAGCGGCGAGTTCGCCCTCCGATTCGCGCTCGGCGCCACGCACCGTCGTGTCGTCGTACCGATCGTCGCGGAGTGTCTGCTGCTGTCATTGATTGCCGGTGCCGTTGGGCTCCTCCTGTCGGTGTGGGTGAGCCGGGTCTTCGTGCACATCGGGCCTCCCGTTCTCGCAGAGTTGAACGGCTTCGATCCCGATTGGCGCGTGTTTCTCGTCATGCTGGCCTGGACGATGCTGATGGGATGCGCTGTCGGCATCGGCGCCGCGCTGCAGGCCACCCGGCACGGTGCGGTGGACAGCAGCGCGCTGAAGGGGAATGGCGCGCGCGCCGGGCACTGGTTCGGGTGGGTCCGCCGCGCGCTCGTGGTCGCTCAGATTGCGATCGCCATGCTGCTGATCACCGGGGCCGGTCTGTTGGCGACCAGTCTGACTCGTGTCGCGAATCTCCCACTCGGTTTCGACGAAGACAATGTGGTCATTGCGTCGCTTCGCCTGCCTCGCGCGCGGTATGCGACGGGAGCGAGTGCTCGCGATCTGTACGAGGTGCTGCGTCGGGAGCTTGCGCGCACGCCGGGCGTGCTGAGCGTCACGTACGGGACGCCGCCCATGAGCGGCTTTGGCATGATGGCGTCCTCTCCGGTCGATGGCACCGGCCGCGCCTACAGCATCGCAACCGACGCGGTCGGCCCCGGCTACTTCGAGACTTATCGCATTCCCATCCGAAGCGGACGGGCCATCGGCGACCGCGACGATGCGAACAGCGAACCGGTCGTGGTCATCAACCAGTCCGCAAAGGACCTGATCTTTCCGGATCGGTCACCGCTCGGCAAGCCCCTCACCGCAATGACCGTGCGCGGCCAGCATCCCCGGGTGATCGGCGTGGCTGCCGACGTGCCGCAGTACGACGTCGGCATGCGCATTCAACCTGCGGCGTTCGCGGTGCTTGCGCAGGTCGATGGCCGCCCGGTCGAACTGGCCGTGCGCACGGTCAGCGATGCGTCGGCGTTCGTTCCTGCGGTGCGTCGACTGATCGATCAGCATGACGCACGGCTGGCGGCGCGGTTCTCGCTGCTGGACGATGTGGTACGACGGTCCTTGTCACCGCGCGTGTTCACGGCAACCCTCGCCGGCGCATTTGCCGGATTGGCGCTCGTGATTGCCACGATCGGCTTGTTCGGATTGCTGTCGTATCTCGCCACGCAACGGGCTCGCGAGATGGGCATTCGCATTGCGCTTGGCGCGCGGCGCTCGGACATCGTCGGCCTCGTCCTGCGCGAGGGCATGTCGCTGGCGGTGGTGGGAGTGGCGGTGGGCGGCATGCTCACGCTCGCGCTCAACGGCCTGCTCGCTTCACTGATCTTCGAGCTCCATCCGGGCAGTCCGGCCATACTGCTTACGGCCGCGGCGTTCGTGGGCTGTGTCACGCTTGCGGCCACGCTTGTTCCTGCGGTACGTGCATCGACCGCAGATCCCATGCACGCGCTTCGGCGAGACTGAGCGCCCACCTTGCACGATGTGGTGGTGTCGCAGGCTCCCGCTTGCCAGGCGAATCGGGCGTCGGCATCGTTCCCGCATGGCCATCAACGCTTCCTGGCACGCCGCGCATCCGATGCCCGCACGACCGACAATGGCGCAGCGGGTGAAGTGGCACGTTGCGCACGCAAAGCATTGCGCGTGTCGCCCAATCCCGAAGACAGTTCAGTCGGAGCTCCAGCGGCGCGCCGTACTCGAGGAACGAGCGCTGCTGCGAGACATCCGGAGTGCGGTGCAGCAGACGGAGGCAGGCAGTACCTTGAATCATTCGACGGTTGCCAAGAAGCTCCGCGCCCGACTCTTGCGGCGACCGAAGTAGCGCGCGGCGACATCGCCCGCAGGATCATCGCCGCGGCGCGGCCTGCCACGCCTGGAACGCATCCACCGCGTCGAGCTGCCGGAGAATCTTCGATGACGGATCGATCGTGACACCGGCCCGCGCACTCGCCGGCGTCTCGCCGGTGCCGTTCGTCATCGGCAGCGTGACCACCTTGCCATCGACGTGCGCGTCGATGGCATGGGGAAGGGCAGGCCGCCGGGCACCTGCCAGCGGACTTTCAGCATCCCGTTCTCGCGAACGCTCACCACCTTCGGCAACGCGGCCTGGTAGAGATAGACATCGAAGAACCAGGTGTAATCCTTGCCCGTAACGCGGTTCACGATTTGCAGGAACCCCTGTGTCGTCCCGAACTGCGGTGTGAAGTTGCCGGGCAGCGGATCCGGCCGGCCGTACACCAGCGTGCGGATCGACGTGAAGAATGCCTCGTCGCCGATGAGCTTTCGCAGCGTGTGCGCGACCCAACTGCCCTTGGGATAGATGTCGCCGCGCGGACCGGTGGCGTCGGCGTAGACTTCCTTTTCCGAGCGCTCGCGCCCGGACACCAATGGCTGCTCGTTGCGAATCGTGTTGCGCTGCGTGCGAAGCTGCGCCATGTAATCCAGCTCGCCGCCGAGGTATTCGGCGATGAGTGGCTGGGCATACGAGCCGAGTCCTTCGTGCAACCAGAGATCGTCGTAGTTCGCGTTGGACAACTGGTTGCCGAACCACTCGTGCGCGAACTCGTGGTTCAGCAGCCAGTCCCAGCCGAACGCCGTCTTCGTGTACGCACCGCTGTGCCCGATCAGCGTCTGGTTCTCGAGCCCGGAGTACGGCACGCGAATCACACCCATCTTCTGGTCGGCCCACGGATATGGCCCGATCACATTCTCCCAGAAATCCAGCGTCTGCGGAAACTCCGCGAACAGGTCGGCCGCTTCCTTCTCCTCGCCGGGGACGTAGTAGAGGCGCATGGGGATGGTGTTGCCGAAGCGGCTCGTGTAGTCACCCTCGAACACTTTGTACGGCGCGACATTGAGCACCGAGCCGTACGTGTGAATGCTGCGCGCGCGCCAGTTCCACGTGGTCCAGCCGTCCTTGTCGATCTTGCTCACGAGTGCACCGTTGCCCGGCGCCATCAATCCGGTCGGTACCGTGTAGTGAAGGTCCGACGTTGCCGGCTTGAGCAGTGGATGATCGAGACACGGATAGAGCAGGTCGCAACCGCCACCCCATAGCGATGTGTCGATCCACGGCTGCAGTCCGTCGGGCGTGGTCGTCCATGTCGTGCCACCCTCCCACGGCGGTCGCTTCGCGAGCGGCGGCGTGCCGGAATACACGACTTGCACCGTAAACGTGGTACCGGCCGCGAACGGCGTGGCGAGCCGGATGCGCAATTGGCCTTCGGGGTTGGAATACGTCGACGGCGGTACCACCCTCCCGTCAATGGCAATCGAGGCAATCGTGTACTTCGGATACAAGTCGAGGATCACCGTGCCAATCGACGCCCTGGTCGTGAAGCGCAGCGCGGTCACGCCCTCGATGCGCCTCTCGGCCGGGAAGACCTTGAGCGCGTGATCGAGATGGTCGAAGACGAGCGCCATCTGCTCGGCAGGCATGGGGCCGCCCTGCTTGCGCGTCTGCGCCGTGATGAACTTTGGATCGGCGGGATCGGTGATCGGTGCGGCGGCCTGTCGCTGCGCCTGTGCCGCCGACGGGTGCGCAAGTACCACCAGGCCGCACATCACCACTGTTCGAACGACGTTTCTCATGCACGCCCTCCCGGTGTCACGACGATGAGCTCTGAGTCCGGTCCATAGCCATCAAGTCTAGCACGCCGCTTGCATGGTGGCTGGGCTTGCGGCAGTTTGGCGTTGGAGTGAAATGGCGCTCGCGGACAGCGCGGTCAGGCGTTGCGACGCACGCCCAATGCAACCGATCACGATGGAAGGACCATGAAGGCGAAAGAACGCGAAGAGTTGCTCCAGGCACTGCAGGCCCGGTTCGAGAAGCACATGCACCGGCACAAGGGTGTCGCCTGGTCCGATGTGCGCACGAAGCTCGAGGGGAATGCCGATGCCCTGAGGTCCCTTCAACAGATGGAGGCCACGGGCGGCGAACCCGACGTCATTGGCCAGAAGAACAAGGGCGCGTACACGTTCTGCGACTGCTCCGCACAGAGTCCCAGCGGCCGCAGGAGCCTTTGCTACGACCGAAAAGCGCTTGACGCCCGGAAGGAAAACAAGCCCGTGGGCAACGCGGTCGAGTCGGCTGCTGCGATGGGCGCCGACCTGCTCACGGAAGAGCAGTATCGCGAATTGCAGACATTCGGTGAGTTCGACACCAAGACGTCGAGTTGGATCACAACACCGTCCGACGTACGGGCGCTTGGTGGGGCGCTGTTCTGTGACAGGCGCTATGACACGGTGTTCGTCTATCACAACGGCGCGGAGTCATACTACGCGGCCAGAGGCTTTCGGGTATCGCTTCGGGTGTGAGCCGGTCATGCGTTTCTCGCTCTTAACGAGAGGTCTGCGTGTTGGCGATGAACCTGCCCTCGGAGAACACGAGCAGGCCCGGATAGGCGCGAAACTCCCGATGATAGCGCGGGACCTCGACCACCCGCAGGTCGCTGGCGTCGTACGGGCCGTTCTGTGTCCGCTGATTCTCGAGGGAGGCCTTCATGCTGCGGATGAACGTGTCGAGATTGCGATCGTGGCGGGGATGATGGTAGACGCTCAGCGTCACCTCACGCTTCGAAGCCCCCGACGAGTCCATCCAACGGTCGGTGTGAACGGCGTACCGGCCTGAAATCACGACAGCGTCGAACGGCTGCGGTGTTTCCGTTTCGTAGCGGAAGTACCGTCGGCCATTCTCGAACCACTCCTGGCGGAGTGCACCTGATGTGATCGCGACCTGATCGGTGACGGTGCCGATCGTCGCATCGACGCGCACCAGCCCCTCGTCCCGAACGGTGAATGCCGACTGTTCGCGCCCGGGTTGGAAGCCGATCATCGGGAGCCAACTGCGCCCGATATAGGTTCCGTTCGCGACGACATCCGTCTGGAACCCGCTGTTGAGAAAGCCGCGCTGCCGGAATTGTACGTCGAACGACATCCGGATTGAATCACCAGGCGCAAGCGACTGCGCGAGCGCAAAGATTCGGTATCCCAGTGCGGTGTCGCTCAGCACCGGCGTCGCGTCGCGGCTGAACGAGATGGAGCGTGTTGACATGCCAGCCCTCGACGAAACATGGATGGAGTCGATCGGCGTCCCGGTCCTGTTGACGAGCTGGAACTCGCCACTCAGGTCGACGCGCAGTTCAGCGGGATACAGCTCGGTCCGCACGCGTGCGAGTTCGATACGCGGCTGCGGGATGCTGGCAAAGCGGGAATAGCGTTTCTCGTACTCCGCCTGCTGTGCATTCCGTTCACGAGCCGGGTCGAATGCATTCAGCACGTTCGTGTTGAGGAAGATGAATCCCCCAACCATGAGTGTCAGCGCGAGCGCCGCACCTGCGGCGCCCCGCAGCGGGCCGCTGAAGCGCGCGCGAGCCTGGAGGAGGCGGTGCCTGGTCTCTGTCTCACGGCCGCGAACCCACAGCAGGCTTGCCACTACCGCCAGCAGGATCGCCCACCCGGCCGAGTACAGCTTGAGCCACAGGAACGGGGCGAGGAACGGGCCGAAGCCGTTTATGTCGGAATAGGTCCAGCCGGCGTCCCCGTTGTAGACCAGCAGGTAGTGCCCGAGCAGGTGTCCCGTGAACGGGATGATCAATGTCACGAGCATCACCATGATCCCGATGTACTTGTGATTGACGACGACGTGTACCGTCATCGCCAACACGGCCATCAGTGCGACCTCCGGCAGGTTCATGCCGAACAGCACGCGCGCGTAGAGCAGTGGCTCAACCGTGTAGTAGTCGTGAGCCACCTGACCGATCATGCCGCCCACCATGGACGCCGCCAGGAACATCGCGCCAATCGCGATGAGCGCGACAAGCCGGCCGGCCAGGGCGGCGCCATCGGCCACCGGTGTGACGTCCACGATGTCGGCGACACCCACGTCGCGGTCCTTCCACACCAGCTCACTGGCATACAGGCCGACCAACAGGTACACACCCACAAGGAAGTCGGTGCTGAGCACAGCCGTGACGAGCATGGTGGCCGGCCACGTCGTGGTGTCGAACGGACGCAGCGTGGTCTTCTCCACGAGCGTCGCACACCAGAGCGCGGCCGCGATCCACACGATGGTAAACCACCGGTTGCACACAATCTCTCGCAGCGAGTTGCGGGCGACGGCGACGACGTGCTGCACCGCGGTCCTGGAGCCGAACGACGGTGTAACGCGCATGAGCGCCGCGCCAACGTCGCGCGGATCAGCCGCTGCGTCGCTTTGCGTGCGCCGTGCACCGCCGCTGCGAACGGCGTGCGCGAACTCGAACCGCCGCTGCAGCAACAGCAGAACGCCCGCTGTCACCGTCAACCAGAGCAGACGATTCCACACGAGGCCGGCCGTCACGGTGACGAGCCGCGAGTTCAGCTCTTCGGCGCTCCAGTCGCGCGTGATGCGTGTGAGGGTGGCAAGCCCCGCCGGATCGAACGCCGGCAGTGCGAATGCCGGGTCTCCGGTGATGAGACAACCCATGAACAGCACCAATCCGCAGACGTATACCGGGACGAGGCGTCGCGAGAGCAGGGCGACGGTGAACAGCACGGCACCGGTGAGTGCCATGTTCGGTAGCAGGCAGACCAGCCACGGCTGGAGCAATGCCCCGATTCTCAGGGGGCCGAATGCCGCAGGATCGGGGTAGCCGAGCAGTGCCGGCACTGCGAAACCGAGCGGCACGGCCAGCAGCAGCATGGCGTTCGCGACGAATGCGGCGAGATAGCGGCCACCAAGGTAGTCGATCTTCCGCACGGGTGACGTGAAGAGCAGCGGGTCCATCCCGGCCTCGATGTCGCGCAGCGCGGCGTCACCAAAGAGTGCAATCGAGACGGCGATGCCGAACAGGCCCACGAGCACGCTGTTGAATGCAATCGCTCGCGGCGCGTTGGCGTTGACCGCGCCGACATCCCCGATGTCGGCGGCATTCGCCACCGCAAAGCCGAACATCAGCAGGGCGTAGATCCAGGTGGAGCGGGAGCCGAGCCGATGTTCCAGCTCGTAGCGGAAGACTTCTGCGAGCTTCACGACGGCGCGTGACCCGTGTGATGTCGCGCCATCACGCTGAAGTACACGTCCTTGAGGTCCGGCTCGGCGAGCTCGAACGATGCGCCGGGCGACGCGTCGGCGTACACCCGTACGATGGTTCTGCCGGCCAGCATTTTTGTCGCGATCACCGGCAGCTCGCGTTCGAGCACCGGCAGCTCGTCGCGATTCACGGTGCGGCGCCATATCCGTCCGCGCAGTTGTTCGATCGCGCCCAGCGGTTCGCTCTCGAGCAGGATCTCGCCCTCGTCGATGATCGCCACCCGGCTGCACAGTTCCTCGACATCCTCGACGATGTGTGTCGACAGGATGACAACACACTGCTCGCCGATATCGCTCAGCAGGTTGAGGAAGCGCACGCGTTCTTCCGGATCGAGCCCCGCCGTGGGCTCGTCTACGATGATCAACCGCGGGTCGCCGAGCAGCGCGACCGCCACGCCGAACCGCTGTCGCATACCGCCGGAGAACGTGCCGAGTCGGTCGTGTCGCTTGTCCCAGAGGTTCGTGGCGCGCAGCAGCGACTCGACGACATCGCGTCGCACGCCCGGATCGGCGATCCCCTTGAGCACCGCGAAGTGCTCGAGCAGCCGTTGCGCTCTTGCCGTGGGGTGGAAGCCGAACGATTGCGGCAGGTAGCCGAGCACTTGTCGCAGTCGGGGCTTGTCGCGAATCACATCGATGTCGCCCAGGTGGGCGGTGCCTGAATCCGGGTCCTGCAGCGTCGCGAGGATTCGCATCAGTGTCGACTTGCCGGCGCCGTTGCGGCCGAGTAGTCCGAACAGGCCTGGCTGGATGTCGAGCGATACGTCTTTCACGGCTCGTGTGCCGTTCGGGTACGTTTTCGACAAGCCGCGGATGGAGAGCTGCACGTGATCGATTTCCGGGGGGAGGCTATGCCAAGTACTTCATTACGCAAAGTACAAGGGCGCACGCCCGGTGCAAAGGGATACGAGTCGAGGATCGACCCCACTGCCCGGGCAAGGGCAGCGGGGCTAAGTTCGGACAGCGGCAGCGGTCATGCGGGTCGCGCACGCCGCGTCCACGGAATCGGGAACCACCCATGCGTCGACGTCCGGTATCGATCATCCAAGCTGTGGTGTTCGGCCTCCTCGGGCTCAACGGGTGGTGGCAGGCGCTGTCCGTGCTGCTCGGCGGCTCCGATAATCCACGGGCCCTGACCGCCTTGCAGGTTGTGATTGGTGCAGCGGGTGTCGCGGCCGCGTGGGGAATCTGGAAACAAGCGGAATGGGCGTGGGCAGCTGCCCTCGCCTACGGCGTGGTGACTGCCGGCATGCTGCTCGGGCTTCCAACCATGCTTCATTTGCCGGCCGACGCGCGCCCGGGCATATGGGGCGGCGCGGCCGTTGTCATGATGCTCTCGCTGGTGTGCGCCGCCTACCTGCGTAACGACGCCCGGCGGCGTGCCGGGAGGAGTGTCTGAATGTTGTGCATTGGCGTCGCCCTCTTGCTCGCTGCGGCTCAGCAGCGCACCGACACCTTGGTGCTGCGTGGCAGTGCCGATATTCCGCCGGCTTCCGTTCGCGGCCTGGTCCAAGTCTGGAAGGCGGGCGACGAGCTCGACATCGGCGACGTGACCGAAGTTGCGGTCGCGCCCGATGGCCGCGTGTACGTCTGGGATATGCAGACGCCGGCCATCTGGAAACTTGGCGCCAATGGTGCCGGCATCATGAAGATCGGGCGCAAGGGCGCCGGACCTGGTGAATACGACCGGGTGAACGGAATCGCCGTGCGCTCGGATGGGAAGCTCGTAGCGTGGGACGGCGGGAATTCGCGACTCAACGTATATGGCCCCGACGGACGGTCGCAGGGAACGTGGGTTCTGGTCATGAGTGGCAGGTCGTTCACCTCTCGCGGACTGACTGCTACGGTCGACAACCGCGTGCTGATGAGGACCAGTGTTCGACTGGAAGGGGAACGGACTGCGAAGCCGGCGTTTGTCATCTTCGACCAATCGGGCGTGCAACGCGACACCGTGTTCGTGCAGCAATTTCCCGGCGATCCGTTCCTGTCGGCGCAGGGTTCGGATGGCAGCAGTTCATCGCGCAACCTGCCATACGGCACGTCAACGCGTTTTGCCTTGAGCCCGCTCGGCCACGCCGTGTCGGGGCCCGGCCGGCCGTACGTCGTTCACACGATCGTCAAGGGCCGTCCGATTCGCATCGAGCGCACGATGGCGCCCGTTCCCGTTTCCCGCGACGAGCGCGACAAGTTGCGCGCGCAGGCGGAAGCATCGATGCGTAGCATGCAGGCAAACTGGACGTGGACCGGGCCCGACGTTCCGGCCACCAAGCCGGCGTACAGCGCATTCATGATTGGCAACGACGGGCGCATCTGGGTGCAGTTGAGCGTGGCGTCGGAGAAGTACGAACCGGAGCCCGCGCGCACCACGCAACAGAACGCGTTGTCGGTCGTTCCGTACCGGGAGAAGGAACGTCGATGGGATGTTTTTGAACCCGACGGACGTTTCGTCGCCCGCATTGCCGCACCGCGAACGTTTACGGCCCATGCCGCGCGTGCCGACACGGTGTGGGGCGTGATGCGCGACGCGGACGATGTGCCCACCGTGGTGAAAATGCGCATTGCGGCCGCCCGATAGCGGCCGCGATGTCGCTTACTCGACCGTCGTGCGCACGAGCGTGCCCTTGCGCCCGTTGAGGTGTACCGCGTACACCACACCGCGCGGCCCGAACCCGGCGAGCGCATGGCCCTTGGGGAATTGCACCCGCTCCACGATCTCGCCGTTGCGATTGATGACGTCATACAGCAATCCGCCTTTCGCGCTGAGTGACGTGCGCGGCAGGATCCACAATCGCGCGTCGAGATCGGCCTTCACCGCCCCCGTTTCCACCGGCTGTTCATAGTCGCCGAATTTCTCCGGCGGCAGGAATTCAAACTGCTGCCGTGCGCTGCGCGGCCCGTTGGGCGTCATCATCAAGCGGGGCTGCGCACTGTTCACTTCGGCGAGCCGGGTCGCGAGCGAGTCCTTCATGCGTTTCTTGTCCGCGTCGGACAACCGCTTCCAGTCGAACGGCATCTTCGGTGTCGAGCGGCGTGTGCCGTCGGGGTCCACCCAGTTGATGTGATAGTCCTGGACACTCAGCACGGCAACCGTGCCGTCGCTCAGGAACGCCCACTGGTCGTCGACGCCCAGCACGTTGATGTACATGCGCATGACGACGTTGCCCTCGCCATCGACTTCGCGCTTGTTGAACGGGGCGCTGATATTGAGCTTGAGCCTGGTGAGCGTGTCGAGCGTACGCGTGTCGAAGTCCGCGCGTACGATGGGCGCGGTGTCGATCTGCACCGGAATGGGCGGCAGCCACGGCCGTTCCGCATCGGGAACCCGAGGTGGCCGGGGAGCCATCCCGTGGTACACCAGCCGCCCCTGGGCGTCGAACCCCGGATGCCCGGCCTCGCCACCCGCCGAGATCGTCACGATATCAGCGGGCTTCGGCAGGGACATGACGCGCGCCACGTTCCCGTCCGCATCGAGCACGAGCAGCGACTGCGACGCGCGATCGGGATAGATCGTCGAGTCGCCGAGGTAGGGGATCAGCGTGGCGGCGGGCAACGGCACCTTCGTCGGGGCATCCGGCCCTGTGCCACCAACCGTGTCGATCACGACTCTCGCCGTGCCGAGCGTGGCGTCGAAGAGCAGCACGCGTCGCGTCGCGAGATCGTTCACCATCACGCGTCCATCCGACAGCTCGCGCACGGCGAGCACTGGCCCGACGGAGTCCTGCGAGACCACGGAACTCGGCGCGAGTGTGCGAATGGGGATCCTGGGTGACGCTTGCGCCTGGAGCGCGCAGCTCGGAACGGACGCCGCGCCGATGACGGCGAGCAGCTGCAGCAGGACATGTCGATGGAGAGCGATCATGGTCGAAGCGGGCGAGGTAGAACCAAGTACTTTGAAACGTAAAGTAACCATAACCATGGACCGCCGAATCGGGCAACCCTCTGCAGTCAAAGTGGGTCCAATCGTGTCGCACCATGCCAACCGAACACGGAGCATTTCGCCTGGTACGCGCCCAACGGCAGTTCGGCCCTGAGCGAAGCAGAAACTATCCTGCGGACGTAGTGTTGTCCTCGAATTCCTCCACTCCTCCAGCCGGAGTCGCGGTCATGCGTCACCTGATCTCCCTCATCGTCGCCAGCGCTTCACTTCCGCTCGCCATGGCCGCCCAGCCGCCGGCGGGCCAGCCACCGGCCACGGGCGCACCCGCCGCCGCGCAGGCGAGGCCGGCGAGTCCGTACAAGAACTTCGGCGAACTCACGAAGGACGCCGTGGTTCGCACGGGATTCCTCGACACCTATCAGAAGGAGGACAAGCTCTACCTCGCCGTTCCGCGCGAGCGGCTGGGGCAGGAATTCCTGATGGAAATGAAGATCGCGCAGGGCATCGGCACGTCGGGCCTGTTCGGCGGCACCATGCTGAGCCTGTTCGAAGCCAATGTCGTCGCCATCGAGCGACACGGCGAACAACTGTACCTCGTGCAACGGCCGCATCGCTTCGGCGCGCGCAACAATCCGGCGGCGGCCAAGGCGGTCGACCTCACATTCGGCAGTTCCGTGCTCGATGTCGCGAAGATCGAGTCGTTCCGCGACGACTCCGCCGTCGTGATCGACGCCGCGAACTGGTTCATCTCCGACCTCTCCGGCATCGGACAGTCGGTGCGATTCGCCGTGTCGACGACACCGGGCCGGCCGGGTGTGGCGAATTTCGATCGCACGCGCAGCTATCTCGAATCGGTGAAGGCGTTCCCGCAGAACGTGAACATCCGCACCAAGCTCACGTTCCGTCCCGCGGAACCGGCGGGATTCAACTCGGTGCCCGACGGACGGTTCATTCCCGTTTCGATTCACTACACCTTGGCGCAGCTGCCCGCCGTCGCGATGGCACCGCGTTACGGCGACGATCGCGTCGGGAATTTCTGGACGGTGCACAAGGACTTCTCACAGGAAGACACGACGACGTTCCTGCGCCTCGTCAATCGCTGGCGGCTCGAGCCCGGCGAGCGCGCGGGAGACAAGTGGCGTCCAAAGCAGCCCATCACATACTACATTGATCCGAATGTGCCGCTGCAGTATCGCCCGGCGATGAAAGCCGGCGTGGAAGCGTGGAACGCGGCCTTTGAAGCGGCGGGTTGGGCAGGCGCCATTCGCGCACTCGACCTTCCGGCCGACGCCGATCCCGAAGACATCCGCTACGCGACGCTTCGCTGGAACGTCTCCGACGAACCGGGATACGGCGCCATCGGGCCGTCCACCGTCGATCCACGCACCGGCGAAATTCTCGACGCGGACATCCTGTTCGAGTCCACGTTCTTCGGCGGTTTCCGCAACGGTTGGCGCAATGTCGTCGGACCGGCCACAGCGGCCGATGCACTCGAACAGGCCCTGGGCGTCGGGGCGTTCCTGCCCAAAGAGGGACAGCTCGAGCTGACCGGCTTCTCCGAGGCATTCGCCGCACAGGGTGGTCTGCTCAAGGCCGCGCTGGTCTCCCGTGGTGAACTGGGACCGAAAGATCCGGTGCCGATGCAGTTCGTCGACCAGGCCGTGAAGTGGGCCACGATGCACGAGGTCGGACACTCCCTGGGCTTGCAGCACAATTTCCGCAGCTCGGCCAGCACGCCCATCGCCAAGTTGCAGGACACCGCATGGGCGACGACCAACGGCACCTACAGCTCGGTGATGGAGTATCCGGGCATCAACATCGCGCGAAAGGGGCAGGTCAACGGGCCGTACTATACGCCCGGCGTCGGATCATACGATCGCTGGGTGATCTCGTTCGCGTACACCCCCGACGATGCACGCGCGCTGGCGCTCGCCCGTGATGTCGCCGATCCGCGCAACCTGTACGGCACCAACGCCGAGGCAGCCGGCCCCGGTGCACTCGATCCGACCATCAACATCTGGGACCTGGGCGACGATCCCCTTGCCTGGGGCAAGGAGCGCACAACGATGCTGCGCGACCTGCTGACCGACCTGCCGGCCAAGGTGCTGGCCGACAATTCGAGTTACGCCGACCTGACCAGCGCGTATGGCGGCGTCATGAACGAATACGCGCGTGCAATTGCGCCAGCCATCAAGTACATCGGTGGCGCGTACATCAATCGCGATCACGTGGGCGATCCCAATGGACGCCTGCCGTTCGAGCGCATACCCAAGGTCAAGCAGCGCGAGGCGCTGGACTTCATCATTGCCCGCGTGTTCGACGAGCAGGCGCTGACACTCACGCCCGCGACACTGCAGCGGCTCGGCTCCAACCGCTGGCTGCACTGGGGCACCAACACGACGTTCAACGGGCGCCTGGATTTTCCGTATCACGAGCAGGTGCTGGGCTTCCAGTCCTCGACGCTGGCGCAACTCCTGAACCCGTTCCGGCTGGCGCGCATCAGCGACGGCGAGTTGAAGTACGGGGCGGGAAGCATGGTCACGATTCCTGAACTCATGAGCGCGCTCACGAAGGCCGTGTGGACCGAGTCGTGGGGGCCGTCGCGCAACACGTCGGCGACACGGCGTGAACTGCAACGGTCGTATCTTGACCAGATGACGGGGCTGCTGGTGCAACCGGCCGCTCGCACGCCGGCCGATGCGCGCTCGGTTGCCCGCATGCAGCTCAAGGACCTCAACCGCCGGCTGGGGACCGCGCTGGCGTCCGGTTCGGCGACGGACGCCTACACGCGTGCCCACCTCGAGGAAAGCCGCGCGCGCATCGACAAGGCGCTGACCGCAGGCCTGGAGGCCGAGCGGCGATAGCGGTGGTCCGGTATTCAGGGTTCTGACTGGGTGCTTGAAAGACGGGAGACGGGAGACGGGAGACGGAAGACGGAAGACGGAAGACGGGAGACGGAAGACGGGAGACGGGAGACGGGAGACGGAAGACGGGAGACGGAAGACGGAAGACGGGAGACGTCCGAGGCCTGGACGTCTACCGTCTCCCATCTCCCATCTCCCGTCTCCATCGATCAGAACCGAAAGGAACAGTTCAGTCGCCGCGCATCGACTCGATCGGGTCGACGAGGCTGGCGCGGCGCGCCGGGATCCAGCTCGCCATCAGGCCCACCGCGAGCAGGAACAGCGCCATGGCTCCGAATGCCAGCGGATCGATCGCTCCCACGCCGAACAACAGCGAGGCCAGCAGGCGCGTCGCGGCAATCGACACGGCGATGCCAACAGCGACGCCCACCATCACGATTTGCGCGCCCTGGCGCACCACCATCTGCTGTACCTTCCGCGCCGTCGCGCCAAGGGCCATGCGCACACCGATCTCCCGCGTGCGCTGCGACACCAGGTGCGACAGCACACCATAGAGTCCCACGGCGCCAAGGAACAGCGCCAGTGTGGCGACGAACACGAGAAGCGACATCGTGAACGAGAGCGGGGCCAGTGTGCGTCTCGCCAACTGCTCCATGGTGTACTCGCGATACACCGGTGCCTCGGGCGCAATCTGTCGTACCAGCTCACGCACTTCGCGCGTCAGTCCGGCAGCGCGCGACGACTTCACCACGTACGCGGGCGTGCCGACTGCCCATGCCCTGGCCGTGGGTCCGCTGAGCGCGTGGTACACGATCGACTCACCGTCCTCTCGCCAGTCGTTCTGCTTGACGTCGTCGACTTCGCCGACCACGAGGTAAGCGACCGAGTCGTTGCCCGCCTCACGCAGCCGCTGGCCAATGGGATCCTTGCCCGGCCAGAGCTGTTCGGCCGCCGATCGGCTCACGATGACGCTGTTGTTGGGTGTCACCGCCTCACCGGTGGTGAACACACGGCCGCGGAGCAGGCGGATTCCCATGGCGCGGTAGTAGTCCCCGCCGGAGAAGTTCGCGTGCAGGAGCGTGCCGCTTTCTCCGGGTCCCATCGCGTCCGTGAGGTAGCGCGTTTGTCCGGTGCCTTCATCGAGCGGGATGTTGTTCACGACGCCGACGTCGGTCACGCCGGGCAACGAGCGCAGCCGGTCCATGAAATCGAGATGGAGTCGTCCCCAACTCGGTCCGTCCACGAGATGCGGCTGGGAGGGCGCGAACTGGAACGTGTAAAGGTCGTCGGTGCGATAGCCGGCATCGACACTGCGAAGCTGCTGGAAGCTGCGCACCAGGAGCGCCGAACCGATGAGGAGCACCAGGGCGAGGGCGCTTTGACCGATCACGAGCGCGTCACGGCCCCAATGATGTCGCCGGGTGCCCGAGCGTCCGCCTTCGCGCAGCCGCATGAAGTCGGGCGAACTCGCGCGCCACGCCGGCACGCTCGTGCAGGCAAAGACGACAAGCACGACGAGAACGAACGCGACGCCGAGCGTCGGCGCGTCGAGCGCCACGCTGCTGAGCCGTCGGATCCCTTCCGGCGCCGAACGCACGAAGGCGGGCAGTGCCACCGCGCACAACATCACGGCCAGCACGCCGGCAAAGCCCGCAACGATTGCGCCCTCGGCCAGTTGCAGTCTCGCCAGTTGGGCCGGGGACGCACCCAGCGCGCGACGCACCGCGAGGTCCCGATGACGTCCCTCCACGCGAACCAGGAACAGGTTCGTCACATTCGCGCACGCAATCGCCAGCATGAGCAGCACCGCCCACAGCAGCACCTTGAACGATGTCGTCACCGTGGGACCCGTCAACCACTCGGACGCGGGAGTGACGACCGCGCGGAACTGCGAGATGAACCGTGCATAGTTGGGCGGCCCGCCAAAGCGATCGGGCAAACCCTTGGAAAGAACAGTGAGCTCGGCGGCGAGTTGCTCGGGCGTCACGCCGGGCTTCATGCGCGCAAACACCAGTGAACCGAGATTCCCGGCCTGCACATTGGCCGGCCGGATCTCGCCGGCGACCCACAGCAGCGTGTTCTCGTTGAGGAATTCGAAGTCCGGTGGCATGATGCCGACGACTTGCCGCATCGCGCCGCTCACGAAGTACGATTTCCCGACGACGGCCGAGTCGCCACCAAACCAGCCCTGCCACAGGCGGTAGCTGATGACGACGACGTTGCTCTCGTCCTCGGGGACCGGGAGTCGCCCGAGCAGGGGCCGCCCGCCGAGCGTCGTGTACATGTCGTTCGTTGGAAAGCCCATCGGCACGCGCTCGACCCGGTCATCGGTGCGCAGCGTGGACGTGCCACCGCGGTAGACAAAGAGCGAGCTGATGAGCTTCGAGTTCTCCTTGTAGTGCAGATAGAACTCGCTGCCGAGACCGAACCGGTCCGGGATGTCCGAGCCAGGGGCAATGCCCTGGAGCACGACGAGCCGATCGGGATCAGGGAACGGGAGCGGCCGGTAGAGCACCGCATACACCACGCTGAACATCGCGACCACCGACCCGATGGCGAGGGCCAGGGTGCCAACGGTGATGACCAGGAAGCCGGGTGTCCGTAGCAGCGCCCGCCAGGCGTGCCGCAAGTCGTGTGTCCAGGTGGGCACTGACGCTCTCTCAGGAAGGAAGGTCGCGATTGCTTCGCACCGTTGGACAGTGCTGACAAGGCAATGGTTGGATGACGCTGCCGCCGCCCTACGTGCGTGGCGTCGAAAGCGTTTCGCCGAACGTCAGGCTATGTTGACCGCCGTGAGCGCTCCGCAGTGAGCGCTTGCGCCACCCGACCACCACGCGAACACCAGAGGCGCCATGCGCATGACCCTCACCCGTGCCGCCGTCCTGCTGCTGCCACTCGTCGTCGCTCCGCTCAGCGCGCAACAGGGTCCCGCGGCGCAGCGTGCGGTACTGGTTACCGGCGCCAGCAGCGGCATCGGTCGCAAGATCACCGAGTTACTGGCATCACAAGGGCATTTCGTGTATGCCGGTGCGCGCAAGGCGGAGGATCTCGCCGCACTGTCGGCGATCACGAACGTGCAGGGCGTGAAGCTCGATGTGAACATCGATGCGGACATCGCCGCTGCCGTGGAGACGGTGCGCAAGGGCGGACGCGGGCTGCACGGCATCGTCAACAATGCCGGGATCGCGATCGTGGCGCCCCTCATCCATGTCGAGGAGCGGGAGCTCCGGTCATTGTTCGACGTGAACGTGTTCGGCCCCTACCGCATCACCAAAGCCTTTGCCCCACTGATCATCGACGCGAAAGGTCGCGTGGTGAACATCAGCTCGATCTCGGGCATCCTGTCGGGGCCATTCTTTGGTCCGTACAGCATGAGCAAGCACGCGATCGAAGCCTATGGCGACGCCCTGGCGGCGGAGATGGGCGCGTTGGGCGTGAAGGTGAGCCTGATCGAGCCGGGCAACTACCGCTCCGAGATCGGGCGCAACACGACGGCGCAGGTGGAGGCTGCTGCGGCGCGGGCCACGGGCACACCATTCGAGGCGTCGATGCAGCGGATGGTGGCCGCCATGGGCAACTACGACAGCTATCCGGAGCCCGACGACGTCGCGCAGGCCGCGCTCCACGCGCTGTTCGATCCTGCACCGAAGATGCGCTACATGGTCGTGCCGGCGGCGCGGCAGGCCGACGTGACCATCAACAAGGCGATCGAGGAGCTGGTGCAGCTCAATCAGGCACACAAGTTCAGCTACGACCGCGAGGCACTGGTGCGAAAGCTGGACTCGGCGCTGGCGCGGATTCGATAGGACAGGAAGCGATATGACTGGTGGCCCGAGAGCCTGTTACGGCGTAACCGTCAGCCTGAATATCGCGACCGGCGTCGACACAGTTCCCGTCGCCCCTGAGATGGGCGCAGTGAATCGCACCTCATGCACTCCCGCCGGAACCGAGGCGTCGGCGCCAATCGTGTAGGTCCTGGTGATCGTTGTGCCCACCGTCTGCGTGCTCGTGAAGTCCACCGAGATTCCGGAGTACTGCTTGTAGGTGCCAGTTGAGGTGAAGGTGATACCGCCCGTGGCGGCAAAAACAACCGTGGTGCTGGTCGTGGCCCCCCGGGCGATCGTGCCACTCGACGGCGTCGCCGTCGCCGTCGCCGTTTGACGCTCGCCTCCCTGGAAAGTGGTGATGCCTGGATCATCCGACGAGCCCCCGCATGCCGCGACGAGTGTCGTCACGAAACAGAGCACGAGGAACGGGTAGACGCGGCGTTCATGATTCGAGGACATGGGTTGTTTCCGCTGATGATGAGCGAGCAGGGATGGGCTGGACGGAGGCCCACTGGGATGAGCGTGAAAATGCCCTGACGCGGCTCATTCATCTCGCAGTGCGGAACGAAACCGCGGCTCAGCTCACGTGCGCGTCCAGTCCAGGCCAGGCGACGAGCGCATAGCGCACGAGTACCTGCAGGTAGTGTGCGCCGTCGTCACCGTGACGTTCCAGCACGGCGGCAGCGCCACGCGACACCGCGTCGGGTGCGGCGTACGGCGGCTCCAGTCCCTCGGGCATCACGCCGTTCTCGTGGGCTACACCGGCCGCGTCGAGGAACGTGATCTGGATGGCCGGTTCGAGGTCGACGTACAGGAGCTGCAGCAGTTCGAGCTCGTCCTGCGGCGCTTCGGCGTTGAGGCGCACGACTTCCTTCGCCACACGCTCGGCGGGCCAGGTCATGAGCGTGGCGGCGCGGAACCCGCCGCCCTTGGCGACGAGGCGTTGCGCGTACATGGCGCGGGCGCCCTTGTGATTCGTGATCGCATGCTGGACAAGGGCCACGCGACGGGCCGAGGGGAGGGCGCGATACAGGGAGGCTTTCGACATGGCGCGCAAGCTAACAAGTTTTCGGGAGACCGTCCTCCCCGTCCCAACACCCACGATCATGTCTCGCTACCGACTGCTCGAAACCGCTTGTTCGACCGCACTGTTGGCCATTGCGTTGTCCGCCTTCCCGGTTACGCTCTCCGCGCAGGCCGGTGCGACCACACCTCCGGCACAGGCCCGTCGGGCACCCGCCTCGCCGCGCGATTCGCTGAAGGTGACGATCGCCGGCGCCGAGATCTCCGTGAACTATGGCCGACCGTCCAAGCGCGGACGGGAAATCTTCGGCGGCCTGAACGACATGCAGTGGGGCATGGTGTGGCGCATGGGCGCGAATGAAGCCACCGCATTCACCACGACGAAGGACCTGGTGTTCGGCCAGGCCGTTGTGCCGGCCGGCAGCTACACGCTGTGGGTGAAGCTGGAACAGACCGGGAAGTGGGTGCTGATCGTGAACTCCCAGACCGGCCAGTGGGGAACGGCGTACAGCGAACGGACGGACCTGGTGCACATCCCGATGACGGTGACGGCACTGCCTTCGGTGGTCGAGATGATGGAGATTGCCGTGAAGCCGAGTGGCAGGGGCGGCGAGCTGTCGGTGGAATGGGACAGGACTCGCGCGGCGGTGACGTTCACCGTCAAGTAACCTGTTGCTGTAGAACGACTTGCGGATGTGCCAGACGGGCTGGTCACCGGCAGTAGCGCGTGCGGCCAGCTCGTGGCTATTTTGAAAGGCTGTCCCATGCCCGCTGGATTGCGGGCCCTGAGTGCGTCCCGGAGACTCCGGCGGCGCGATGAGCCCAGGAGGTGGTGCGAACGGACCCGCAGGGGTCTGCACGTCATCGCCATGTCACCCATCGCCAAGGAAATCGAGATGGCCGTTCGTATCCGTCTCCGCCGTGAAGGGCGGAAGAAGACCCCGATGTACCGTATCGTCGTTGCCGACTCGACCAGCCCCCGCGATGGGCGGTTCATCGAGATCATCGGGCAGTACCAGCCGCGCGGCGGCGAGAATGCCCTGAACCTCAAGATCGACCGCGTGAACCACTGGATGGATCACGGCGCGTTGCCGACCGATACCGTGCGCTCGCTGCTGCGCCGTGCCGGCGTCATGAAGTCGCGTCACGAGGCGCGGCTTGCGGTGAAGCTGCAGGCAGGCGCCGTCGCGATGCCGAACAGCGAGGCGTAAGCTGGGCGGGTACGCGGTGGTGGGTCGCGTGCGTCGCGCGCATGGTGTGCGCGGCGCCTGGGCCATTGAACCGATGACGGATGCGCCGGACGTGATCTTTGCGTCCGGCGCTGTCATTTTCGCCGGTGATCGGGAGGGCGCGCTGACGCAGCACGATGGCGCGCCGGTGGCGATGACGGTGGAGGACGGCCGTCCGATGAATACCGAATGGCTGGTGCGTGTGCGCGAAGTGAGTGATCGCGACCAGGCCGACCTCTGGCGCGGACGCTACCTGCTCGTCGACGCGGCGCGCATGCCGGAGCCCGACGAAGACGAGGTGTACGTCTTCTCGCTGATCGGCATGCAGGTTGAAGTCGAAGGACAGGGCGCCGTGGGACGCGTGCGCGATGTGTACGAAGCGCCGCAGGGGCTCTTGCTGGAAGTGGAAACGGCCACCGGTCGCCCGCTGGTGCCCTGGCATCCCGGGATCGTCGCGCGTGTCGACGAAGACGCCCGATTGATCGTGCTCAAGCCGCTCGAGGGCTTGCTCCAGTAGTTTTCGCAGTAGTTTTCGCGCCATGTTGCGCATCAACCTCGTCACGATCTTTCCCGAATTCTTCGCCGGACCGCTGGCCGTGAGTATCCCGGCGAAAGCGGTGATGGCGGGCGCGGTGGAGTATCGCGTGGTGGACCTGCGCGACTTCACGCACGATCGTCATCGCACGGTGGACGATTATCCGTTCGGCGGCGGTCCCGGCATGGTGATGAAGCCGGGCCCGTTCTTCGAGGCCGTCGAGTCACTGCACGCCACGGCGCCCATCGTCTTGCTGTCGCCACGCGGCCGGCGCTTTTCGCATGACGATGCGGTGCGATTCTCCGAGGGGCGGGAGCTCACGCTGCTGTGCGGCCACTACAAGGACGTGGACGAGCGCGTGGCGCAGCACCTGGCAACCGAGGAGTTGTCACTGGGCGACTTCGTGCTGAGCGGTGGCGAGCCGGCGGCGCTCGCCATTGTCGACGCGGTGGTGCGACTGTTGCCCGGCGCAATGGGCGACCTGGACAGCGCGCGCACCGATTCGTTCTTCGATCGCGGCATCAGTGCGCCGAGTTATACGCGACCGGCGGACTTCCGCGGCATGACGGTTCCCGAGGTGCTGCTGGGCGGCGATCACGCGAAGGTGGCGGCGTGGCGCGACGCACAGAGCCTGGCGCGCACGCGCGAGGCCGAGGCGCGGGATCGTTCGGCGTGGGTGGTACGCGAGGCGGTAATTGCGAAGCGCGATGACGCGATCCGGGAGCAGGAGCGGGTGGCGGCAGAGAAGGCGGCGCGCAAGGCGCGCAAGCGCACGGCGCGGAAGCGCAAGCCTGCGGGTTGACGGCGGTTATTCTGTCCCGCATGCGCCCCGACGTCCTCATTTGCGGCGCCGGCATCGCCGGTATCGCCGCCGCGCATGCCCTGGCCATGCGCGGCATCACCAACGTCGTACTTGTCGACGAGCGTCCGCCGCTCACGCTGACGAGTGACAAGTCCACCGAGGCGTATCGCAACTGGTGGCCGGGCCCGGACGACGCGATGGTGCGATTCATGAATCGCAGTATCGACCTGCTGGAGCAGTGGGCCGATGCGAGTGACAATCGCTTCCTGTTGAACCGGCGCGGCTACGTCTATGCGACGGCGGACAGGGCGAAGGCCGCGCAGTTTCAGGCCGATGCAGAACTCGCGTCGCGACAGGGCGCTGGCGACCTGCGCGTGTATCGCGGCCGGCACGACGACGCGGCGTATCAACCCAGTGCGCACAGCGGCTATCGCGACCATCCCACCGGCGCCGACCTGTTCCTCGATCGCGACGCAATTCGCGCGCGCTTTCCGTTCCTGGCGCCCGACGTGATGGCCGTGCTGCATGCTCGGCGCTGCGGCTGGATGAGCGGACAGCAACTTGGCATGTACTTGCTGGACGAAGCGCGAGCGGCCGGTGTGACCGTGCTGTCGGGGCGCGTCAGCGCAGTCGACGTACGCGGCGGGCGCGTGCAGGGCGTCACGGTGTCGTGTACCGACGGCACGACGGCGCACGTTGCGACACCGGTGTTCGTGAATTGCGCCGGCCCGTTTGCGCGCGAGGTGGGGCGTTTGGTCGGTGTCGACTTGCCGCTGTTCTCCGAGATGCACCTCAAGGTGGCGTTCGAGGACACGCGCGGGGTGATCGATCGCAACACCGGGCTTGTCATCCTCGACGACACGCAGCACCTGTCCTGGTCGGACGACGAGCGCGCCGACCTGGCGGCCAGCGACGAAACGCGGTGGCTCACCGACGTGATGCCGGCGGGCATTCACCTGCGGCCGGAAGGCTATCGCAACAGCCAGACCGTGCTGATGCTGTGGGACTATCACAGTGCGCACCGGTTCGATGCGCCGGAATTTCCGTTGCCGGACGATCCGTTCTACCCGGAAGTCGTCATGCGCGGCATGGTGCGTCTCGCACCGGGGCTCGAGGCGTATCTCGAACGCTTGCCGCACATGTTCATGGACGGCGGCTACTACACGAAGACCGGGGAGAACCGGCCGCTGGTGGGTCCGTTGCCGCCGGACGGGGCGTTCGTGTGCGCGGCGTTTTCCGGATACGGATTGATGGCTGCGCCGGCTGCGGGCGACCTGCTCGCCGCATACATCACCGGTGGTGTGCTGCCGGACTATGCGCCGTCGTTTCGGCTCGATCGGTATGCGGATCCGGAGTACCGCGCGCGGCTGGCGCAGTGGGGAAGCACGGGACAGTTGTGAGGGACTGCGGGAGGGTGAGCCAACCGAAGGGTTGAGCCAACCGAAGGGTTGAGCCAACCGAAGGGTTGAGGGGTGGGGGGCCAGCCGGCGAGGGTAGACTGTGCCCTCGCGAGATCGTGGCGAGCCGATCGCACCGATCTCTCGGGCGTACAGTCTACCCTCGCCGGCTGGCCCCCCACCCCTCAACCCTTCGGTTGGCTCACCCCTGTTGTTGCTCACCCCTCCTGTTGTTCCCCCTCCGGCAGTTCCTCAAAGTTGTCCCACTTTTCCGCCCCACTCCTCCACCAGCCTTTGATACGCGGCGTCCTCGTACCGTGACGGCAGGAACCATCGCGCATACTCCGGCAACGGCTGTCCGGCGACATGCAGCGACACCAGCTCTCCGCACGCATGCGCCGACATCAGTCCCATGCCCGACAGCGCGCCGACGACATACGCGCCAGTCACCGGCAAGGGCCCGACGAGCGGGCGATTCTCTGCCGTCTTGCAGTAGTAGCCGCCGTCCGTCACGGCGGTTGCCAGCAGGGCCGGGACATGCGGTGCGAGCGCCGGGATCATGCGCGCGCAACCGCGCACCACGTTCTCGGCGTAGCGTGCGCTGAACACCGGCGGCCACACGTACGGCTGCACCTCGGTGTCGTAGGTCCAGATGAGATACAGCTCGTCGCCGCCGGTGAGGTCGACGGGACGCACATGCACGCCACCGGGAAGCAATGCGCCGTGCAGCTCCATGGGGTCGTTCCAGATCACGAACGGCGCATCGCGCGGCACGGCATGGTAGGGGTCGCGCACGCGCGTCTTGGCGTGCAGTTCGTGCACAACGGGCAACTCGAGGCCGAGCAGGCGTCCGACTTCGTGCAATGCGGGGCCGGCTGCTATGACGAACCGCTCGGTCTCGATGACGTCGCCCGAGGCCAGGTGAACCGCGCGCACCCGTCCGCCGGTGGTGTCGATGGACACGACACGGTCACGCACGAGCTGCGCATGCGAAGCCATGGCCTGCTTGAGCAGCCAGAGCCCCAGCGCGACACCGTTCATCGTGCCGGCACGACGCACGTGCAGCGCGCCGATCGTGTCCGGTGCCAGGTAGGGAAAGGCACGCCGTGCGGCGTCGCCCAACAGGAGGTCGGCACCAACCGGTTGATCTTCGAACCCTTCGGCCGGGTGCGGCGCATACGCAGAGATATCCGAATGCCGTCGCACCGGACCCATGCCG
>CAZPON010000016.1:0-23634 GCA_964588045.1 uncultured Gemmatimonas sp.
CTCACATGGCTGCGCGTATGCGCAGGGATGGGACAACGTGCAGTTCCAGCGCATGCCCAACGTGTCGCTGCTGCCGGGCGAACGTGACCTGAAAATCGACGACCTGGTCAGCGCCACCGACAGGGGCATCCTCATTTCCGGCGACGGCAGCTTTTCCATCGACCAACAGCGCTACAACGCGCAATTCGGCGGCCAGACGTTCCACGAAATCAAAGGTGGCAAGGTCGTCGGTGTGCTCAAGGACGTGGCGTACCAGATCCGCACACCCGATTTCTGGAACTCGCTCGACATGATCGGTGGCAAGTCCAGCTACACCCTCGGCGGCAGTTTCTTCGACGGCAAGGGTCAGCCGCCGCAAGTGAACGCGGTCAGCCATGGGTCGCCCCCAGCCCGTTTCCGCAACGTGAACGTCATCAACACGGGGAGGAAAGGCTGATGTCGAACGAAGCCATTCTCACGCGCGAGCAGGCGCAGGCCATCGTCGACAAAGCGGTCAAGTGGTCGAAGGCCGAGTTTGTCGACGTGCAGGTGAATACGTACACGCAGGGCAACATCCGCTTCGCCGACAACCAGGTGTCGACGGCCGGGTCAACGACCGACGCGCAGTTGGGAATCCAGAGCGCGTTCGGACCCAAGCACGCGGTCGTCACCACCAACGACCTGTCCGACGACGCGATCCGTCGCGCGCTGGACATGAGCGAGCGACTCGCCAGGCTCGCACCCGACGATCCGGAAGCCATGCCGCAGTTGGGTGCGCAGCAGTACACGCCCGTCAACGCCTACTTCGATTCAACCGCCAATCTCACGGCCGACGATCGTGCCAGGGCAGCCATGTCTGCACTCACACTTGCCCGCAAGGCGGGTGACCTCAAGGCCGCCGGTTATCTCGTCACCGGCGCCGGCGCGCTGGCCATCGGCAACAACAGCGGCATGTTCGCGTACCATCGCTCGACCAACGCCAACTACACGTTGACCGTGCGCACCACCGACGGCACCGGCTCAGGCTGGGCTGCTGCGGATCACGCCGACTGGTCGCAACTCGACTATCGCCGCGTGGCCGAGCGTGCGGTGCAGAAGGCGACACTGTCGCGCAGTCCTGTGGCGCTCGAGCCGGGCCGCTACACGGTGATTCTCGAGCCGCAGGCGGTTGGCGACCTCGTGCAGCTCATCTCCAACTACGCGAGTGCCCGCAGCGCCGACGAGGGACGCAGCCCGTTCGTGAAGCAGGGCGGCGGCAACAAGGTCGGCGAAAAGATCGTCGATGAACGCGTCACGATCTTCTCTGATCCCGCCGATCCGCAGTTGCTCGGCCGCGCATGGGACTTCGAGGGCATGCCGCTCGGTCGCCAGGTGTGGATCGACAAAGGCCGGCTCAACCAGCTCATCTACTCGCGCTTCTGGGCGAAGAAGCAGGGCAAGGTCGCAACCGGCGGCCCGTCCACCTTCAAGATGTCAGGCGGCACGCAGACGGTCGACGAGCTCGTCGCCGGCACAACGCGTGGCATTCTGGTCACGCGACTGTGGTATCTGCGTGAGGTGGATCCGCGCACGATCCTGTACACCGGCCTCACGCGCGACGGCACGTTCCTCGTGGAAAACGGCAAGATCACCAAGTCCCTGCGCAACTTCCGGTTCAACGAGTCGCCGCTGTTCATGCTCAACAACATCGAGGCACTCGGCCGGGCAGAACGACTCGCGGGAACGGAGCAGGGAGGGGATGTCGTGATGCCGTCGATGCGGGTGAAGGACTTCAACTTCACATCACTGTCCGAGGCCGTCTAAAACGGCGAATAGCGCGTAAGGAGAACCCAGCAAACCCAGGCAACCAGCTGTCAGCTCGGTTCTTGTGTTGGCTGGGTTCTCCATACGCGCTGTTCTTTAGAGCACTCAGTACTCAGTACTGTCAGTGCGTCGCCTTCGACTATCTCATCGACTTCGCAACCTTCTCCACTTCCCCCATCACCCTGAGCAGGTTGAGCCCCCAGATCTTCGCGATCTGCGGCTCGGTGTAGCCGCGCCGCACGAGTTCGATCGTGACATTGGGTGTTTGGGTCGCGTCGCGGAATCCGTCCACGCCGCCACCGCCATCGAAGTCCGAGCTGATGCCAACGTGGTCGATGCCGATGCGCTTGACCACGTAGTCGATGTGATCGACGAAGTCCTGTACCGTTGCCGGCGGATCGGACGGATAACGGCGCGCGGTGATGTCTTCCTGCTTCGCCAGGTACTCGTTGCGCCTGGCCTCGGGCAGCGCCTGAATGGCCGCCTGCATCGCTCCGCGACCACCACCGCCGCCGGCAGGAACCGTGATGCCGTACTCCTTGCGCAGCTCTTCCATGGCGGCCGCGCGCGCCTGTTCGCGCGGAATGTCGCGCGTCGGGTCGCATTTCACGTAGGCGTTGAACGCCACGAGCTGAATCACGCCGCCGTTCTTTTTCAGCGCATCGAGCTGTTCGTCGTCCATGTTCCGGCTGTGATTGCACAGGGCCCGTGCACCCGAGTGCGAGCCGATGATCGGCGCCTTGGAGAGCGCGATGGTCTGCATCATCGATTGCTTCGACGGATGCGACACATCGATCATCATGCCCAGCTTGTTCATCTCGGCGATCACCTGCCGTCCCAGCGGGCTCAGGCCGTTGTGCATCCACACGCCGTCGCGCTCACCGGTGTTGGAGTCGGAGAGCTGGCTGTGGCCGTTGTGGGCCAGCGACATGTAGCGCCCGCCGCGATCATAGAACGTCTTCACGTTGGAGAGGTCGGCCCCGATGGGAAACCCGTTCTCGACACCGATGAAGATTACGCGCTTGCCGGTCTTGTGGATCCGCAGCGCATCGGCCGCGGTCAGCGCGAGCTCGGCGCGGTTCGGCGCCAGTTGCTCGGTGAGCCGGTGAATCGCATCGAACTTCTCCATCGCCTGGGCGTTCGCGCGCGCAAATCCGGCCGAGTCGAGCTGCGTGGACTGTCCCACGTACACAATGAGGAAGGCGCCCGACAACCCGCCCTCTTCCATCTTCACCAGGTCGACCTGAGTGCGCGGAAGTTTCTGGGTGTAATTCGGACCGTCGGCCGTGAAGTTCATCGGCTGGATGTCGACATGGGTGTCGACCGAAAAGACCCGGGCGTGGATCGCTTTCGCCCTGGCGATCGTGGCCTGGTCCGCGACAGGCTGCTGCGCCCCGAGAGGCGCGGAGGCAGCCAATGCGATCGCCAGCACCGTGGAAGTCGTGATACGGAAGGACATGGGCAGAGAGGAGGACGTGGACTGACGCTTCATTACCGGTAACGTACGGGCCCGGGGAAGCGCTGCTACTCCTGACGCCGGCATCGCACCTACGACGACGTCAGCTCGCGTCTCCCGAGGGCGGCCGGCGCTGACGCGCGTCCCCGCGCGCCGGCCAG
Source organism: uncultured Gemmatimonas sp. (assembly GCA_964588045.1). GTDB lineage: Bacteria > Gemmatimonadota > Gemmatimonadetes > Gemmatimonadales > Gemmatimonadaceae > Gemmatimonas. The sequence goes on from CAZPON010000016.1 coordinate 3,400, forward strand.
CACCACCAGCGTGAGGACGTACGGCACGGCCAAGAAGAGCTGATAGGGCACCTGCTCCCACCCCATCGCCTGGAAGAGGGTTTGCAGCGCACTGGCCGCACCGAACAGCAGGGCGGCAAAGGCGACTCCCAGTGGATTCCATCGTCCCAGCACGACGATCGCAATGGCAATGAAGCCGCGACCCGCGGACATATCCTCGGCAAACGTGCCGGCCTGCGCCAACACGAGCGTTGCGCCAGCGAGTCCGGCCATCGCGCCGGCAAAAAGCACCGCGCCCGCCTGCACCGCGCGCGGTCGTATGCCGGCGGCGATCGCCGCTTCTGGTGATTCGCCCATTGCGCGCGTGGCCAGCCCGCTGTGAGTGCGCGCCATCCACCAGGCAATAGCGGGGGCCAGCACGTACAGCGCATACGTCACCACCGGCTGCGCGAACAACGCCCGTCCAACAAAGGGAAGCGACGAGAGTCCGGGAATGGCGAGCACACCAACTGTCGGCGTCGACAACGCGACACCACCGGCGCCATACACCGAGCGATAGAGTGTCCCGGTGAGTCCCATCGCCAGCATCGTCATGGCAGTGCCGGTGATGATCTGGTCCGCGCGCAACCCCACCGTGAACACTGCGAACAGGCTGGCGATCATGACGCCAGCCAACGCACCCACCGCGAACCCGACCGCCGGGCCCGCGATCCCAGCGCCGATGGTGGCCCCCAATGCGCCGGCGATGACCGCGCCCTCGAGTCCGATGTTGATGACCCCTGCGCGCTCGCTGACGCACTCGCCCAAGGCAGCCAGACCCAGCGGCGTGGCGTAGCGCACCGTCGCCTCGAGGAACCCCGCGACCGCGTCGGGCGATTGCATCATGCGCGGGCCTCGGCCCGGACAACCGCGCGCGACTGCAACCGGTCGGCGGCCAGCACCAGGAGTATCAGCGAGGCTTCCACCACTGCGACGACCACACTCGGCACGCCGGCATCACGCTGCATCGCACTCGCCCCGGCCTCGAGCGCGCCGAACATGAGCGCCGTGCCGAGCACCGCGAGCGGATTGAGTCGCGCCAGCAGGGCCACGGCAATCGCGGTGTAGCCATACCCCGGCGAAAAATTCTCGTACAGTGCGAACGTGACGCCGGTGAGTTCGACGCTGCCGGCCAGCCCTGCCAGCGCACCGCTCAGCAGGAACGCCAACAACGTCGTGCGCGCCACCGAAATCTGTCCCGCACTCGCCGCCGCCATCGGATTCGCGCCGACCGCGCGCAAGCGAAAACCGCCCGCGCTTTCGCGCAACCACCACCACAATCCGGCCGCGAGCAGCACCACCACGACCAGGCCCATGTGCACGTGCGAGCCGGGAACCAGCGTCGGCAGGTGCTGCGACGCTGGCAACGTGACCGACTGCGGATAGATCCGCGTCGGCTCCTGCAAGGGTCCGCGCACCAGCCAGCCGGTGATCGATACGGCGACGAAGTTGAGCATGATCGTGCTGATCACTTCCAGCACCCCGAATCGCCGACGCAACTCGGCAGCGATGAGGGCCCAGCCCGCGCCGGCCAGCGCACCGGCGCCCAGCATCAGTGGGACCGCCACGAACGCCGGCGACGTGGTCAGGACAGCTCCCACCGCCGTGGCAACGCAGGCACCGATGAGCAACTGGCCCTCGGCGCCGATATTGAGCAATCCTGCGCGGAACGCCACGGCCACGGCCAATCCCGCCAATCCCAGCGGAATCGCGCGAACGATGGTCGACGAGAACGCGTAGCCCGAGCCGAACGATCCCCGGGCAAGCGCAGACAGGGCCGGTCCGGGTGCGTGTCCGGTAATCACCAGCAGCAACGCCAGCACGGCCAGCGCAATCGCCGCGAACAGCAGCGTGCGCGCCGCCAGTTGCACCACCGCGCGCGACCGGGACGCGTGGACGTTCACGCGCTCCCCAGCATGGCGCGCCCCACGGCATCGCGATCGGGCGCGGTCGCGATCAACTGTCCGTGGAACATGGCAAACACGCGATCGGACAACTCCAGCACCTCGTCGAGGTCGCTCGAGTACAGCACAATCGCCGCGCCGGCATCACGCGCATCGCGCAGCGCCTGGCGCACTGCTGCCGTGGCCTGGAAGTCGAGGCCGCGTGATGGATTCTCCGCAACCACGGCAGCCGGAGACTCCGCGAGTTCGCGTGCCAGCACGAACCGCTGCTGGTTGCCGCCGGACAGGGTCCGCGCATTCACCCGCGGGCCACTCGCGCGCACGTCGCGCGACGCGAGCAGCGCGACGGTGGACTCCCGCAGCGCACGCCATGGCATCCGTCCGCGGCGCGCACCGGCGCCGCGCAATGCGATGTTCTCGTCGAGCGGCGCATCCAGCATCAGCGCGTCGCGATGCCGGTCTTCCGGTACGAACCCCAGGTTCGCTGGACGCGACACGCGACCGCGTTGCGGATCGAGTCGTCCGGCCAGGATGCGCAGCAGCTCATGCTGGCCCGCCCCTTCCACGGCTGCGATGCCGACAATTTCGCCGGCGTGCACGTCGAGCGAGGCATCGCGCACGCGCACTGCACCGCGAACATCGGCGTACGTCACACCGTCGGCCGAGAGCACGACGGCGCCACCCGGCGAGCCGACAACACCGCGAGGCGGCGCTGTGCCAGTCGCCGACACGTACAGGGTCTCTCCTGCGGCGTCGCCAACCATCGCCGTGCGCAGCGTATCCTGCGACATATCGCGTGCGGCTGCCGTGAGCACCGTTCGTCCGCGCCGCAGCACCGTCACGTCGTCGGCCACCGCCAGCGCCTCGCGCAGCTTGTGCGTGATGAGCACCACAGCATGTCCGTCATCCGTGAACTGGCGCAGCCAGTGCAGCAGCTCGGTGGCCTCCTGCGGTGCCAGCACGGCCGTCGGCTCGTCGAGAATCAACACCTCGACATCGCGCGCGAGGGCCTTCACGATCTCGCATCGCTGCTGTGCCCCCACGGTCAACGACGACACACGCGCTGTCGGATCGATGCCGAGGCCCGTGCGCTCCCCGATTTCGCGTACGCGCTGGGCGGCCGCATGCGGGTCGAATCGCCCCGCCCCGCCGAGTGCGACATTCTCGGCAACGGTCATTGCGGGCACGAGCGTGAAGTGCTGGTGCACCATGCCGAGACCGAGTGCGAGCGCGGCGGCAGGTGAACCGATCCTCTGTTCGGCACCGCGCACGCGAACGACGCCTGCATCGGGAGTCAGGAGACCGAACGCGACGCGCATGAGTGTGGTCTTGCCGGCACCGTTCTCGCCCAGCAGCGCGTGCACCGTACCAGGCCGCACGGAAAGCCGCGCCTCATCGAGCGCCAGCACCGAACCGAAGCGACGCGAGATGCCGTCCAGTGACAGCAGCGGAGTCCCGGTCAACGCCTTCGCTCCGTCGGGAATCACGAGCCGGTCGGGAGGTGCAGAAAACTCCATGGCAACCCGAATCGCGACGCCAGCCATGCGCCGAGTGCCTGCACGCCGAGTGTCTCGGTGGCGTAGTGACCGGCGTAAATGATGAGCAGGTCGTGCTCCTGCGCCTCGACCGTCGTGTGGTGCGGCCCTTCGCCGACGATCAGGGTGTCGATGCCACGTGCGCGTGCCTCGGCCAGCGTGTCGCTCGACGCGCCCCCACCCGTGACAATCGCCCAGTGACGAGCGCGTCGGCCGGTTGCTGGCACCGAGGTGCGCACCGAGCCGCCGTACTGTGCGCTGAAGGTCTCCACCCGTTCGACCAACGTCGCTGCCTCCATATCGCATTCGCCCGCGACGGCGATATCGAGCGTCTTGTAGCGACCGAACCCATGCGACGGCGTGAGGCCCAGCGCTTCGGCGAGCCGCGCATTGTTGCCAAGCGTCGGGTGCGCGTCGAGCGGGAGGTGCGTGCTGTACACCGCGATGTTGTTGTCGAGCAGCGCGCGGTGTTTCTGGTAGGTGACGCCGACGACGGGCTGTGCCCCGCTCCAGAAGAGGCCATGATGCACGATGAGCAAGTCGGCCTCGAGGCGCGCGGCCTCGGCAACGGCGGCGAGCGATGCATCGACGGCGACCGCCACGCGCGTGACCTGGCCATTGTTGGCGACCTGCAGTCCGTTGACCGCGCCCGCGTAGTCGGGAATGTCGGGCGTCCGCAGCTCAGCATCGAGCGCATGGACGACATCGCGCAGCGCGACCGGGTGGCTCATGGCTTGATGGGCTTGGCGGTGTCCGCCCCTGCCAGCACATCGTCGAGGGCGTGGAACTTGCCAGCCCTCAGCAAGGCACCGACGGAATCGGATTTCGCGATGGCATCGGGCGGAATGATCGGGATGAGTGCGGGATTGAGCACGAGACGTACGACGTCGTCCTTCACACCCAGCGTGATGACACGTCCGTGGAATGTGCCACTCTGCACTTCGCGTCCGATTCGAATGAACTCGTTGGACAGGTCAATCACCACACTGCCGAGCACGACATCGGGCGCGAGTGCGTTCTGGTTCGCGTTGGCACCGAAGACGTAGATCTTTTTCTCGCGCGCGGCCTGGAACGCCCCGAGTCCGGCCGCATCGGCATTCTGGAAGATGATGTCGACGCCGCGTGCGATCTGGGCAAGCGCTTGCTCCTTGCCTGCGCTGACATCGTCCCAATTGCCGACGTACGAGGTGATGACCTTCACGTTCGGATTCACGGCGCGTGCGCCACGCGCAAACGCCGTGAAGCTCGCCTTCACGGGAGGAAGCTCTTGTCCACCGAGCAGTCCGATGGTGTTCGTCCTGGTGACGGCGCCAGCGATCATGCCGGCTTGATACGAGGCCTCCTCGAAGAGAAAGCTCATGCCGGCGACATTGTCGGCGGTGACGCGCCCCGACGTCACGATATAGACGGTCTTGGGATACGAGGGCGCGACGCGGACGGCGGCATCCTGGAACTCGAAGCCGTGTCCGAAGACAATGGCGTAACCCTGCGCTCCGTACTGACGGAAGTTCTCCTCGAACTCGGCCGGGGTCTTGGTCTGGATGTGGGAGATCTGCGCACCCAGCGAGTCGCGAAGAGCCACCATTCCGCCGTACGCGACGGAGTTCCACGCCTGATCGGAGATGGGTCCCGGGGTGAGCAGCGCCACGCGCATAGGCGCTGCGGACCCGGTGGAGTCGGCACCGGTGTCACCGCTTTTTTCAGCGCAGGCCGCAGAGAGTGCAAACGCCAGAGCTGGTGTGCTGGAGCGAAGTACTCGCAAAATGGCAGTATAGTGGCTCATTGATGTCTCGTTTATGTCGCTACATATCGATGCGCACGCCAAGGAGACCCAGAAGGCGCTCAAGGTCATCGTTGGAGAAGAACGCCATGCGGACTTCTCCGCGATCCTTACCGGTCAGGTGCACCTGCACCCCGGTCTGCAGCTTCTTCCGGAGCAGCTCCTCGATACGACGCACCTCAGCCGTCGACCCCCCAGCCGCTGTGGTTGGAGCCGGTGCCACGGCTTTCCGCCCGGTCGTCGCCGGCCTGGTACGCGCCGCGTTCACGCGCCGCTCGACCTCACGGACGGACAGCCCTTGGGCCACCACTTCGCGCGCCAGGTCACTGATCGCCCGCTCGGATCCCAGTGGCAGCAGCGCGCGGGCGTGTCCCGCCGACAACTGCTTTTCCTGCAGCATTCGGCGCACGGCGGCCGGCAACTGCCGCAGCCGCAGGGCGTTGGCGACCGTCGAGCGGTCCTTACCGACCACATCGGCGACCTCCTGCTGCGAAAGCTGGAACTCCTCCATCAGCCGGTGATAGCCGTCCGCTTCCTCGATCGGATCGAGATCGGCCCGCTGCAGATTCTCGACCATCGCCAGCGTCAGCAGCGTGCGATCGTCCGTTTCCCGCACGATCGCAGGAATCTCCGTCCAGCCCAGGCGCGTCGCGGCCCGAAAGCGACGTTCGCCCGCAATCAGCTCAAAGCCCGACCCGGTGGGCGCTGGGCGCACGGTGATGGGCTGGAGCAATCCGCTGGTGCGCAGGCTCGATTCGAGGTCGGCCAGGTCCTCAGGCCGGAATTCCTTGCGCGGCTGATACGGGTTGGCCCGAATCTGCGCGAGCGGAATCGTCTGGAGGGGGGGGGGCGCTTTCGGTGAATGTTCGGTAGCCGAGTGGGCGTCACCTTCACCGCGTGTCGGCACGGGTGCGGGTTCGCGGGCGGGCTCTCGACGCGCCAGCAGGGCATCGAGACCGCGGCCGAGCCGGCGAGGGGTTTCGGGAGGGTTCACAGGCGAGACTCCGGAGAAGCATTCGATGAAGCCGTCACTGCGGCCGACGGACCCGACGTTACCTCGGGTGGTTCGTTCGCCCGAGCCCGATCGCGATCCAGGATCTCCCGGGCTACGGCCATGTAGGCCTGTGCGCCCACCGACGCCACGTCATACACCACGATCGGCTTACCAAAACTTGGCGCTTCTGCCAATCGAATATTCCGTGGCACCACCGTCTTGAAGACCAGATCGCCAAAGTGCTCGCGCGCGTCCGTGGCGACCTGGCGCGAGAGATTCAGGCGGGCGTCGTACATCGTGAGGAGCACGCTGTCGACATGAAGCGACGGGTTGAGCGACTCCTGGACGCGCTGCACCGTGGCCATCAACTGTGACAGCCCCTCGAGCGCGAAGTACTCGCACTGCAGCGGAATGAGGAGCGCGTCGGCGGCCACCAGCATGTTGAGCGTGATCAGCGTGAGCGACGGCGGACAGTCGATCAGGATGTAGTCGTAGCGATCGCGCACCGGCGCCAGGACGTTGCGCATGCGCGCCACCCGTTCGGGATCATCCACCAGCTCGACCTCAGCGCCGGCGAGGTCGGGTGTTGCCGGCATCACGTCCAGATGCTTGAACTGCACCCCCCGCACGACGGCCTGGTCGAAGGTGGCGTCGCCAATCAGGACGTCATAGGTCGTGAAGTCCAGGCCTTCGCGCGGCAGGCCACATCCGCTGGTAGCGTTCCCCTGAGGGTCCGCATCGATCAGGAGCACCCGCTCCTCTGCCACCGCGAGCGACGCGGCGAGATTGACGGCGGTGGTGGTCTTACCGACTCCACCTTTCTGGTTGGCGATAGCGAGGATGCGACCCACGAGTGACGTCGAGGCGATGAGGGAGGGGGCGGGCTGGTCCGCGCAGTTGAAGGCGGGAGGCGAAGTATAGGGGCGCCCGCCCCCGCTCACCATGCTCGCGTGAAAGTGATTGGTGTTTCACGTGGAACAACAACCCGGTCCGCACAACCTTAACGCACGAACCGCCACCGCGTGCTCACTCCCACCGCAACGGTGGTGGTTCCCTCGCTGATCGGCGTCGGCGGTGCGCCGGCCATATCCGCCCGCGCCGACATGGCCAACATCGGGCGAGGATCCGGCCGCTCGTATTCGTTGACATGAATCTCCAGCAGCTCCCCCAGCGAGCCGCCCGCAGCCCTGGCCGCCACCTCGGCCTGTCTCCGCGCCGATTCCACAGCCTGCGCCAACGCACTGTCCCGCGCGCGACTCGGATCCTTCACCAGAAAATCGAGCCCGGCCACCCGATTCGCCCCGCTGGCGAGCGCCGCATCGATGATCGGGCCGGTCTGCTCGAGCTTGTCCGTGACCACCTGCACGGTGTTGTTCACCTGGTACCCGTCGATCACCACCCGACGCTCCTTGTCATCATATCGCTGAACCGGCGAGACATTGAAGTTGAGCGTCGTGATCTGGCTGGCCGGAATGCCCAGCGCCCTGATAGCCGCCAGGATCGCCGTCTGCTTGGTGCTGTTTTCACTGGCCGCCAGCGCCGCAGTCTTCGCCCGGGTTTCGATGCCCACCTGAACGCGTCCGCGGTCAGGTGTGACCTGCACTTCCCCGCGGGCCGTCACCGTGATCGCCGGAATCGGCGGCGCGGCCACCTGCGCGCCCACGCGCGCCGCGTATGCTCCCATTCCCAGCAGCCCGGCCGCGATGGTCGCGACATGCACTCCGCGCAGGAGCTTGGCAGTGCGAGTATAGTTCTGTGTCGAACGATTCATGATCCCCTCCAGGGGTCTGGTGTCTCTGGGAGACGTTCAAGGCCAGTCAACTTGCACATACCGCCACTCTTCCACGCTGAAAGGTGGGACAGGACGGTTACGGAGTTCAATTTATACCACCATCATCGCAACATCATCGAACTACTACGCGAACATATATGCGCTATGAGTCCTAAACCCCCTGATCAGCCGTCCGGGGACTCCGGGAGCGGTGAGCAACGCAGGGCCGAGTGTGAGCAGGTGGCTCACCGCCTCTGGCGCTCCACCTCAATCACCAGGTTCTGCAGGTCCGATGGACTGATACCCGGGATCTGCGAGGCCTGGCCCAGCGAGCTCGGCCGAATCGCGTGCAGCTTGTGCCGAGCTTCCGTCGACAGCGTACGCATCGCCAGGAAATCCAGCGTGGCCGACAGCTCCAGCGCACTCATCGCGCGCATACGCGTCGCACGCGCACGTTCACGACTGAAGTAACCCGCGTACTTGAGCTCGAGGTCTGCACCGATCAACGCATCGGCGGGCAAGTCGCCGCCCACGCCAACGCTCGCCAGCACCGCGCGCAATGACACGCCGGTGCGCTTCGCCAACTCCGATGCGCGTACCGCATGCACCAGCGGCGCCGAGTTTGCCGCTGCGAGCACCGGTGCCGCACGTTCCGGCGTCACGCTGGTTGCATCGGCCAGCTCCATCGCGATGCGCACACTCGACACGCGGGACTCGGCGATCTCGCGCTCTTCATCCGAGTACAGTCCGGCGTCGATTGCTGTCGACGACAGACGCGACACCGCGTTGTCCTGTCGCACCGTCAGGCGAAACTCGCTGCGCGACGTGAACAGGCGATAGGGCTCATCCACACCACGCGTGACCAGGTCGTCGATCAGCACGCCGATGTAACTCGACTCGCGGCCGAGCACGATCGCGTCGCGCTCCTGTACCCATCGCGCGGCATTGAGTCCCGCCATCACGCCTTGCCCGGCGGCTTCCTCGTAGCCCGTCGTGCCGTTCACCTGACCCGCGAACCAGAGTCCGGCGATCGCACGCGACTGCAGTGAGGCATCGAGTTGCGTGGGCGGATAGTAGTCGTACTCCACCGCGTAGCCCGCGCGCGTCATCTGCACCTGTTCCAGTCCCTTGATGGTGCGCATCACCGCCAATTGCACGGCAACGGGCAGCGACGTCGACAGGCCATTCACGTACATCTCGTGCGTGTCGTGTCCTTCCGGCTCGAGAAACAACTGATGTCGCTCGGCCTCGGGAAACTTCACCACCTTGTCCTCGACGCTCGGACAGTAGCGCGGGCCGCGCGAAGAGATCGCGCCGCCGTACATCGCCGATTCGCCGATGTGCGTGGCGATGAGTGACGTGCCGGCTGCCTCGAGCCACGTGAGGTAGCACGGCATCTGCTCCGGATGGCGCGTGACGTCGCCGGTGCGCCGAGGCGTCGTCCAGAAGTGCGACCACGAGTAGTCGAACGACTCGATCTCGCTGTGCTGGCGCGGGAGCGTGTCGAGGGCAACCGAGCGGCCGTCGATGCGCGGTGGCGTGCCCGTCTTGAAGCGTTCGGTGGTGAGTCCGACCGCATCGAGCTGCGCGCCGAGGTGTGTCGATGATGCTTCGCCGGCGCGACCGCCGCTCACGCGGGTGCTGGTGCCGATGTGCATCTGGCCCCGTCCGAACGTGCCGGTGGTGAGCACGACCGCGCGCGCACCGAAGCGGCGGCCTTCGAGCGTTTCCACGCCGAACACGCGCGCGCCGGTGTGGTCGAACAGCAGGCGCCCGACCATCCCCTGGATGGTGGTGAGTCGCGGTTGGGCCTCGAGCAACGCCCGCACGGCGCGCCGGTAGAGCCCGCGGTCGCACTGCGCGCGCGGCGCCCATACGGCCGGACCCTTGCCCGTATTGAGCATGCGGAATTGCACCGACGCCAGATCGGTGGCGCGCGCCATGATGCCGCCAAGCGCGTCGACCTCGCGCACCACGGTGCCCTTCGCAATGCCGCCGATGGCCGGGTTGCAGGACAACTGCCCGATCTGTTCGAGCGCACCCGTGACGAGCGCCACGCTCGCCCCCGCGCGCGCGGCCGCGACGGCGGCCTCCGTGCCGGCATGCCCGCCGCCAATCACGAGCACGTCGAAGGTCGCTTCGAGTGCCGCCAGATCGGGGGATGCGATGTGGTCCGTCATAGCCTATATGTCATAGCCTATATCCTTAACCGTTGCGCACGGATTCACACGGATCGTGCCGTCGCCGTTCACCAGCACCTGCCCATGCCACTGCCTGTCAGCAACACGGCACCCAGTCTCGCCATCCGGCGCTCGGCGTTCGAGCGTGCCGAACTCACCCGCCAGGGCTTCGACGAAGCACTCGGGCTGACCGCCGACGAATTCCGCGTCGAGGCGGACCTCATCGTGATCGGGCCGCTCGTCGGCGAAACCAGTCTCACCGACCTCATCGACCTGCTCGAGGAACGCGGTCTCGACTATTTCGACGACTTCTTCGAGCTGAGCGGCAACTGGCCCGACTGGCTCACGCTCTTCGCCACCGCGCGCGCTTCGTAGCTCGGCGCGAAGACCGACGGCACTGCCGACCGGCGCAGCACACCTTCCCAGCCGCAGGTGATACACCAGCTCCGGCGAAACCGGGGGCCCAGCATGCGCCACCATCCGTCGCGCTGGATCGCCAGGGTTTCGCTGTCGCACATGAGGCACGTGTCGCCATCGGGGATCATCATCACGAACGCCTTGGTGGCAATCCAGATGAACGCAATGCGAATGCAGAGAAACGCCCCGATGAATATCCACGCGTCGGTCCAGTTCCAACTGTTGGCCAGACCGACGGGCGACATCTACAACCGCGCCTCCACGCGCGACCACAGCTCCACGTACCCGACGCCCGCTTCGACCCGGTCGATGACGACATCGGTGCCCGCTGCGGCCGGCTCGCCATCCAGCATGCGGGCCGGCAGGTCGAACTCCCGGTTGTCGAGCGCATAACGCAGCATACCGACGCCGTCGCGGGGGACATCGCTGGTGATGCGCGCCAGGGTGCCCTGCAGCAGGTAGCGCTCATCGACGTGGTCGGCCCGCGCACCCGGAATGGCCCACCGTGCAATGAGAACCGATTGCACCGCCAGCGCTGCGCCACCAGCGAGTGCCGCCACGCCCACCTGTGCGGCCGCTGGCCACGCGCTGTAGCGCGCAAGGAAATATCCCGTCAAGCCGAAGCCGACGCTGAACGCCGCGATGGTGGCGAGGTTGAAGAACGGGGAGGGTTCGGCGGCCGGATCATGCTCACTGGTGCGCTCATGCGGCTTGATCGCCCGCGCGTGCTGCACGCGGCGCTCGGTGCCGTACAGCATGGCGAACACGCCCATCACCAGTCCGACGATCAGTACCGCCAACGATGCAACGGTCACAAGGGGCTTCCTGCGAAAGAGAACAGCGTATCGATCGACACAACGTCGATCAACGGATCACGATATCGAAACGGCGCAATGACGACTCCGGCACGTCGTACATGAAGTGCCACCACTCCTGGTCATAGTTCCTGAACCCCTCGCGCTCCATCGCGGCCACGAACTTTGCGCGATTGGCGGCCACGACTCCCGTCGCGTTGGCCGTATGTGCGTCGGTTGAGAAGGTATCGAAGGGCGTGCCCATCTCCAGCGGTTCGCGCGACTGCAGGTTGATCAGCGTACAGTCGATCGCCACCCCCAGGTTGTGCCGGCTGCGATCACTGATGTACCCATCGGTGACGAGGCTTTCGCGATGCTCGCGCACCGTCCAGGCAACCATCGCCTCGGTGGCACGCACTGGACGATAGCCGTCGTAGACAAGGAGTCCCAGTCCGTCGGCCGCGAGCGCGGCCTGCACCCGAACCAGGGCTGCGGCCGCCTCGCGCCGCAGCAAGGCGCGATTCCCTTCGTAACCGGGCAGCGGTGCACCGGTGAAGTTGTCGGCGCCGCGGTAACGCAGGTCGACGGCGATCGTGCTGTCGAGCGAACGCAGGTCCGTGATGAGCGTGTCGAACTCGGCCTGTGTTCCCATCGCGACGTCTGCCGCCGTGCGCACCGACGAGTCGCGCGTAACCGGCGCGGTTGCACCGTGGTCAACGTCAGGCCCCGGGTTGCGCGGCCAGGCAAACCAGGCGATGACGAGCAGCACGGCGATGACTTCGGCCATCACCCACCAGGTGAGCCGGCTCCGTCGGTTGGTCATGCGCGCTCCCCGTTCACGTGAGCGTGGAAATGTGTGGCGAGGAACTCGGCTGCGCGCCATTCGCCGTAATACCACGGCGCCCATGGACGCGTGCCCGCCGTGAAGCCCACGTGCCCGCCGCGATCGGGAAACTCGATCGTGATGGCGTCATTGCCCGCCGCGATCGCCCGCACCTGGTCGAGCACATCCGCCGGCAGGAACGGATCGTCCACGGCACTCAGCAGCAGTGTCGGACGCCGAATGCCGCCCAGGAACGACAACGAACTGGCGCGCGCGTAGTAGTCGGCGGCGTCCCGGAATCCGTGCAGCGGCGCGGTGAACTGGTCGTCGAACTCCCACAGCGTGCGGGCGCGTCGCACCGCAGTCAGCGCAGCGAGATCGCGATGCCGGTCGATCTTGGACAGCGCCTTGCGCACAAGCGAACGGAGAAAGAACCGCTCGTAGACCAATCCGAAGCCGCGCCCGAGGTGGCGCGAGGCGCGCGCCAGGTCGAACGGCGTCGACATGGCCACGGCAGCCTTCATATTGTTGCTCACGAGATCGCCGTCCTCGCCCAACAGCTTGCAGAGGACGTTGCCGCCCAGCGACACCCCCACGACGCCGAGCGGCACGCCGCGGTATTCCCGGTCCAATCGTTCGATGACAAACCGAGGATCGCCCGTTTCTCCCGAGTGATAGCTGCGCGGTAATCGGTTCTGTTCCGAACCACACGAGCGAAACAGGAGCAGATCGGCGGCCCAGCCGCGCGCCTTGGCTTCTCTGAACATGGCCTTGGCGTAGTGCGAGTGCGCGCCTCCCTCCAGTCCGTGCAGGAGCAGCACCCGCGGTGCTTCCGGCGTCGGTCCGTCCAGGCGTATCAGATCCAGAAAGTCGCCGTCCGGTGTGTCCCACCGCTCCGTGCGCACCGGAAGCCGCGGCTCGCGCCGCCCCAGGCGACCCCACAGCGTGGCGCTGTGCGGACCGGGGAGCCACCAGGCCGGCTGATAGGTACGGGGGAAGACGGGAGACAGGAGACGGGAGACGGGAGACAAGAACAAGAGACGGGAGACGAAAGACGCTGGTAAGATAGGGTTGGTGTCCCGCCCGTGTCTTTCCCGCCACCCAGGTGCCTGTGCCCACCGATGCATGTCCGAGTGTCGCCGAGCTGACCGTCAGCGCCCTGAGTCTCGCGCTACTGACGATGTTGGTGGCCGGCATGGTGGGGCATGGTATCCTGCGACCGCAGCTCGAAGCGCGCGGCGTGACGCCGTGGCGACTGCGTGATTCGCTCGGCGCGATGCCGGTGGTCCTGGTTGGCAGCGGACTGCTCGGCGGCGCGGGCGCGCTGCTCGCGATCTGGGGAGCGACGGGGTGCGACGCCGGTGGCGCGAAGGTGACCGCCGCCAGCATCGCCCTTCTGGCGGCGACGGTGATGATCCGCGTCGGACTCATCGCCCTGCAAAAACTGCACTGACTGCAGTAATTAGTTCACCCGCAGTTGAGCCCGCCGGTCCTCGCAGTTCCCCCGCAGTCAAATCCTTGATGAACCGGATAGCCCGCAATCTGACCTTCCAGGTCCTCGTCGCGGTCACGATCGGCATCACGCTCGGCGTCGTCGCTCCGGACTTCGCCAGGAAGCTCAAGCCCCTCGGCGACACGTTCATCAATCTCGTGAAGATGGTGATCACGCCGATCATCTTCCTCACCATCGTGCACGGTATCGCGTCGATGGCCGACCTGCGCAGGCTCGGGCGCGTGGGGGGCAAGGCCCTGCTGTATTTCGAGGTTGTGTCGACGATCGCGCTGCTGATCGGACTGGTGATCGTCAACATCACCAAGCCCGGCGCGGGACTCGACATCTCGTCGATGGCCACCGGTGACGTGTCGAAGTACACCGCCGCCGGCGCGCAGCAGAGTACGCTCGAGTTCCTGCTGCATATCGTGCCGTCCAACGTCGTGGGCGCGTTTGCATCGGGCGACCTGCTGCCAGTCGTCTTCTTTTCCGTGCTGTTTGGCGTGGCGCTCACGGCGGTTGGCGACGCGGGACGCGACATTGCCGACCTGCTGGCGCGACTGCAAGCCGTGTTCTTCCGCATCGTGGCCATCGTCATGAAGGTCGCGCCCATTGGCGCGTTCGGTGCGATGGCGTACACCGTCGGCACGTTCGGCCTCAAGACGCTGCTGCCATTGGGCCGGCTGATGCTGGACGTGTACCTGACGATGACGCTGTTCATATTCGTCGTGCTGGCGCTGATCTGCCGTGCGTACGGATTCAGGCTGCTGCGGTTCCTCCGTTACATCCGCGAGGAAATCCTGCTGGTGCTCGGCACGTCGAGCTCGGAAGCCGCGCTGCCGCGCATGCTCGAGAAGCTCGAGCGCTACGGCTGCGCCAAGCCGGTCGTGGGACTCGTCATTCCCACCGGGTACTCGTTCAACCTCGACGGCACGAGCATCTACCTGTCGATGGCCGCGATCTTCATTGCGCAGGTCTACAACATCGATCTCGGCATCGGACAGCAGCTCACGCTGCTGGGCATCCTGATGCTCACGTCGAAGGGCGCGGCGGGCGTGACGGGCTCGGGGTTCATCGTGCTGGCCAGCACGCTGGCGGCCACCAACACCATTCCCGTCGAGGGCGTCGCGCTCCTGCTGGGCGTCGATCGGTTCATGTCCGAGGCGCGCGCGATCACCAATCTCATTGGCAACGGCGTCGCCACGCTGGTTGTGTCGCGCAGCGAAGGCGCGTTCGACGACGAGAAGCGGGCCATCGCCGAAGCGGCAATGTCATGAGGGCACGATGAGCACCAAGCCGACCGACATCCAGGTGCAGATCTTCGGCACGAAGAAAAACGCCGATACCCGCAAAGCCCAACGCTTCTTCGCCGAGCGCCGCATCAAGGTGCATTTCGTGGACCTGGCCGAGCGCGCCGCATCCGTCGGGGAACTCAAGCGCTTCGCGCAGAAGTTCGGCGTGGAGAAGCTCATCGACCGCGAGTCGAAGCGGTTCGCCGACCTGGGGCTTCGCACGGCCCTGTACGGCGAGGAGCGATGGCTCACCATCCTCGCCGACGAGCCGTTGCTCCTGCAGCAGCCGTTGGTGCGCCTGCAGGCCAAGCTTTCCATCGGGCTCGCGGAAACGGCCTGGAAGGAGTGGCTGAGCTGAACTGACTGACGCGGATAACGCGGACGGGCGCGGATTGCTCCGTGTGTTCGGAGGGTGACGGCGCTAACCGAGAAAACGCTTTGTTGTTTTAACAACAACAACAGATATTCTTGGCGACGATCGGAGCCCTCGATGCACACGGAGCAATCCGCGCCCGTCCGCGTTATCCGCGTTAGTCAGTTCCCAGCGGTCACCTGCCGAGATTCGCTGCCCTTGCCATTGCGCGCACCTGCAGGATCAACGAATCCGCGCGCACCGTATCACCACGCTCGGCGACACCGTACGCCAGGATCTGTGCAGTCTGCATGTACGCACCCGGAATGCTCACCGACGCATCGTCGATCCAGCGACGCTGGTGGATGAGTGCGGCGGGGGCTTTGTAGCGATCCCAGAGTTGCTGGGTGCGTGTGACATCGACATAGCCGCCGGGGAACTGCACGTACGCGGGATTGTCCTTCGCTTTCTGGTCCAGCAGGCGCTGGGAAAGTCCCTGGGTGACGACGTAGTCGCCGAGTCCGAGCGACCTCGGGTACGGGCCGATGCTGAAATGAATGGGACGCTTGGGGAACGCGTCCTTGATGAACTGCAACACCATCAGCTGGTCACGCGTGATGATGCCGGCGGGGATCGTGGCTTCGATGTTGCCGGCCTTGAAGCCGGCCGGCTGCGAAAGCTGCACGGCAGGCGGCATGGAATCCGCCTGCGCCGGGGTCAGCGCCATGACCGGTCCGGTGGGCTGTTCGTGCCCCAGCGCGTCGTAGGCGGCAATGCCCGATCCGTCGTACTTCTCCACGCGTTCGCGAATGAGCTGGTGCGCGTACCAGTCCATGTTGAGGTACGGAATGAGCGCGATGGTGACATCGCGTCGCACCCCCTCGACCTGCTGTGCATACCACACCGGAAACGAATCGTTGTCGCCGGCCGTGATGAGAATGCCGTAGGGTTCGACCGACTGCAGCAGGTCGCGCGCCCATTCCGCCGTGAATGTCTGTCCCTTGCGTGACGCGTCCCACGCGTTCGTCACGAGCGGTACCAGCGCGATGAGCAGCACCGGCGAAGCCAGTTGCCAGGCGCGCGCACTGGCCTTGTCGACACGCTGTGCCGTCCACTGCCAGATGGCGCCGACACCAAGGCCGGCCCAGAGTCCCCACGTGGCGAAGCTCCACAGGTAGAAGTAATCGCGGTCACGCACTTCGCGCGGCACGGTTTCGCCCAGCTCCAGCGCCTGCGAGTGACCGTACTTGAAGTTCAGGTAGACGATCAGCGCGGGTGTGAGCGTGAAGATGAGCGGCCCCACGAACGCGAATGAACTCGGGTCGCGCCGGTAGTGCACCAGCCCGCCCAACGCGCCCAGCCCGAGGAACAGCACGGCCAGCGCGAGTTGTGCACCAGGATGCTCGCTCCACGCGTCGCGCATCCATTGCCACTTGAAGTACAGCCACCACATGCCGACCTGCGCGCCGATTGGCGCCTGTCGCGTCGCCACGGCGTGTCCGCCGTACTGTTCGCGCTGGACGATCTGTGACACGCGCGAGATGGTCTCGGCGCTGAGCGTGCAGCCGATTTCCGGTCCGTTCAGGCAGGCGGTGGGGTTGCCTTCGTTGATTCCAGGAAAGTGCGCCGCGCGAATGGGCATGAACGCGAACGGCGTCAGTCCCACGAACAGAACTGCCGCGCATCCGGCAATGAGCTTCCAGCGCAGCAGCGTGGCCGGGCGACGCAGCAACAGGAACAGGCCGAACGCCGGCAAGGGCAGGAAGCCCGCCGGATGATTGGCGTAGCCGAGTCCGCACAGGTAGGCGATCAGCAGCAGGAGTCCGTCGGCGCGGCGTGACTGCGGCGGCGCATCGTGCCAGCGCAACGCCGTCCATGACGTCGCGGCCAGGCCGAGCATGGCGAGCGTGTAGACCTTCTCGTTGACCACGCTCTGGTTCCACACCGTGAACGCCGTCGCGCCGATCCATGCACAGGCAACGGCAATGACCAGTCGCGGCGTGCGGGCGAGCGACCAGCCGGCGAGCGAACGATGCGCAACGAGAAACCAGAGCGCGGCCGACATCGCGCTCGTGGTCGCCGCGAGCAGGTTCACACGCTCGGCGTAGCTGACGGGGAACGGCAGCGCGGCGAACGCATGGGCGACCAGCACGAACACCGGATTGCCCGGCGGGTGCGGAATGCCGAGGGTCTTGGCGGCGGCGATGTACTCGCTGGTGTCCCACATGGCCGTGGTGGGCGCCAGGGTGAGGACGTACAGCAGGAACACCACGAGGCCGACGAGGGCCGCAATGCGATAGGGCGGCGGGTCGGCGTCGGTGGCCGGACTCCGTGACGTCGTCGCGACGGCGGTGCTGGCGTACGTGACCAGCGTCAGGGGAACGGCGATCACATAGCCGACCACCAGCAGGATCGCAGCCGAGGTGACGCCGCCCATCCATAAGAGTGAGTAGCCGGACAGGACGAGGAGCGTCGCGACGGCGGCGACAGCGGTGGTTCCGCCGGGAATACGGGTCAACAGCGACATGAAGAGGGGATCAGTGGCGCGAGGGAGGCGCCATGGGAACGGCGCGCGAATGCAGAAGGATACACGGCCGGAGGGCAGGGACGCCCAGTAACTCGCCGAGACCCACGGCGGTCACTTCGAAAGGCAGGGAAACGTGCCGTGGGCTTCCGGGACGGCGGTCCGCGTCGCACGATTTCCCCATGCTCCCTTCCGACGCAGCCCGTCGCGCCCGGCCTTCGATGCTGGCCGCTTTCCTCATTGTGCCGTTCCTGGACCAGTCCCAGGTGTCGACCGGTCTGGTGGGCGTGACTGGCCATTGGACCGAAGTCGCCGAAGGACCGCCCATCATTGTTGTCGATGGGACCCGGTTGCAGGGCGTCCCGACCATCACCGTCGACGGCACCAAGTGGACCGGCAAGACCACCCCCGACGCCCTCCTGCGCGCCAGCCTGCAGCTCTTCGGCGCGCCCAACGACGTCTTTGTGCGCAACGGCGCTGCGGACGGTGCGTTCCCGCTGGCCGTGGCGACGGGCGTGCAGACCTTCGCCGGCGGTACGCTGCGCGTTCAGTTCAGCATGCTCGGTGGCGAGTCCGACCAGAACGCCGGCCTGGTGTTCAACCTGCAGCCAACCGGCGAGTACCTGTACGCGCGCTACAACACCAAGGACGGTGACCTTGCGCTGTGGCGATATGCGAACGGCGAGCGCCAGCGGATCGTGCACGGCACGGGGACGATGAAGCTGCCGCTCCAGGAATGGCATGAACTCGTGGTGACCATTCGCGATCGGCAGCTCAGCGCATCGATCGTTGGCGTGCCGTCGGTCCAGCTCGAGCACACACTCGATGCGGCGCCATCAGGGCGTGTCGGCCTCTGGGTGAAGCGCGACGCCGTCACCGCATTCCGCAATTTCAGCGCGACGCCGTTGCGTCCATGACGATGCGGCGAGGTGCGAACCGCGTGCCGGACGACGCATGACGCCGGCCAGGCGAGCGAGCACGCCTGCAGAAGCCATGGACGCCAAGTCGGCGTTGGCGTTGCTGACGAAGAGGCGCACGAAAAAGGATTTCGACAACCTCGCACGGTTCGGCATCACCGCCACCAACGCGCTGGGTGTGTCGCTGGCAAACATCCAGGTGGTGGCCAGGCAAGCCGGGCGCGACCACGACCTGGCCGAAGCGCTGTGGCAAACGGGCGTGTATGAAGCGCGATTGCTGGCGTCGTTCGTGGATGATCCACAGCGCGTCACGGCAACGCAGATGGATCGCTGGTGTCGCGACTTCGACAACTGGGGCGTTGTCGACACGCTCTGCTTCAAGCTGTTCGACCAGACGCCGCACGCGTGGGCGATGGTGCGCACGTGGAGCACGCGTCGAGACGAGTATCAGAAGCGCGCAGCGTTCGCGTTGCTGGCCAGCCTGGCGTTGCACGACAAGGCCGAACCCGACGCACGATTCCTGGAAGGGCTCACGTTGATCGAACGCGCAGCGAGCGATGAGCGCAACTTCGTGTGGAAAGGCGTGAACTGGGCGTTGCGCAGCATCGGCCGTCGCAATGCCGCCTTGAAGAAGGCGTCGATCGCACTCGCCGCGCGCCTGGCGGCATCAGACGTGCAAGCGGAACGGTGGGTAGGGAAGGACGCCCTGCGCGAGCTCACCAGGCCGGCGAAGTCGCGCGCATAGCTCGCGCCGACAGCGGCTCGGTGGGTATGACCTGCGCATCGTTCACCAGGTAGGCCACCTCGAGCGCGTCGCGTGGCACCAGCACGCGGGCGCGCCACTCGTTGTGGCCGGCTGATGCGAGCGGTGTCGCGCCGCGCCGCCACTGATTGAATTCACCGATCACATCGGCGGCACGCACCGAGCTGCCGCGGATCACGAATTCGACAATACGCAGCGTATCCAGCCAGTGCCCATCGGTCGCTGCGGCGCCGGCGGGCACCACGGAATCACCAAGCACGCGCGTGGCGGTGACAATGTCGGATACGCTGGCGCCGGGCGACGCGAACCGCATGAAGACCACCAGCGCCATCGCGGCGGTGGTCATGACGCTGCCGACCGGTGAAAGCAATCCGCGACGCAGCCAACGCGATGGGCGCATGGGGGCGGTCATGCGCCGCGGCGCCGGGAGTCCGCGCACGGCTTCCATGATGCGTGTCCGGGCGCCGGCGCGGCTGGCGACGGGCTCACGCAGGGCATCGCCAACCCAGTCGGGAAGCGAAGGTTCGATTGGATCGCGCATGGCAGTCATGGAAGGCTCATGAGTCAAACGTCAGGTCAGGAGATGGGCTTCGAGCAGGGCGCGCAAGCGCGTGCAGGCTCGCTGCACGCGCATCTTGAGCGCGGAAATGCCAACGCCGGTGAGGGCCGAGATCTCCTC
>CAZPON010000017.1:0-23518 GCA_964588045.1 uncultured Gemmatimonas sp.
CATCGTTGTCGATCACTTCGTTCACCACGTCCCAGGCGTGAATACGGCCGACGTAGCGCCCGGCCACCGTCTGGATGTGGCTGCGCAGTTGCTCCACCAGCGCATCGTGCGACCTGGGCTTCCCGGCGGAGTCGGTGAAGAACCACGCCGGCGTCTGGTTGTGCCACACCAGCGTGTGGCCGACGATGAACATCTTGTGCTGCTGGCCGAATGCCACGAAGGCGTCGGCGGGTCCGAAGTTCCAGACGCCGGGCGTCGGGTTGAGCGGTCCCGCCTTGAGCACGTTCTCGGCGGTGATGGTATTGAAGTGCCGGGTCGTGAGATCGCGCGCAGCCGTGTCGGTGCCGGACACGATCGCATCGTTCACCGCCGTGCCCATGAGAAACGCTCCCTGATAGGCATCGCGCAGGGTGGTCGCCGCGGGCTTCGTGGCGCCGTGCGCACAGGCCGCGATCGCCACCGAACACGCCACGACTGCCAGGCGCGTGCGTGCGTTGTTGAACCGGGTCATGTGGCAGCCACCGTGTTCTGCAGCGTGCCGATGGCGGCGACATCGATCGTGATGACGTCGCCGGCGGCCAACGTGAATGCATCGGGCGGGACGACGCCGGTTCCGGTGAGCAGCACGCAGCCGTTCGGGAAGGAGTTCTCGCGATAGAGCCACTCGACCAGTTCCTGCGGCGTGCGGCGCATGCGCGACCAGGTCGTTGACCCATCGAACACCTGTTCCCCGCCCCGCTCGATGCGAATGGTAATCGACGTCGTGGGCGGGAGTTCGTCGCCAATGAGTATGGCCGGCCCCAGCGCGCACGAGCCGTTGTACGTCTTGGCTTGCGGCAGGTACAGCGGATTCTCCCCTTCGATATCGCGCGAGCTCATATCGTTACCGATGGTATAGCCGACGATGCGTCCCCGGGGGTTGATGCACAGCGCGATCTCCGGTTCGGGCACGCTCCACTGCGCATCGCGGCGAATGCGCACCTCGTCACCGGGTCCGCGCACGCGCCATCCCGCCGCCTTGAAGAAAAGCTCCGGTCGCGCCGCGTCGTACACGCGATCGTAGAACGAGCCGCCGCCGGCGTCCCTGGATTCCTCCACGCGTGCCGACCGGCTGCGGAGGTAGGTGACACCGGCCGCCCACACCTCCTGGCTGACCACTGGTGCCAGCGCCTCGAGTGGTTGCGCGTAGGTTGCACCGCCCCGCCGCGACTCCAGCCAGGCGGGCAGGTCCTCATGGCACAGGAGCGCGTCCCAGTCATCCGGGAGCAGCATGCGCCCTTCGGTCGTTTCCAACACGGCGCCAGCCTGTGTGCGATAGAGCTTCATCGTCGTCACAACGTCTCCGTAATGGTTTGCGCCAGCGCGTCGACGACGCGATCGGTGATGGCGCTTGCCGTTTCACCTTCACACAGTGCACCGTTGGCAGCATGGATACCACGCGAACCTTTCACGCCGTGAACCCCGCCACGGGCGACACACTCGAGCCGCCGTTCCAGGAATCCACCGCTGATGACGTCGGCGAGGCGTTCATCGCGGCCGAACGTGCGTTCGCGACCTATCGAGAGCGAACGGGCCGCGAGCGCGCCGTGTTCCTGCGACGCATCGCGAGTGAGATCGAGTCGGTGGCCGCTGAGCTGGGTCCGCGCGCACACGCCGAAACCGGGCTGCCCATGGCGCGCATAGACGGGGAGCGGGCGCGCACCGTCAACCAGATCGGGCTCATTGCCACGGCGATCGAGGAAGGTTCCTGGGTCGAGGCGCGCATCGATCGCGCCGACGCGCAACGCACACCGCTTCCTCGGCCGGATATCCGGCGCATGCTGGTACCGCTCGGCCCGATCGCGGTGTTCGGTGCCAGCAACTTTCCGCTCGCGTTTGGTGCGGCCGGCAACGACACCGTGGCCGCACTCGGCGCCGGCTGCCCCGTCGTGTACAAGGCACATCCCGCGCAGCCCGGCACGTCGCGCATCGTTGCCGCTGCCATCGAACGCGCCGTGCACGCCTGCGACATGCCCGCCGGTGTGTTTTCCATGTTGCATGGATGGTCCACCGATGTGGGTATGGCGATGGTGCGTCACCCGTTGGCGACAGCGGTGGGGTTCACCGGCTCGCTGCGCGGCGGGCGGGCACTCCTCGATGCCGCAGCCGCACGGCCGGAGCCCATTCCGGTGTTCGCCGAGATGGGCAGCGTGAATCCGGTGTTCGTGTTTCCGTCGGCGCTGCGCGAGCGACGCACCGAAGTGGCGACCATGCTCGCCCAGTCCGTCACGCAGGGCGTCGGGCAGTTCTGCACGAATCCGGGCGTCATTGTCGCGGTACGTGACGAGCAGCGTGCCGATCAGTTCGACCGTTTTCGCGATGAACTGGCGCAGTTGCTGGAGCAGGCTGCGCCGGGCACACCGCTGTATGCGCGGCTCGCCGACTCGTACGACCATGGAATTCGTCGCGCCACGTCGGTTGGCGCACGCCCGGCGTTCGCCGCGACGCCGCTCGACGGAAGTCGCATGCGTCCCGGGCTGCTCCTCACCGATGGCGCGACGTTCGTGAAGCAGCGCGCGCTGCGCGAGGAGATCTTCGGGCCGGTGTCGATGCTCGTGGTCGTCTCGTCGGTCCACGAGTTCACCGCAGTGGCAGCCGCCATCGAAGGCCAGTTGACCGCCACGCTGTTTGCGAACCCCGACGATTTGCTCGATCACGCGCCGCTCGTGCGCCAACTGGAGCGCAAGGTTGGACGACTGGTCGTCAACAGTGTGCCCACCGGCGTGGAAGTGAGTCCGGCCATGCAACACGGCGGGCCGTATCCCGCCTCCACCGATTCGCGTTCCACGTCCGTCGGTACCGCATCGCTCGAACGGTTTGCGCGACCGGTCTGCTTCCAGGGGTTCCCCTCGCTGGCGCTGCCAGAAGCGCTCCGCGATGCGAATCCGCTGGGAATCTGGCGTCTCGTGGACGGCACGCTCACCCGTGCGGCGCTCTGACCGACCTGAACGGTCCATCGTCCGGCCGCGCGACGTCATGTGAGCATAATGGGTGGCGAGACAGGCCGACGGCATGGCACCTATCATATGGTGACTCAGTCGTTCCGCCAGTGACTGCGTGTGTGTGTGATGGTCGTTGGAATTCCAAGCTCCTGCTGTTGGAATTCCAAGCATCGTGCGCGTGAAACTTTGTCAGTATCATTGATACACACGCCAACGGTCTCCGACACACCCCGGCCTGCCATGACCTTCCTTCCGATGCGCCGCGCGCTGACGCTTGTCAGCATCCTCAGTCTCGTCACCGTCTTCACGTCGACGACGGCGCAGTCACAGTCTGCATCGCCGGTCGATACGAAATCCTGGACGACGCAGGATGATCATCGCCACATGATGCAGCAACTCGGCATCACTGCGCTGCGGCCGGGGCCGAGTGGCAATGACGCCGATCCGAATCACGCGAACTACGACGAAGCGCTGGCGAATCCGTTCCCGAAGCTTCCCGAATTGCTGGTGCTCAAGAACGGGAAGAAGGTGACGACGCCGGCCCTGTGGGCACAGCGGCGCGCCGAGCTCGTGGAGGACTTCGAGCGTGAAGTGGTGGGGCGTGTGCCGAAGGTTGTGCCGAACGTCACGTGGACGGTTGTGGCGACCGACACGGGCACCGTTGGAGGTCGCAAGGTCGTTGGCAAGCAATTGACGGGACACGTCGACAACAGCGGGTATCCCGATATCACGGTCGACATCTCGATGACCCTGGTGCTGCCAGCGGATGCGACGTCGGCGCCGGTGATGATCCTGTTCGGCGGTCGGCCGCTCGCCCAGGCCGTTGGGCGTCCTGCGCCGCCACCGGCACCCGGTGGACGCGGTTTCAACCCTCCGCCACCGGCGCCGGGAAGCGATGCCCCCAACACCGTGCAACTCATCGTCGATGGGTGGGGCTACGCGTTCGTCAATCCCAACAGCATTCAGGCCGACAACGGTGCCGGACTCACCAAGGGCATCATCGGGCTGGTGAACAAGGGACAGCCGCGCAAGCCGGATGATTGGGGTGCGTTGCGCGCGTGGGGCTGGGGCGCGTCGCGTGCACTCGACTATCTCGAGACGGAGCAGCGCGTCAACGCGAAGCAGGTCGGCATCGAAGGTGTGTCGCGATACGGCAAGGCCGCGCTGGTGACGATGGCGTTCGACCAGCGCTTTGCGGTGGTGCTCATCGGGTCGTCGGGCGAAGGCGGCGCCAAGCTGCACCGTCGCAATTTCGGTGAGGCGGTGGAAAGCCTCACCGGATCGGGCGAGTACCACTGGATGGCCGGCAACTTCCTCAAGTACGGCACGTCGGAATCGACCTTCGGCTCGAAAAACGCCGGCGACATTCCGGTTGATGCACACCAGTTGATTGCGCTGTGCGCGCCCCGGCTCACGTTCGTGAGTTATGGCATCCCGGAGAAAGGGGATGCGAAGTGGCTCGACCAGCAGGGCAGCTACATGGCCGCCATCGCGTCGCAGCCGGCGTTCCGCTTGCTCGGCGCAAAGGATCTCGGCAAGTCGGACGACTACAACACGGAGAAGATGCCGCCGGTGAACGTCGGCTTGCTCGATGGTCATCTCGCGTGGCGCCAGCACGATGGCGGACACACCGACGGCCCGAACTGGAAGTACTTCCTGCCGTGGGCCGACAAGTTCTTCGGACGGTCATACACCGCCGCGCCGCCGATTCCGATGCAGTGGCCGGCCGACAAAGCCACGCCACGCACGGACAGCAACTCCATGCTTGCCCACAAGCAATTGCTGGAGAAGCGGACGCAGGGCAAGATCGACGTGTACTTCATGGGCAACTCGATCATCCGCCGCTGGGGCGCCACCGACTATCCGCAGTTCCTGGAGAACTGGCGTTCCAACTTCTTCGGATGGAACGCCGCCGACTTCGGTTGGGGCGCCGACAAGATCGAGCACATGCTCTGGCGTATCGAGAACGGCGAACTCGATAGCGTGAACCCCAAGGTGATCGTGCTGCTCGCCGGTACCAACAATGTGGGTACGCGGCCCGGCGACGATGCGAAAGTCGCCGATATCACGCGCGGACTGCAGGCGCTGCTCGACCTGTGCCGCCAGAAAGCGCCGAACGCCACGATCATCGTGACCGGGATCTTCCCGCGCAATGACAACATCGCCGTGATGCCGGAGATCAACCGCATCAACGACAACCTGTCGCGCATGGCCGACGGCAAGCGCGTGCGTTACCTGAACGTCAACGACAAGCTGGCCGACGCGAACGGCGTGCTGTTCGACGGGATGATGGTGGACAAGCTGCATCCCAGCGTCCAGGGCTATCAGGTGTGGGCCGACGCCCTCAAGCCGATCTTCACCGAGCTGCTTGGTCCGCCGGCGAAAACCGATGAGGCACCGCCGCCGACGGGTGACCCGAGCGCGAAGAGGCCGTAGCGCGACATTCGCGCGCGCGGCAGGACTTCATGCTGGCCGCGGCGCCTGCTGGCCGTAGACCCGTACTTGTTGTATGATTATCCATATGAAGACTACGCTTGTGCTTCCTGACAGCCTGGTGCGCACGCTCAAGCGACGCGCCGCTGAACGCGGAACGACACTGTCACAAGTCGTGGCCGAGGCGCTCACGCGCGGACTGGAGGCTGCGCCGACCCTCGATCTTTCCCCGCTTCCGACGCATCGGATGGGCAAGCCGCGCGTCGATGTCGCCGACCGCAACGCGCTGTACGACGCCATGGACGGCGCGTAGTCACTGTCGCTCCTTCAGGCGAAGGATTGGATTGCGTCGCTCGTGCGCGGCTCCAATGTCGGTATACTCAGTCCAACGGATCGGCATCTGGATGTCCTTGCGGAGCTCACCGCACGCCATCCACGCCTTCGTGGCAACTTGGTGCATGACTTGCACACCGTCGTGTTGATGCGCGAGCATGGGATCACGGAAATCCGCACGGCCGACGCGGACTTCCACCAGTTTCGCTTCCTCACGGTCGTCAATCCGCTGGTGAGCGGGAGCCGCTGATCTCCGTGAGAACGTCCGCGGCCGGATTCGCGCGTTCCCTTCTTCCGCAGCGGTCGTGATCATCCCACAACCAGACCATCGCCGACGCGGCGTCGTATGCGGCCTCGGGTGGCAAACTGGTGGCGCTCGAGTTTCCGCGCACCGAGATCCGGATCGCGGGCAACGCGGCCATCATCCTCACCACGTATCGCATGGAGCTCGAAAACGGCGGCAGTTTCTCGACCATATCCGGTCGGGCGACCGAGATCTTCGTGCGACAGGGTGGACGGTGGGTGCATCCGTCCTGGCACCTCGATTCGGGACGGTAGCGCCGGGAATCATTTGGAAGGACGCAAGGTCAGCCAACGTGAGATCGCCGGTGTGCACCTCTCGCTTCGCTGATCATGTCGCTGCTCCGGTACGCTGTTCCAATGTCGCCGTGCTGTCGCCCACTCCTGCTGGCCGCAGCGCTCGCCGCATGCGGCGGCGGCGACAGCGAGCCAACGCCGCCGGCCACACCGCAGGTGGTGTCGGTGTCGGTGAGCGCACCATCGAGCACGATGCTGGTTGGCGACCAGATGCAACTCACGGCCACCGTGTCGGTGCTGAACGGCGCCTCCACCGCCGTCACCTGGTCGACGTCGAGTCCGTCGGTCGCCACGGTATCGTCAACAGGCAGCGTGCAGGGTGTCGCGCCCGGCTCGGTGACGGTGACGGCAACCTCGTCCGCCGACGCCACCAAGAGCGCGACCGTGTCGCTCACCGTGAGCAGCCGGCCGGCCGTGTCGGCGGTCACGATTGCGCCTGACGGTGCCACGCTGAATGTCGGCGCCACGCAGGCACTCACCGCCACCGTGATCGCAGTGGGTGGTGCGTCGACAGCGGTGACGTGGTCGACATCGAGTGCGGCTATCGCGTCGGTCAGTGCGGCGGGCGTCGTGACCGGCGTCGCCGCCGGGGTGGCGAACATCACGGCCACATCGGTATTCGACGCGACCAGGGCGGCCACCGTGATGGTGAACATTGTCCAGCCGCCGCCCGCCGTGGTGTCGGTCGTCGTGACCCCGCTGGCTTCGCCGGTGCTGGTGGGTGCACAGGTCACACTGACGGCAACCGTGACGGTCGAGAATGGCGCATCGACCGGTGTCACCTGGTCGACATCGAATCCGGCAGTCGCGACGGTTGCGCAATCGGGAGTCCTCACCGGTGTTGCCGCCGGCACCGCCACCATCACCGCGACATCGGTGTTCGACGCCACCAAGTCGTCGAGCATCCAGGTGACGATCGTTGCGCCGCCACCGGCGGTGACCTCTGTGGTGGTGTCACCCGCAGCGCCGTCCATGATTGTCGGTGCGCAGGTCGCGCTGACCGCGACAGTCACAGCCGTGAACGGCGCGTCGACCGCCGTCACATGGGCGACATCGAACCCGGCGGTCGCCACGGTTTCGCAGGAGGGACTGGTGACCGGTTTTGGTGTCGGCTCCGCCACCGTCACGGCCACCTCGGTGTTCGACGCGTCGAAGAGCGGCAGCGCCGCGATCACCATCAATCCGGCGCCGGCCGTCCTCGCGGTCGCAATCACCAACGCGCCCGCGGCGCTCATCGTCGGCACGTTTGCGCAGCTGAATGCGGTGGTGACCCTCGTTGGTGGCGCGTCGGACGAGCTCACCTGGACCAGCAGCGACCCGGCACTCGCTTCGGTAAGCGCCACCGGCCGCGTGACGGCACTGGCACCGGGCTCGGTCACGATCACCGCGACGTCGGTGTTCGATCCAACCAGGTCGGCAACGTCGACCATTCGACTGGACCCGACGGCCATCGTGTTCTCGGTATCCGTGGGCCCGGCAAGCCTGACGCTCTCGGTTGGCCAGTTCGGACAACTGAACGCCACCGTGTCCGTCGGGAACAATGCCTCGCTGCAAGTGACGTGGTCGAGCGACACACCCGCCGTCGCGACGGTGAACAGTACGGGTCGCGTGACAGCCGTGTCGGCGGGCACCGCGAGAATCCGGGCGACATCCCAGGCCGACAATTCCAGGTTCGGCGAATCCATCGCGACTGTCACCGGCGGCGGCTTCCCCAACATGGCGACCGTGACGGCAACCACCTTCTCGCAGTTCACTCCCCAGACCGTGGATATCGCAGCGTCTGGCACGGTGATGTTCATCTTCCAGTCGCTCGCGCACACCGTGACGTTCGACGACGCGGGCGCTCCGAACGACATACCGACCTCGTCCAGCACGAGCGTCAACCGTGTCTTCAATACCGCGGGGACATTCACCTACCACTGCACGATCCATGGCGGCATGACGGGCACCGTGCGCGTGCACTGACCCGCACCGCGGAATTTGGTGGTACTTTCAGGCTTCCCACCGGGATCTCCCGCCGCCAGAGGCCTGCATGACACGCTTTCTTGCCGTCGCCGCGCTGTGCGCTGTGACGCCGTTCGCATCCGCCTTCGCACAGG
The DNA here is from genome assembly GCA_964588045.1 of uncultured Gemmatimonas sp. GTDB lineage: Bacteria > Gemmatimonadota > Gemmatimonadetes > Gemmatimonadales > Gemmatimonadaceae > Gemmatimonas. The sequence continues at coordinate 8,444 of CAZPON010000017.1, forward strand.
ACGCCGCCGCGCTCGCGCGCATTCGCGACGAGGGGCTCAACCGGTCGCAGGCGCCTGCGCTGTTCAATCACCTCACCAACGTCATCGGCCCACGACTCACCGGATCGCCGGCGTTCAAGCAGTCCGTGGACTGGGCGGTGCAGCAGTTCAGGGAGTACGGACTCGCCAACGTTCACCTCGAAGCGTTTCCCTTCGGCCGCGGCTGGACGCTGGAAGCGCAAACCGTGGAGATGGTGACGCCGCGTTTCATGCCGCTCATTGCCTACGCCGAAGCATGGACCCCCTCGATGCCGCGCGAAGTCACGGGCCGGCCGGTGTACATCGGCGAGTATGCCAACGCCGACTCGGTGCGGGCGCACATGGCCGAGTTGCGCGGGGCCATCGTGCTGGCCACGAAGACGCAGGATTTCTTCATCACGAAGGATCGCCTGCAGCCCACCGAGCACGACCAGCCGGTGCCGATCGGCGCGCCTCGCGCGCAAAACGCGACGGGTCCGCTGGCGCGCAATGTGCTGCACCAACTGCTGCGTGAGGCCGGCGCCGCCGCCGTGGTACGACCCACCGAAGGCAACGAAGGCACCATGTTCGTGCTCGGCTCCCGCACCAGCACGGCGGACAACGCGGTGCCGTCGCTCATCATGTCGTCGGAACAGTACAACATGATCGTGAACGGCCTGAAGGCCGGTGCGCCCGTGACGCTTCGCGTGAACGTGCAGACGACGTATCACACAGCCGACACCAGCAGCTACAACGTGATCGCCGAAATTCCCGGCACGGATCCCGTCATCGGCGACGAAGTCGTGCTGATCGGCGCGCATATCGACTCATGGCATTCGGCCACCGGCGCCACCGACAATGCCGATGCCGTGGCCGAGCTGATGGAAGCCATGCGCATCCTCAAGGTCACGGGCATCAAGCCGCGACGCACCATTCGCGCCGCCATCTGGGGCGGTGAAGAGCAGGGCCTGCTGGGATCGAGGGCCTATGCGCAGGCGCACTATGCGGGCGATGCCAATGCCAGGGCGCGCGAGAAATTCAGCGTGTACCTGAACAACGATCCGGGCACGGGACCGATCTACGGCTGGTACAGCGAAGGCAACACAGCCGCCAAGGCCATCTTCGACGACTGGCTCGCGCCGTTCAGGGACATCGGTGCGCGGCGCAACATCATCGAGAAGATCGGCAACACCGATCACCTCGCGTTCACCGCACTGGGACTGCCGGCCTTCAACACCATCCAGGAGTACGCCGACTACGACACGAAGTTGCATCACACGAACATGGACTTCGCCGACTATGTGAACACCAACGACCTGAAGCAGGCGTCGGTGGTGCTGGCGTCGTTCGCCTACAGCGCCGCGATGCGTGAGGGGAAGTTCCCGCGCGCGTCCGTGACCCCCTGACGCGCGCTGAACGGCCGGCGCTCCACTCTACGGCGCCGGCCGCATCCGCGAGAAGGGAAACCCGTTGCAGCCGGTGCGCGGCGTCTCGCGTTTGGCGATGCGCACCGCTTCGGCGGCCTCACGCGTCGGCGCGTCGTGGGCGCTGAGACAGTATGCCCACGTGTACGGCGCCATCCCGTCCAGTCGCATCCAGTCGATGCGCGTCCACCGGCCGCCCGCCGACGGGTTGGCGTCGGCGTTCCGGGCAATCGCGTACTGCGAGTCGGCGTGCCACGCCGCGATCTCGTACACGCTTCGCGACCCATGCTGCCACGTGGACGCCGTGATGCGGTACGTCCCGTCGTAGTCATCGGTGAAGGTCCCGAGGAGCATCGCGGGAGGGGCCTCCGGCGCCGGCAACGCTGTCTGCCTGACGCACGCCGCCAACGTCATCAGGCAGGACAGCACGAGCGTCACCGTGCGCCCGTCACGGGCGACCCTCGACCCGCTCGCCCGTCGACATGTGTGGGTCATTGGCGGCATAATGCGGGGAGCGCAGGGAGCGGGCAAGGGCGAAACAGGCGCGCCTTCTAGTGACCGGCCGGGTTTGGCGGTATGGTAGTCGGATGGCGTACCCCAGGCTTTGGTCCCGACCCACGTCCGATGGGGGGCACGCGCGCCTACGGGCGCGAGGCCGGGTCACATCCCTGGTCCGGGGAACGCGGCGCGGACATGCACGCCGGATGGCCTCGTGACAACGCTGCACAGCGACCCGTTGCTCGAGCGCCTGCGTCAGGCCACCCATGGCCTGTACGAAATCCGTGACGAGCTGGGCCGCGGCGGCATGGCGGTGGTGTACATGGCCAAGGACCTCCGGCTCCATCGGCCGGTTGCCATCAAGGTCATGCAGCCGGCCCTGCTGCACGCCGAGGGAATGACCGACCGGTTCCTGCAGGAAGCGCGGATCGCGGCGCAGTTGCAGCACCCGAACATCATCATCGTGCATGACGTGCAGCAGCAGGACGACCTGCTGTACTTCGTCATGAACCTCGTCGAAGGGGCGACCATCGACGAGATGATGCGGGCGTCGCCCTTCACGATCATGCAGGTGCGCTGGATCCTGTCGTCGGCCGCGCGCGGACTCGCGCACGCGCACTCCGAAGGCGTCGTGCATCGCGACGTGAAGCCCGGCAACCTGCTGGTGAACGTCAAGGGCGACGTGATCGTGACCGACTTCGGCATTGCGAAAGGTGCAGACAGTGTCCGCATGACGCAGACCGGCATGGCGATCGGGACACCGGTGTACATGAGCCCCGAGCAGGTCACCGGCGCAACGGGACTCACGGCCGCATCGGATCAATACTCGCTCGGCATTGCCGCATACGAGATGCTGGCCGGCGCGCCGCCATTCACCGGCGAAAGCGCCTTCGCGCTGCAGGTGGCGCACGTACAGGCCGCGCCGGCGGACCTGCTGACGAAGCGATCGGATTGTCCGCCCGACCTGTCGTTCATCGTGCACCGCATGCTGGCGAAGTCACCGGAGCAGCGCTGGTCATCGCTGGACGAGGTGTCGGCACTCGCCGCTGCGGCACTGCCGTTTGGCGGCGGTGAGGCACGCCAGCAACTGGCGGCGACGGCGCGTTCGTTGCACGAGCGTCGCGGACTGTCGACGGCCGTGTTTGGCGTGCGCACGCCGCGCAGCCCGCTGCCGCGGCCGGCGGTGACACCCGAACGCACGTCGGGCTCGATCACGGCGCTCGTGCTTTCTCCGCCGACGTCGCAGTTGTATGTGAGCGGCAAGGTGCGCATGCACTCCCTGGCCGTGGTGAACGGGCAGGACAGCGGTGAACACCGCGCGCGGTGGATGAGCACCGATCCGAGCGTCGCGGTCGTCACCGAAGAAGGCGAAGTGATGGCCATCGGCGCGGGACGGGCCGAGATCATCGCTGTCAATCAGTTCGGCGAAGCGCGTGCCGCGGTCGAGGTGATGGACGCGCCAGTGGCGGACGCGCCGGTGCTGGAGCCGGTGGTGCCCGATGTGAGTACGCCGGTGCCATCGATGGACGTGTGGCACGCTCCAGCGCCGGTGGTTCGCACGATGAGTGTCGACATCACACCGGCCCAGGTCGCGATGGAGGGCGGTGACGCGATCGCGCTGGCGGTGAAGGTGCGCGACATGCGCGGCAGCATCGTCACCGATCCGGTGGTCGAGTGGCACTCCGATGCGCCACGCGTCGCGTGGGTGGATGATCGCGGCAACGTCGCCGCCCTGGCGGCGGGTCGCGCAACGATCACGGCGACCGTCGACGGCGTGACATCGCGCGCGAGCATCGAAGTCGGCAGCACGTGGAGGACGCAGAACTCGCTGGAGCAACTCGCGGTCCCCCGGCCGGCACCGATCGTTGCGCAAGTCGTTGAGCCGGTCGTTGAGCCAGTCGTTGAGCCAGTCGTTGAGCCAGTCGCTGCGCCAATCGCCGCAAAGGCGTCGCCTGCTGTCGCGACGGCCACGCCGCCATCGAGATCACGCTCCCGCATCCTCGCAGGTGGTGGCGTCGGGCTCGTGGTGCTCGCGGTGGCGGCATGGGCTATCATGTCACCCGATGATGCGACGCGCACCGTCGCGGTCGACGATGCGTCCGGCTCGGTGATTCGCGGTGGTGTGGCCCCCGCCCCCGCCCCCGCCCTCGCACCTCCGGTGGTGTCGCCACCGGATTCCGCGGCTGCGTTCGCCGTGAACGAGGAACCGACGGTCACCCGACCAACCGCCACGAACACTCCCGCGCCGACACCGCGCAGCACCACGCCCGCAACGCCGTCGCGCGCCAACACGAACGCACCAGGCGTGACGACGTCGGGCGAGAGTGAACTGGCGGCGCGACCACAACCGGTGACGCCATCGCGGCCACCGGTCACGACAGCGATTATCACGGACAGCACGGACAGCACCGCGAAGCCGCCCGCACCCATCCCCGTGATCGAGAAGCCCGCAGTGCCGCCACCGGCTCCGCCGGTCACGAATCCGGCGAGTGCATCGTCGTCCGCTGCTGCCGTTGGCGAACCGGTGCGAGCCGCGACAACCCCTGCCCCGGTTTCCCATGACGCCGCCGTCGCTGCGGCAGTGCGTGACCTCAATGCGCAACTGCAACGCAAGACCGTACTGGTCGGGCCGCTGAAATCATTCTTCCAGCTCGGATCGGAACACGTGGCCAGCATCATCGGTGCCGCGCAGGTTGTCAGCACCACCGGCGGCAGTGTGACGGCCACCGTGCCGGTCGAAGTCAAGCGCACCGGCCCGGGCGGCAACATCGAGCGACGCCGCACGCACATCACGTTTCACGTTGTCGGTGCCGGCGCGAATGCCACGGCGCAGGCAACCAGCGCCACCAACCTGCAGAGACCGTAGCGCACAATCGGCAGCATGGTCTTCACCTCGACTCAGGACGACGCAATGATGGTTCCGGGGAAAGCGATTTTCGGGCGCCTCATGACCGGCGCTGTACTCACGTCCCTGGTCGCGGGGCTCGCGTCGGCACAATCGGCGCAGAAGGTCAGCCTGCAACTGTCCGTGCTCGGCACCTCGATCGGCACCGGCACCGACGCCAGCACCGCCGGCGTGGGCATCGAGCCGCAACTGCGCTTCAACCGCCTGGCGCGCTCGGAAAGCATGGGCACGCTGTCGCTGGGTCTGGGTGGCCAGTGGAGCCGCCACACCTCCGGCCCCGACGAACTCACGATCTCCGGCGTGTTTCTCGAACCGCGCTGGGTGCCGCCGGTGTCGTTCGCCGAGGGTCGCGTGTTTCCGTATCTCGCCGCGCGTTTCGCGCTGCTCAACCAGAGCAACAATTTCGGCACGTCATCGTCCGGCACCGCGTTTGGCGGTGGCGGCGGACTGGCCATCGTGATCAGCCCGCGCGTCAACATCGACTTCGGCGCCGCACTCATCTCGCAGTCATTCGACGACTTCACGTACAGTGATGATGGCAGCACGGGACAGTTCCGCACGTTCACGTCGTACGCTATCAAGGCGGGACTCAGCTACGGACTCGGCAAGTGACCCTCTCGCGTCCCTCCGGGCGCCGCGTACATCGCCGGCCTGTTCAGCGGCTGGCGTCGGCGCTCGCCTTGCTGGGACTGTCGGCCTGCGGTGGCGGCGACGGCCTGATCATCCAGCGCGTGCCACAGTGCACCATCACCGGCGTCGTCGTCACCCCGTCCACCACGACGCTGTCGATCGGGGAGTCCACACCGCTGCAGTCGCTGCCAAGCAGCCAGAACTGCACGAGCATCCCGGCGACGACGTGGACCAGTGCGTCGCCGTCGGTGGCGACGGTTGGCGCCACATCGGGGCTCGTGACGGCCGTGACGCCGGGGACCGCCGTGATCACGGCCTCGATCGGATCGGCTAACGGTTCGGCGGTGGTGACCGTGCGCGTTCCGCCCGTCGCGACGATCTTCATTGCCCCGCCATCCGCGCTGCAGGTGGGACAGTCAGTGACGCTGTTGGCCGAGCCGCGTGATGCGCGCGGCGTGGCACTCACTGGTCGCGCGGTGACCTGGCAGAGCGCCGCACCCAGCATCGCGACCGTCACTGCGAACGGTCTCGTGACAGGCGTCGCTCCGGGCACGACCACGATCACGGCCACCTCCGAGGGCATCAACCAGGACGTATCCGTCACGGTGACATCGCGTCCGCCCGCGACGATCGAGCTGACGGTGCCGAATCCGACGCTGCTGGCCATGCAGACGACGCAGGCCACCTTCATCGTGCGCGATGCGGTGGGTGGCGCCCTCGCGAATGAAACGGTGACCTGGGTGAGCACCAACGCCGCCGTGGCGATTGTGAGCAGCACCGGCCTCATCACCGGTGTTGCCCCCGGGCAGGCGACGGTACGCGCGGTGTCCAACTCCGTCCCGAGCGTATCGGCGTCGGCGGTCATCACCGTGAATTCCGGCGCGCCGGCATCCGTTGTCGTCAACCTGGACGCCACGCTGAACCTGACGCAGGTCGCCACGGCCACCGCGACGGTGCGCGACGCCGCACAGAACATCATCACCAATGCCAACGTGACGTGGACATCGTCCAATCCGGCGATCGCCAGCGTCGTCTCCACGACGGGCGTGGTGAGTGCGGTCGCGGCGGGGACGACGACGATCACCGCCACCGTGGTGGGATTCCCGGCCGTCTCGGGCAGCAAGGCCCTCGCGATTGCCGCACCGGTCACCACCGTAACGCTGACGCAGTCGAACGTGCTGCTCGAACCCGGCCCGCAAGCGGGCCTGACCAGCCTGCAGCTCAACGTCACGCTGCGCAACGCTGGCGGGAATGTGGTCACCGGTCGCACCATCACCTACACCTCGTCGAACACGGCGGCCGCGACGGTGAACGCCACCGGGCTGGTGAGCGCCGTCGCGGTGGGCACCGGGACCATCACGGCGACGTCGGAGGGCGTCAGCACATCGATTCCGCTGATCGTGGCCCGCGCGTTTGCCGTCGTCGAGGCGAATCTGCCGAGCAACCCCAACACGTACCAGCCACCGCAGATCAACAGCGCCGGCTCCCCGATCAACGTGACGCGCACCGGCACCGGCCAGTATCGCATCGTGTTTGCGGGACTCGGTGCGGCCAGCACGACCATCGGTCGGAGTTTCACCTTTCTCGTGAACGCCACCAACAGCACCATCAACGCGCAGTTGAACACCCCCACGGCACTGTGCAACGCGTACGTGTTCGATGTGACGGGGCCCACCATCCTGGCCGTGCTGTGCGTGGATCCGGCGACGCTCGCGCCGAAGGATGCAGCGTTTCGCGCGATGATCATCGGTGACAATTTCATTGGAAGCGCCGGCACCGCCGCCTTCAGCCTGCACGACAAGTACTTCAATCCGCCGTACGCACCGAATCCGCTGTTCTCGTGGAACTCGGCCGGCGCAGCCATGACCGTGACACCGGGCTTCGAAGGGGCGGCCTGGAACGGCACGCAGACCCGGCACTCGACGGGTTTCGCCTTCGGCTCGCAGCATGGACTGGTCTCCACCTACAGCGACCGCCCCGGTGTCTCCTGCATTCTTCAGGGCCAGATCCCGGCGTCGCTGTTCACTGATGTTGTCTGCTTCGATCGCACCGGTCCGATCAACACGGTCCACAAAGTGCTCAAGCTCTCCGCGGGCCGGCCCGGGCAGAACAGCGGCCTCGCGTTCGTCGACGCCGGCAGCGGAGCCAACACGGGGCAGGGATTCAATTCGAGCGGCGGGACGGTGGTGAGTGCGCGCACCGGTGTTGGCAAGTACACCGTCGTTTTTGGCGGGATGGTCGCCAGCGGTCCAATCGGCGTGATGGTGACGCCGTGGGGCGCCAGCGGCTATTCCGCCTGCTCGCACTATCTGGCCTCCTCGAACCCGGTGACCGTCGACGTGTCGTGCTTCAACTCGCAGGGAGCGTTCATGAATGCCGGCTCGGCGTTCACGGTGCTGGTGCTGCAGTGACGGCGATACGTCACGTCATCATCGCCGTCCTTGCACTCGGCGCAACGACCACCGGCCACGCCACCGCGCCCGACCGCCGCGTGGTCGACGTGGCCGAGGTTGGCAACGCACCCAGTGAAGACGCGCACGGCTACGCCGGACACGACGTCATCGACGGCGCCGTCGACGGCAAGGCCTATCGACAGGCGAATGGCTGGATGCACTTCGCCCTGAACACGTATGAAGACACCGAGGTGACCGTCGCGTGTACCTTCGTGGGCGTCGACACCGTGTCGCGCAGCTACGATCTTGTGGTCGAGGACAGTGCGATCGTCACCCGCACGGTATCGTTGCAACCGGGGGCGTCGACGGTCATCGAAGCGATCGTGCCGTTCTCGCTCACCAGGGGCAAGACCCACATTGCCGTTGTCCTTCGCGCGCGGAACGGGCTCACGCCCGCCCTGCGCGAACTCCGCACGATCCAGGATCACCAGGAAGTCGATTTCTTGCAGACCCTTCATGGAGTTGCCCGATGAACCCGTTGTTCGTGTCACGCGTCGTCCGCGCATCGATCGCGCTGCTGTCTGCCGGCCTGCTGCCGGCCCTGGCACCGCTCGCCGCGCAAACGCCCCGGCCCGCGAGTGCTGCGAGCCAGCAATGGCTGACGCGCCCGGAGCGCACCAACTATCAGGAGACCAGTCGCTACGACGAGGTCATCGCGTACATGAAGCAGATGGCGGCCGCGTCGCCGCAGATCCACCTCACCACGTACGGCTACACCTACGAAGGCCGTCCGCTGCCGCTGGCCGTGATCGGCGCGCCGGGCGCATCGGCGGAACAGGTGCTCGCAACCAGGAAGACCCGCGTCTACATCCAGGCCAACATCCACGGCGGCGAAGTCGAGGGAAAGGAAGCGCTGCTGTGGCTGCTGCGCTCCATCGCCCGGGGTGAGCGCAACGAGTGGTTCAAGACCACCGTGCTGCTCATCAACCCGATCTACAATGCCGATGGCAACGAGCGTGTGACCGTGACCAACCGCGGCAGCCAGGCCGGTCCGGTGGGTGGCATGGGCACCCGCGAGAACGCCTTGGGACTCGACATCAACCGCGACGGCACGAAGCTGGAAACGGCCGAGGCGCGCTCGATGGCCAACTTGCTCACGACCTGGCAGCCGCATGTCGCGATGGATCTGCACACCACCGACGGCAGTTCGAACAGCGGCTTCACCATGACGTACGAAACGTCGCTCAACCCCAACAACTCCAAAGCGCAGATGAGCCTGTTGCGCGACGTGATGCTGCCCGAAGTCACGAAGGCCATCAAGACGAAGCACGGCTCCGACTGGTTCTACTACGGCGGTGTGTCGGGTACCGGTGCGGACCGCGCCTGGCGTTCGGACGCCGAGTTGGCAAAGCCGCGCTACACGTCCACCTACTACGGCGTGCGCAACATCCTCGGCCTGCTCACCGAAACGTACTCGTACGCGTCGTTCAAGACGCGCATCACCGAGACGTACTGGTTCCTCGAGGAAACCATCGGCTTCGTGTCGCGCAACGGGCCGAAGATCCGCGACCTGGTGGACGCGGCCAACAAGGAATCGATCATCGGCCAGCAACTGGCCGTGCGACAGGAGCTGGTGAAAGCGCCCGAGCTTCAGCGCATCGTGTTCGCGCCGACGGTATCGACGCGCAATCCGTATGTCGCCGATCGTCCGTATCGCCTGAGAGCCGATGGACCCGTCACCAGCGAGATGCTGCCATTCTACGGCACCGCCGAGCCAACGGAAACAAGCCTCGCACCGCGCGTGTGGGTGGTGCCCATGGCGTCAGCTCCCGCAGCGGCTGCGCCGGCCGCACCGCCGGCTGGTGGCGCTCCGGGAGGCCGCGGCGCGGGCGGTGGTGGTCGCGGCGGCGGGTTTGGCGGTGGAGGCGGCACGCCGACGCAACGGATGATCGCCAGCGTTTCCGATCGCCTCGATGCGCACGGCATCACGTACACGGTGACCGAGGGAGAACAGGAGTTCATCGGCGAACGCTTCCGGATCGCCACCAATACGCAGGCCGAGCGCGAGTACCAGGGTACCCACAAGGCGCGGACGCTCACCGGCGCATGGGAAGCGACCACACAGTCGCTTCCGGCCGGCTCACTCGTCATCCCGATGGATCAGCCGCTGGCGCGCCTGGCCTTCATCCTGTTCGACCCGCGTTCGGATGACGGCTTCATGTGGTGGAATATCCTCGACGCCGTCCTCGGCACGACGCCTTCGCCAACGTACTACCCGGTGCTGCGTTCGATGAACACGGTCGGAAAGTGAACGGCCTCAGCGCACGATCACGTTGAGCGTGTCGCTGCGCACCGACTTCATCGGCACGTGCATGCCGTCGGCGAACACGGCGATGATGCGATGCGGGCCTTTCGACAGTGAGTCCATCACCTTCTCGGTGGCGCCGTTGCCCATGTGAATGACGATCGGTGCGGGGGCCAGGGGCAGCGTGTCGTCGGTGATATCACCGTCGACGATCAGGTGATGATGCCCCTTGCCGGGCTCACTGGTGCCGGTCGCGGGCACGACTTCCACGCCGCTGGCTTCCAGCGTGATTGTGAACGGCAGCGACACACTGTCACCTTCGGCCGGCGACGTGATGCTTACGCTCGCCGTGGCCAGCGCGGCCGCCGTATCGGCGGGTTCATCAGCAGGCTTCGAGCACGCGACAAGCAGGGCGAGCGTGGCAACAGCGGCAACGTGACGCATGGTCGGGCTCCAGTGGGGGACGGGATCTGCATCGGCCCGAAGCTGGCCGGGCATGACGCCTTCAATCATATCGCGCAAACCGGCAAACGGCGCTGTCGATACGGCGCGCCGCTACCAGCGAATCGCCATACCCAGCACCGGACCCGCATTCACGATGTCGTACTTGAAGCCGTCCGAATCGTAGTCTTCCGAGATGGCGCGATAGCCCAGGCTGCCGCTGATCACCGACGTGAACGCGAAACGGGCGGCGGCAAGGCCCTGTATCGAAAGCCTGGAGCCAATGCCGAAGCCGCCAACATCACCGTAGCCGGTCAGGGACCAGCGCTTGCCGAGCGGCTGCTGGATGCGCGCGCCGACGTACGGATCCCACCAGGTCCTGTTGTCCGAGAGGACCCGCTCACCGATGGTGACCGGTGGTCTCGCCAGTTCGATGTCGATGTCCCACCCGATCAGCGCATACCGCCCACCGATCATAAGGTCAACCGGCGCGCCCCCTTGCCGCACCCGATAGATCGCCGCTGCGGAGTAGAACTTCTGAGCCAGGAAGCCCTCCGCACTCAGTGACGTGAACCCGCGCCTCCCGTACAGCGTTCCGCCGCCACGCACCCGGAAGTCCACCGCGTCGGCCATCCCGCCCCATCGACCCTTCCGCACCTCGAACGACCCCATCAGCGCGAACTCGAGGTTCGCGAAGATATCAGACCAGGTTTGTTCGATGTCGAGTCCGGGCCCGCCCGCATTCTCGCCAGTCACGGAGCCGCTCACGACCGCCGCCCACCCGTACGGGACGAGTTCGAACTGCCAGCCACTGCTCGTCGCCTGGGCGTCGGCCCGCGAGGACATCATCGCCAGCAGGACGCCGAACAGCCACGTCGTGGGCAGTCGCTTGCGTCGCTGCAATCGCATCGCATTCCACATAGTTGACCCTACCAGCGAAAGGACACGCCCAGCACGGCTCCGCCGTTCATCATGTCGTACGTGAACCCGTCTTTGTCGTAGTCGTCCGTGACGACGCGAAAACCGAGGTTGCCCAGGATGCCGGGCGTGAACGCAAAGCGCACCGTGGCCATGCCCTGCGTCGCCAGCCTGGACCCGACGCCAAAGCCACCGACATCCGCGTACGCCGACAACGACCACCGTGTGCCGAGTGGCTGCTCGACGCGCGCGCCGAGATACGGGTCGACCCAGCTTTTCGTCTCCGAGAAGAAGCGCTCGTTCGGCGTCACCGAGGGCAGCGACACCTCGACGTCGACATCCCATCCAATCGAGGCATAGCGCAGGCCACCGAATACATCGATCGGGGAACGGCCCTGCCCCACCCGATAGCTGCCGGCCAGGGAGTACATCTGTTGCGCGAGCGTGGCGCTGGCGGTGAGCGACGTGAACCCCTGCTTCCCGGTGAGGGTCCCTTCGTCGCCGACCTTGAAGTAGACGCCGTCGGTAAAGGCACCCCAGCGCCCTTTCCGCGCCTCGAATGATCCCATCAGCGCGAACTCGAGGACCTTCAGGATGTCCGACAGGCTCTGTTCGACGACCAGCCCGGCGCTCGGCCGATTGTTCATGCTGACCGTACCGCTCATGCCGGCGCCCCACAGGTAGGGGGTGACCTCGAACGTCCAGCCGCTGCTATCCGCTGCCTGGGCGTGTGCCTGCAACACCGGGGTCGTCATCACGAGGCCTGCGACGAGCGCGACCACGGCGCGCGTGCGTCGACCGGTCAGGATCTCAGTTCTTGCCGTCATTGTGCCCGAGTGGTGGGATACCAATATCGCACGCCGCTGGCACGCCGGGCGAGCGGGGGTCCGTGCGCGGAATCTAGTATCCGGCAGGCCGCGCAAGGGTGACCAATTCGTCACGCGCCGACCATCTTCATACGTACGCGATGTCCCGCCACCGCTGCCACGAGACCCATACCATGCGCCTCCTCGTTTCCGCCGTCTCCCTGTCGCTCCTGCTCGCAGCGCCGCTGCAGTCCCAGGCCGGCGCCCGCCGCGCCGCCCCCAGCACGCGCGGCATCACCGAAGTGTCGCTCGACCTCGTCGACACCGCTGCCCGGCGGGCGGCCCCCCAGCCGGCGCTCATTCGCATCGACTACGGACAGCCGCACCTGCGTGGCCGTCGCATCAACACCGACAGTCTCGTGCCATTCGACGCCGTCTGGCGGCTCGGCGCCAATGCCGCCACGCTGTTCACCACCGATGTCGATCTCACCATCGGCGGCAAGGCCGTGCCCAAGGGACGCTATGTCGCGCAGGTGCTCCCCACGCGCACGGCGTGGACGCTGATCCTGCAGGCCGAGACGACCGGTGCGGCGTCGGTGAACCTGACCACCTACGATGCCGCGAAGGATGTCGCACGCATCGACCTTGCGGTGAAATCGCTGGCGTCGCCCGTTGAAAGCCTGTCCATCTGGCTCATTCCGTCCACTGCACCCGGCGTGCAACGCGGCGAATGGCGCATGGCGTGGGATACCGTCGTCCTCAGCACAGAGTGGGTCGTGAAGTAGGCTCGGCTGCGCAGTACGCGTTCCCTGCGCTGCGCACGCACTACCCTGCTCCGTTTGGAACATCGTGGTCCAACTCGGGTTCGTCCTGAACGACTGCGACGACCTTCTCCTCTGCGAGGCCGCCGATGCGCCGCTTGATGATTCCACTCGACGGTTCGGCGTTTGCCGAATCGGCATTGCCCTATCTGGTCACGGTCGCCCAGGGCCCAACGCCCTACGTGATCGATCTGGTTGGCGTTGAAGCGCTCACCCACACGGAACGCGCACCAACGGCCGGACGCGGTGTGGCGCACGACGCCGAGCCGGACGCATCGCTGGAGGAGCGGCAGGACCTGACGCTCGCGCCCTATCTCTCCGTTGTGGCGGCGCGCATGCGCGAGGTGCTGCCCTCGACGCAGTTCAACACGATCGTGCGCGAGGGACAGACAGCCGAGGAGCTCGCGATGCATGCACGCGATGCACAGCCCGATTGCATCGTGCTCGCCACCCACGGACGGGGCGGTTGGGATCGTCTCTGGTCGGGGAGTGTCACCGAACATCTGCTGCAGCATGTGGCGAGTCCGGTGCTGGTGGTGCGCTCGGCACCTGCCCCATTGAACTACCTCGCCCTGACGAGCACGGCACTGCCCACCGCGCTGGTGACCGTGGACGGCGCGATGCATCCCGACGAGTGCATTGCGGCGCTCGATACGCTGCTGGGGCATCAGTTGAACGAGATCACCGTCCTGCATGTCACGCCGCCGCCGCCGCGCGCGCTGGGCCTGGTGCTCGAGAATGAACATGTCAAGGCACTCGCACTGCGCCATGCGCGTGAGGCGGCACACCTGCTCGAGCTGGTGGCCACGTCGGTCCCGGCCGGTGGACATCGCGTGGTACGCGTGGTGCGCGAAGGCGCCGATCCGGCCAAGACCATCCTCGACTACGTGGACACGCATGGGACCCACGTGATGACGCTGGCCTCCACACCGCGCGGCGCCATGGAGCGACTGCTCGTGGGCAGCGTGGCCGACACGTTGCTGAACCGGGCACGCGTGCCCATCCTGTTCGTTCCGCGCGTGGCTGCCGGGCACTGACATGCCCCTGCTTCCGTCGGGATGTGGCGCCACCCGCTCCACCGGGCCATTTTCGTTTAGTCCCCTGTCACCTTCACGCTGAACCGGACAGACCAATCATGCCCCACGGTGTCGATCTCCTCCTCACCGTTGCCGCCGGGCTTGGACTGGCCTTTGTCTTCGGACTCGCCGCCGCCCGGCTGAAACTCCCCACGATCCTCGGCTATCTGCTGGCCGGTGTGGTGGTGGGACCGTTCACGCCCGGATTCGTCGCCGATGGTGCGCTCGCGTCGCAACTGGCCGAGATCGGGGTGATCCTGCTGATGTTCGGCGTGGGTCTGCACTTCTCGCTGGACGATCTGATGGAGGTGCGCCGCATCGCGATTCCTGGCGCACTGGCGCAGATCGCCGTCGCCACGGGGCTGGGCGCGCTGGTCGCAGTGTTGTGGGGATGGTCGTGGGGCAGCGGCATCGTGTTTGGCTTGTCGTTGTCGGTGGCGAGCACGGTGGTGCTGCTTCGGGCGCTCGACGACCGCGGCGCACTCGACTCCACCGACGGGCGCGTGGCCGTGGGTTGGTTGATCGTGGAAGATCTGGTGACGGTCGTGGCACTGGTGTTGCTGCCCGCGCTGGCCCGTTCGATGCATCTGGCGCCCGTTGGCGGGGCGGAGGCGGCGGCAGCGACGCACACGGTGGCCGCCGGCGGATCGGTCGTGGCCATGCTGGCGCTGACGGCCGTCAAGCTCGCGGGCTTTCTGGTCGTGATGCTGGTGGGCGGACGGCGCCTGATTCCGTGGCTGCTGCACCGGGTGGTGAATACCGGATCGCGCGAACTCTTCACCCTCGCCGTGCTGGCGCTGGCGCTGGGTCTCGCGGTGGGGGCAGCACTGCTGTTCGATGTGTCGTTCGCGCTCGGCGCGT
>CAZPON010000018.1:0-3885 GCA_964588045.1 uncultured Gemmatimonas sp.
CCGGGTCACCAGTACCGCCACGGAGCGTGATCTGCAGCTGCGTCGAACCGGCCGGCACGTAGACCGCGTAGAAGGTACTCGTCCCCGTGGCGTGACCGATCACCTGTCCGACGGCATTGACCAACCCGGGGATGGCGCTGTACGTGCCCGTTCCACTCTTGCCTTCGCTGGTCGCCGTGATGGTGACGTTGCCCGGTGTCTGCGCGGTCACGACGCCGGTCGACGAGACCGTAGCGACGGCCGCGTTCGAGGTCGAGTACGTCACAATGCGTCCGTCCGTCAGCAGCCCGTTGTTCGCATCACGCAGGGTGACGGTCAGCGGCACGCCGACCGCTGTCGGGAGGTATCCGCTGTTGGGCGCAATCGCCACGGTGGCGACCGGCGGCGGCGGGAGGATCGTCATGGCCAGCGTCCCCGTCTTGCCGTCGACCACGGCCGAGATGGTGGTCGTACCCTGGGACACCGACGTCACCAGTCCGGTTGCCGATACGGTCGCGACGGACGGGGCCGACGATGCCCACGTCACGTCGGGGCGGAACAGTTCCCGACCGTTGGCTTCGCGCGCTGACGCCTGCAGTTGCACCGACTGACCCATCGGCAGGTTGCCCGTCGATCCGGTGATGAAGACGGCGGACACCACGCCGACGGCGTTGATCGACGCCGAGCCGTTTTGTCCGAGTGTCGTGGCGATGATGGCGGTCGAACCCGATGACAGCGCCGTGACGAGGCCGGACGTGCTCACCGTCGCCACGAGCGTATCGAGCGACTTCCATGAGACCGTGCCACCGCTCATCGCGTTGCCAGCCGCGTCCTTGGGCTGCGCCGTGAGCTGGACGGTCTGCCCCGTGGTCACGGAGCTGATGCGAGGCTCCACTTCCACGACGGAGGCGGTCGGTGGAACCGTGATTTCGTCTTCCTCGCATGCCGTCAGGGCGACGCACGCCGCAACCATGAGCAGCGCAGCACGCGGCGCGCGACGCAGACGAAGTGAAAGGCTTGGAGCAAACGAGCGAGTGGCTGGATTCATGGCGCTCTCGTGCAGGTAGGGGACGATCCTTCGGCGCGACGGCGAGATGGTGGGCCGCGCGTCGGTTGCCTGATGGATGATGGTACAATGTATCGATTTTTGGCAGGGGTTGGCGCACACATTTCGCGGCACGCGCACACCGGCATGCCGGCGTCGCCGCGTGGGTCGTTTGCCACGGACCTGTCCATTCCGTAGCGTTTCTGCCATGCCCCTGCCCTTTCCCGAGTACGACACCCTGGACGGTCTCGCGCTCGCCGTGCTGGTGCGCGCGAAGCAGGTCTCGCCCGCCGAGGTGACCGACGCCGCGCTGGCCCGCATTGCCGCGCGCAATCCTGCCCTCAACGCCATCGTGCGGCTGCTCGACGGACCGGCGCGGGCAAGCCTGTCGGCCATCCCCAGCGAGGCCCCGTTCGCCGGCGTCCCGATGGTCATCAAGGACCTCCAGGCCACCATCGCCGGCATTCCGACCAGTCATGGAACGGGTCCGCTGCAGCGTGTCGTCCCCGGTCACGACAGCGAACTGGTGGCGCGATTTCGCCGCGCCGGGGCGGTGTTTGTCGGAAAGTCGAACACGCCCGAGTTCGGGCTGACGCCATTCACGGAGAGCGAAGCCCTGGGACCAGCGCGCAATCCGTGGGACACGTCGCGCACACCTGGTGGATCGAGCGGCGGCTCCGGCGCCGCCGTCGCCGCGCGCATGGTGCCCATCGGACACGGCGGCGATGGCGGTGGATCACTGCGCATCCCGGCGTCGTGCAACGGCGTATTCGGGCTCAAGCCGACACGTGGCCGCATGCCCACCGGACCGGACTTCGGTGACATGTGGCGAGGCTTCTCGCAGGAGCATGTGCTGACGCGCAGCGTCCGCGATTCCGCGGCCATGCTGGACTGCACGGCGGGCATCGACATCGGTGCGCCCGTCGCCTGCCCTCCGCAATCGCGCCCGTACCTCGACGAGGTCACGACAGAGCCGGGGCGCCTGCGCATCGCGATGACGAGCACGCCGTTCTTCGGCAAGCAGGTGCACGCCGACTGCAAGGCAGCCCTCGCCGACGCGGGCGCCCTGCTGGCATCGCTCGGGCACGATGTGGCCGAAGCTGAGCCGGTGCTGGACGGCCCGTCGTTGACGAAGGCATTCCTCACCGTCGTCGCCGCAGAAGCGCGCGCCGACATCGAGTGGCTGGGCGCGGAGCTGCATCGAGCACCGCGCCGCGATGACGTCGAGGTCTCGACGTGGGCGCTCGGCATGCTGGGTCAGCACTTCCGCGCGAGCGACTATGCGACCGCCGTACGGCAACTGCAGGTGGCTGGCCGCATCGTCGGGAAATTCTTCACCGACTACGACCTGCTGATCACGCCAACGCTGTCGGAGCCGCCGATTCTCGTGGGGGCGTTGCAGCCGACGCGCGCCGAGCGAACGGCATTGTCCGTGCTTGGTGCGCTTGGCCTCGGCAGCGTCCTGAGCTCGGGGAGCTTGCTGAACGAAATGGCCGACAAGGCCTTCGGCTTCATTCCGTACACACCACTGTTCAACGTCACCGGTCAACCCGCAATGTCGGTTCCACTCTACTGGAACGCCGCCGGCCTTCCGATCGGCACGCAGGTGGTGGGTCGCTTCGGCGATGAAGCGACCCTGTTTCGGGTGGCGGGACAGTTGGAGCGTGCAAGGCCGTGGGCCGCGCGAATACCGCCAGGACTCGGCAGCTGACGCGAAGTCGGCCTATTTGCGCGAAGCTCCGGCGAGTTTCCCGAGCGCACCCAGCGTCGTTTGTGCGGCGTTGAGCCCCAGCCGGAAGTCCGCATCACTGAACGTGGCGAACACATCGGTCGGCTGGTGCCAGTGCGGATCCCATCCGCTGCCGATCTGCGTGCCCCGCTCGTTTTCGCGCAGGCTGACCGCCGCGATGAGGTCCTGGAACGGCCCCGAATCGGTGTTGGTCATGTGCGGGCCGACCTGCGCGGGATAGTCGGTCGCATACTTCGAGTTGGCGGAATGCAGCGCCCACGCCAGCGCCTGCGACTGCGCGGCCATCTTCGAGTTGGCCTGGAACTCGATGTTGACGTCGGCTTCCGGACGCTGGTCCCTGGCAATGGTGCCGTCGGCCTTCGGCATGCCATGGTCGAACAGCATCATGTCATGCTGGATCATGCCAAGCCACCTGGGCTCGGGATACTTGCCGGAGCCCACCGGATTCTCCTTGCCCTGCAGCGGACCGCGCTGCTCGATGTAGGCGCGCGCGCCATTCAGACCCGTCTCCTCGTTGTTCCAGAGCGCGAAGCGAATGGAGCGTTCGGTCTGCACGTCGGGGCTGCTGAAGATGCGCGCCAGCTCCATCACGATGGCCGTACCCGATCCGTCATCGTTGGCGGCCTCGCCCCAGCCGTGACCGTCCATGTGTGCGCCAACGATGTACATCTCGTCGGGATGCGTGGTGCCGATCTTCGTGCAGAACACTTCCTGCCGCTGGCCCGGTGTGGTGGGCTGCGCGTTGAGCGCACGCAGGCGCGCATCGGGCTGTCGCAGCGAGTCGTTGTTCACGCCGGTGCGTGTGCGAATGCCGCGCGCCCGGCCACCGCCTGCTGCGGTTGCCGCGCCACCACCGGCTCCGCCGCCACGTCCACCGGCCGCGCCGGGCGCACCGGCGGGACGCGGCGTGGGCGCCGGCGGGTTGTATTCGTACGTGATGCGCTCGGTGTTCGTGCAGCCATAGCTCTTGAGCTGCGCCTCGATCCAGTCGACGGCCGCGCGGTTGCGATCGGTGCCCTGCCGCCGGTCACCGAACTGCGTGAGCCCCTTGATGGTGGCCTTGTAGCGCTCGAGGTCGAGCCGCGACACCATGACCGCCACCGGATCGGTG
>CAZPON010000018.1:3895-10388 GCA_964588045.1 uncultured Gemmatimonas sp.
GAGTCGATGACGATGGGCGGATTGGGCAGGACCTGCGCCTGCGCGTGCACCGATGATGCGGCGCACGCCAGCAACAGGGTCGAGAGCGACGTGGGCGCGAAGCGCCGGGCGATCGATCGGGGCGAGTGTCGCATGGTCCTTGGTCGAAAGCGGGTGGGGGGCGAACGGGTCACTCGGAATGTTACGCGCCGTGACGTCGGTGTGCTGGGCCACGTGGTGATGACCACTGCCCCTTCGCTTGACCGGACGGCACGAGCGATGTTAAGCTGCATGGTTCGTACGCCGCCATGCGGCGCATCACCGTTGTCGTCGCGCCTCCGGCGCCCATTCTCTGTGCTTCGATGATCATTTGCCGTCCCTCCATGGCCATGCCCGCCGTGCCGGTCCGTCCGGCGCCGTGGACGTGTGTCACGGACTGCAATGCCGAAGCAGGGTGCCCCGAGTAGCAGCCGCGAGTCCTTCGCCGCTCCTCGCAGTCAACGCCCCTCCTGCTTCGATCGGCAGGCGGGGCGTTTTGACGTATCCGAGCGAGGTCGGTTGTACCCATGCATTCCGGTAACGAAGTGCCCGTGGCGTCACCATTGGGGCGCATCGCGCGCGATCTGCGCGATGCGCTGCGTGGTTCGCTGCACGATTACACCACGGGGGCCATCGGTCGCGCGATTTTCCTGCTCGCCATCCCGATGGTGCTCGAGATGGTCATGGAGAGCCTCTTCGCGCTGTCCGACGTGTTCTTCGTGTCGCGACTTGGCGCGAGCGCGGTGGCCACCGTCGGGCTGACCGAGTCCCTGATGATCATCGTGTACACGCTGGCGATGGGCCTGGCGCTTTCGGGCACCGCCGTCGTGGCGCGGCGCACCGGCGAGAAGAACGCCGATGGCGCCGCCCGCGCGACGGTGCAGGTCATCCTGCTCGCGGTGCTGATCTCGGGCGTGCTGTCCCTTGCCGGCGCCGTGTTCGCGCCGGAACTCCTGCGCGTCATGGGAGCGAGTGACGACGTGCTCGCGACGGGCACGACCTTCACGCGCGTCATGCTCGGCGGCAGTTGGACGGCGTTCCTGCTGTTCGTGGTCAACGCCACATTTCGCGGCGCGGGCGACGCCGCCACGTCGATGCGTGTGCTGTGGTTCGCCAACGGGTTGAACATCGTGCTCGGACCGCTGCTCATCTTCGGCATCGGGCCGTTTCCGCAGATGGGCGTGACCGGGGCGGCCGTGGCCACGACGTTCGGCCGCGGCGCGGGACTGCTGTTCGCGCTTTCACGATTGCGGGCGAGCAGCGGGCGCTTGCACGTGACACGCGACCATCTCGTCATCGAGCCTGGCACGATGGCCGGCATGCTGCGCATGTCGGTCAACGGAACCTGTCAGGTGTTGGTGGGAAGCCTCAGCTGGATCGTGCTTATCCGCCTGATGGCCAGCTTCGGCAGTGCCGCGATGGCCGGCTATACCATCGCCGTACGCATGGTGATGTTCGCCATGCTGCCGGCGTGGGGACTCGGCAACGCCGCCGCCACGATGGTGGGCCAGGCGCTCGGCGCGCGCGATCCCGATCGCGCCGAACGGGCCGTGTGGACCGCCGCGCGCTACAACGTCGCCTTCCTGGGCCTGATGGGCCTTGGCTTCGTGCTGTTCGCGCGCCCGATCGTCGGTGCATTCACCGCGGAGCCGGACGTCGTGCGCGTTGCGGTGGACGGCTTGCGCGCGATGGCGCTGGGATTCCCCGTGTTCGCGTTCGGCATGACGCTGACACAGGCGTTCAACGGTGCGGGTGACACCGCCACGCCGACGCGCATCAACATCGGTGCGTTCTGGCTGTTCGAAATCCCGCTGGCGTGGCTGCTCGCCGAGCACACCACGCTCGGCGTTCACGGCATCTTCCTGTCCATCACTGCGGCGTACTCGGTGATGGCGGGCGTGAGCACCGTGATGTTCCGGCGCGGGAGATGGCGGGAACTGCGGGTGTGAACACTGCGGGGCCTGCGGGTCGAACTGGGCTCTGGGTTCTGAGCAGTTGCTGGGCTCTGGCGTTCTTGTTGTTGCTCGCTGCTCGGGAGCTCAGAGGTGTGAGTAACTGCGAAGATTGCCAGAGCCCAGCAACTGCTCAGAACCCAGAGCCCGTTCGAACCGCAGGCTCCGCAGTTGTCACACCGCAGTCAAGGCGTGTATCCCGCGCCTCGCAGGGCCCGGCCCGGTTTCGCTCCCGTCTGCTTTCCATCGCGCCACACCGCCACGCCGTTCACGAACACATCGCGCACACCGACCGAGAGCTGGTGCGGCTTGGTGAAGGTGGCGCGATCGATGATCGTGGCCGGATCGAAGATGACGAGGTCCGCGAACATGCCTTCCTTCACCATGCCGCGATCGCGCAGGCCAAGGATCTGCGCGGTCGACCATGTCATTTTTCGCACGGCCTCCTCGAGCGTGAACGCCTTTTCGTCGCGCGCATACTTGCCGAGCACGCGCGGAAACGTGCCGTACGACCGTGGATGCACGAGGGCCTTTGTGGTGTCGGGATTGTGGCCGCCCGCATCGCTGCCAATGACGACCCACGGCTGACTCATCATGCGGGTGACGTTCGCGTCGGACATCGCGAACGACACTTTCGACAGCTTGTTGGACTCCCCGATCGTCAGGTGGATCACGGCATCGGTCCACGCGAGCCCGAGTGACCTGGCGATGGCATCGAGTCGCAGCCCCTCGAAGCGTGTCCACTCGGGTTTCCTGAAGCCCGAAATCTGGTACGCGTCGGGCGGATTCTGCTGGCACAGTGCCGGTGCGGCGGGATTTGGATCCGACATCTCCCTGCGAATGCGCGGCAGCAACGACGCATCGCCGAGCCGTTCGAGCAACTTGCCGTCGGCATGCACCCATCCCGGAATGCACGACGACAGGTTGTTGCCGGACGCCGGATACGGATACATGGTGGCCTTCACGTCCTGTCCGCCGGCGCGCGCCGCGGCAATGCGCGCGATGGCCGGCTCGGCCAGCGGCCAGTTGGCGCGTCCCGAGGCCTTGAAGTGGTAGATCACCACCGGCACACCGCCATCCCTGCCGATGCGAATGGCTTCGTCCATCGCCGTCAGCAGTTCATTCTCTTCCGAGCGAATGTGCGAAATCCAGGTACCATGCAGTGGCGCCATGGCCCTGGCATTCTCGACCAGTTCCTCGGTACCGGCGTAGGATCCGGGCGGATAGATGAGCGCGCTCGAGATACCGAATGCGCCATCGCGCATCGCGTTCACCACCACGGCGCGCATCGTGTCCTGCTCGGCCGGAGACGGCGTGCCCTCCTTCCGGCCCATCGCATATGCGCGCACGGTGCTTGCACCGAGGTAGCTGCCGACATTCACGGCGTTGCCGTGCGCCTGCATGGAATCGAGCCACGCCCCGAATCCATGCTCGCCCCGGAACTGTGACACGCGCGCGAGCATGAGCGCGTCCTCGGGATCACCGCCCATGAAAAGCGAGTCGATGCGTGCGTTGGACGGTGCCGGCGTCGTGGCTTCACCCAGGATCTCCGACGTGACGCCTTGCGACACCTTGCCGATCACGCGGCCGTCGGCAAACAGCAACTGGTTCCAGCTGTGTGACTGGATGTCGATGAAACCCGGCGCCAGCACGAGCCCTGCGGCATCGACGGTCGTGGTTGCCGTGGCCTGTGCGAGTGCACCGCGCGGCGCCACCGTGGCAATGCGGTCGCCGCGCACGCCGACATCGCCCTCGTACCAGGGATTGCCCGTGCCATCGACGATGCGCGCGTTGGTGATGACGAGGTCGTACGGCTCGTACGGCACCGAAGTTGCACGGTCACCTGGCGGTTGGCTGCACGCGCCGATCGCGGTGAAGGCGGCAAGCAGCGTCAGCCGCTGCGCTCCGCGCATGGAGTGGCGCGCGGCAGTTAAGTTGAGGAAGGAGCGGTTTGGGTTCATGCGCTGTACGATCCCGCCCATCCCGCCTGTTCACAAGGAGTCATCATGCGAAGCACGATGTCAGCTGCATCGCGGGTCCTGCCGGTGCTGCTCGCGATCCCGCTGTGGGTCGCGCCGGCGCATGCGCAGCGATTGGCCTCGCCACCGCCGGCTGGCCCGGTCGTACCGAAGCCCTCGAACATCGGGGGACTGCCCACCGTCCCGATTCCTTCGACCGGAATGCGTCCCACGCGCTGGATCCCGTCGCCAGCCACCAACGGCAGTTGGTATTGGGTCGCCGATGCACCGGTCTTGAACGGCGGGGTCGTGGTGTACGGCAATGACGACGCGACGACCGTGTACTACGCCCCCCGCGAGCGCTGGGTACCGACGGCGGAGCGTCCCCGGTGGGTGCGCGATTCCACCGCAGAACCGGTGCAGGCGTGGCGCGACCTGATCGTCACCGATGTCGTCTGCAACAACGGCGGCACGTGCCTCGAGCGTCGTCAGCCGATTCGCGCGCGATGGATAGCCAGGTGCGCCTGCTACGCGTTTGCCGACGGATGGAACCGGATCTGGCGCGTCGAGTGACGTGGTAGTGCGACGACCGTGATGCTCAGCCCGCGACGGCAGGCTCGAGGCGCGGCTCGCGGCGTCGCTGCAGCTCGCGCACCAGCATCCAGGCACTGAGCACGGCCTGTGCGGTCACCGTTACCACCGACAGGATCCACACCTCGCGCAATTCGAATCCCGGCCGCGTGGACAGCCACAGGGCCGGCAGCGCGAACGTCAACAAGCGCGAGGCGCTGCTGATCAAGGAAGGGATCGTGTTGCCAAGGGCCTGGAACATCCCCGAGCAGGTGAAGATCATGCCCGTCGCCACAAAGTTCCACGAGATGGTGCGCAGGAAGTCGGCGCCAACGGCAAGCACTGGCGCTTCCTTCGTGAACACGCCGATGGGCCATTCCGGCCTCACCTGACACAGCAGCGTGAGTATCGCGAGCGGCATGCAGCCGATGATGGACGCCCACTTGAACGTGTCGCGGACGCGGTCCATGCGCGCCGCGCCGACGTTCTGGCCGGCAAGCGGCGCCGCCGAGAATGCAACAGCCATCGCAGGCAGGAAGATCGCCTGCATGACGCGTGACCCAATGCCATATCCCGCCTGCGCTTCCGCTCCGAACCCGCGAATGACGTAGTACACGATCGCCGTGAACACGAACATGAGGGCGAATTCGGCGCCGGGCGGAACGCCGATGCGCAGCATACGCCGCACCACGTCCCCGCGCAGCCGCATGAGCGACCGGGAGAACCCCACGTAGTGTTCGAGCCGCAGGAAGTACACGGTCATCATGAGCACGCCGGCCGCAATGGCCAGTGAACTGGCCAGGCCGGCGCCCGCAGTGCCGAGCGGCCGCCCGGTGCCCCAGCCGGCGATGAGCACCGGCGCCAGGATGATGTTCAGCACGACCGTCATCATCTGCACCAGCATCGTGGGACGCACGATCCCGGTACCGCGCAGCGCCGATCCCATGGCCACCAGCGCGAACTGCAACGCCAGACCCGGCACATACGCCCTCAGATACTGCGTGCCAGCCTCCACCGTCGCGGCATCGGCGCCCACGGCCAGCATGTAGTGACGGCTGAGCAACAGGCCGCCCGCCAGCACGCTGACGCCGCAGACCAGCGCCATCATCGTGCTCTGGTTGAATACCAGGTTGGCATCGTCGCGATCGCGGCGTCCCACGGCATGCGCAATGAGCGCCATCGTGCCAACACCCAGCACCTGCGTGACCGCCATGACGATGAACTGCACATTGCCGGCCGCACTCACTCCGGCCACGGCGGCATCACCCAGTCGCGCCACAAAGTAGAGATCGACCAGATAGTACATCGTCTGGAAGATCATGCCGGCCGCCATCGGTATCGCGAGGCCGATGATATGTCGGGGAATGGAGCCCGTGGTGAGGTCCTTCACGCTGCGCCTGGTCTGGAGTCGTTGTAGGATCAAAGGACGCGCGGGCCAACACAAGGCGGCGGCGAACGCGCCGGACGCGATTCGCGGCGTGCACGGGTTGCCACTGCCCCGTCCGTGCGGCACTCTATGGGCGGTGTGTCCCGTGCCTTCCACGCCTCTGTCCCGACGTCCCATGACTTCGCGCCGCGCGCTACTCCCTTTCGCAGCTCTCCTTCTCGCCGGCGCCAGTGTGCTGACTGGCGCGGTCTCGCCGCTGCACGCGCAAGGCGCGACGATGGCGCCCACCAACGACCTCCCGAATCCGTACAAGACCGTCACCGGCTGGGCGAAGATCGGTCGCGACTGGGGTTCGACCAGCGCCGTCGACATCGACAAGGACGGCAAGAGCATCTGGGTGGCCGAGCGTTGCGGCGTGAACAGCTGCGCCCAGTCATCGCTGCCATCGATCTTCAAGTTCGATGCGGCCGGCAACCTCGTGAAGTCATTCGGCGAAGGCCTGATCATGTCGCCGCACGGCATTCACGTCGATCGCGATGGCAACATCTGGGTGACCGACTGCGCGTGCACCGGGGGAGCGCAGGCCCCGGCGGCGGGGGCGCCCGCAG
>CAZPON010000018.1:10398-14496 GCA_964588045.1 uncultured Gemmatimonas sp.
ATTGGGTTGCCAGAACCACGCGGTGTCGCGGCCACCAGATCTACAAGTTCAGTCCTGAGGGTACGCTGCTCCTGACACTGGGCAAGGCTGGCGGCGGCCGCGACACCGCGTGGTTCTGGCAACCCAATGACGTCGCCACCGCACCGAACGGCGATATCTATGTGGCCGAGGGCCACTCGTCACGCGCCGGCTCGAATGCGCGCATCCTCAAGTTCGACAAGAGCGGCAAGCTGTTGACCACGTGGGGCACGTTCGGCAAGGGCCCGACCGACCTGGACCAGCCGCACGCGCTGGCGTTCGATTCACGCGGACGGCTGTTCGTGGGCGATCGCGGCAACGACCGCATCCTGATCATGGACCAGGACTTCAAGCTGCTGGATACGTGGTACCAGTTCAGCCGGCCCAGCGGCATCTACATCGACACGAACGACATGATCTACGTGGCGGATTCCGAGTCCGGCTCGGTGGCTCCGCCACACGTGGCGTGGAAGCGCGGTATCCGCATCGGCAGCGCACGCGACGGCACGGTCACGGCATTCATTCCCGATCCGGATGAGAAGGCGCCGAGCACGAGTTCCGCGGAGGGCGTCGCGGTCGATGCCGCGGGGAATATCTACGGCGCGGAAGTCGGGCAGAGAGCGCTGAAGCGGTACGAGAAGAAGAACTGAGGCGAGGGGTGAGAAGCAGTACTGCGTAGGGGTGAGCAACCGAAGGGTTGAGGGTCGGGGGGCCAGCCGACGAGGGTAGATTGTGCGCCCGCGGTATCGTTGAACCTGCGGCCGCGCAGTCTACCCTCGTCGGCTGGCCCCCCGACCCTCAACCCTTCGGTTATCTCATCCCTCGGAAATCGCTTTATTTTCGGGGAAGCACCAGCGCTGTCAGCGCCGTGCTCTCCTCGAAGCCCGACGCGTACACGATGTACTGCCGTCCATTGTGCAGGAACGTCATCGGCACGGCCGTGTTCTTCGCCTCGAGCTTGACGCTGCCGACCTGCTTGCCGGTGGCCTTGTCCACCGCGAACAACTGCGGCGGCGCGCCCGGGACTCCACCGCCGCGACCCGTGCCGTAAATCAGCAGCGACTTGGTCGTGATCGCCTCGGCTTGTCCGCGCGGGCCCTGGTCGGGCAACGTGACACCGGCAAAGAGTGGATCGCGCGACGTGACCTTCATCATGCCGCCGTTCGGGATCCACCACGACTTGTCGCCACTGTTCATGTCGTACGCCGTGATGCCGCCGAACTGCTTCGGCTTCACGATCGACACCCCACCGATCATCGAGCCGGCCGACCGCGCGCCGAAGTCGCCGCCGCGATCACCACTTGCCGGCTTCACGTATCCCGCCGGTGCCGGCAACGCACCCAGCAACCCGCACGAGTCGCGCGGCGAACTGTAGTCGAACTCCGAGCAGGGGTCCTTCTGCACCTGCGCGGTGCTCAGGCCGGTGATCGCGCCGACGTACATCATGCCGGTCTCGACGTCGACGGCGGCGCCGCCATCGATGTTCACGCCACCGCTCGCGCCGGGCGCGTACCACGAGCAACGGAAGCCACTCGAGCCCTTGCCGTCGGCCGCCGCCGGCGGGATGTAGTACGGTCCCATGCGGCAACGCTTCGCCAGTTTCAGCGCCGAGTCCTTGAGGGCGGGCGTATAGTCGATGAGATCGGACTCGAGGAGACCCTGCTGCGAATACGGCGCCGGCCTGGACGGAATCGGCTGCGTCGGTGCACTGATCTCGCCCGGCACGTCGCTCGACATCACCGGCGTCTCCGGCATCGGCCAGATGGGCTCACCCGTGACGCGATCGAACGCATAGATCCAGCCCTGCTTGGTGGTCTGTGCCACGACCTTGCGACGCGTGCCGTTCACGGTGACGTCAAGCAGGTTCGGCGCCATCGGCGTGTCGTAGTCCCAGATATCGTGATGCACCATCTGGAAATGCCACTTGCGCACACCGGTCTTCGCATCGAGTGCCACGATGCTGTTGCCGAACAGGTTGTCGCCCGGACGATGTCCACCGTACTCGTCCATCAACGGCATGCCGACGCCGACGTACACGATGCCGAGATCCAGATCGGCCGAGTAGGGGGCCCATGCATCGTTCTTGCCGACGCCCTTGGTGCCGGGCTTCGAACCGTTCTTCCACGTGTCCGCACCGAACTCACCCTGCTGCGGAATGAGGTTGAACTTCCACAACTGCTTGCCGGTCTTGATATCGAAGCCGCGAATCGTGCCCGGTACATTGTGCGCGCGAATGGGATAGTAGCCGTGAATCGACGAGTTGCCGACGACCAGCACGTTCCCCACCACGATCGGTGGTGAGCTCGCGGCAATCTGCCCGGCAGACGGATCGAGTCCGATGGTGCCATCGGCGCCGATCTTCTTCACCGGATCCCACGTCTCGCCCGGCCTGGCTTTGCGCATCGGCGCCGCGTCGCTGATGATGAGCGGACCGGAGTCGTCAACCGCCAGCGGCACCATGGGATAGCCGAGGCCTTCCATCAGGTCGACGACGCCGTTCTTGCCGAATGCCGGATCGGGACGACCGGTCTTCGCGTCGAGCGACACGAGGTGATATCCCGGCGTCACCGTCAGCACGCGCTCGGCGGTCCCGTCGGTCCAGTACGAAAGGCCGCGTCCGGCGAACTGCCGCGGCGCTTTCTGCCAGCGGATGCCTTCGTCGAGCCGGTACATCCAGAGCGTTTCGCCGCTGGCCGGGTCGAGCGCAACCGTCACGCGCCGCGTGGTGGCGACGGTGAACAGGCGTCCGTTCGCATACAGCGGCGTGGCGCGATAGTACTCGTCCTTGCCGAACGCGCCCGCATTCCACGTCCACGCGACTTTCAGTGAATCGAAGTTGGTCGCGTCGATCTGCTCGAGCGGCGAATAGCGCGTGCTCCACGCATCGGCACCCCAGTAGCGCCACTCGCCGTAGGCGTTGCCCCTGGTGAGCGGCTTGCCGGCCTGCGCAACCGAACGCGTCGCCTGCGCGGCGATGGCCGCCACGACGACCGCGGCCGCCAACATCCCGATTCCGAACACCTGCCTGGTTGAACGCTGCATCATGGATTCTCCGTTCGTGCTGCGTCGTGTCCCCCGCGCCATCACCGGATGCGCGCGCCCTGCCGACTGTCCCCCGAGCGTCCGCCGGCGCTCACCTGCGTCGAATCGATGCGGATGGCCTTCAACAACTCGGGTGCCGCCGACAGCTCGCGCGTACTCGCCGGCATCCCGTTCAACTTCAACACGTACGCCGTCACCCACACGTACTCGTCTTCCGTCAACGTGCCCGGCGCCGACTTGGGCATGAGACGGCTGACATAGTCGTAGAAATCGGCAAGCGACTTGCCCATCCACCGCGCCGCGAACACGTCGCCGCTGTGCGACGCGACCGTGTGACAACCGCTGCACGTGCCGGCAAACACTTCCCTGCCCTTGACCGCCTGGTCGGCCGTGTACACGCCCGCCATCGTGCTGCGCGTGCGGCCCTGCGCCTGCACCGCACGCGGGGCGAGCATCATCGCCGAAAGCGCGCCACCCACACACAGCGCCAGCAGCAGCGACGAACCATCCGTTCGCGTGCGCGGTGACGGTGCCGTCAGCCGGGCCATGAGTCCGGACAGCGCCCACGCCGCCGCGCCGACGATCAGCAGGCCCATCGTCAGTCGCATCGCGCCGACGGCCAGCGTCACATCGAGTGCGGGCCACGTGAGCCGGTATTCGCGAAGGGCGTCGAACCGCTCCGTCATCCAATGCCAGGCCGTGTGTGCGACCAGCACGGAGATGATGATGCTGCCCATACGTTCCGGCACCACGCGCGTGAAGCACCACGACAGGACCGGGACCGCCAGTGCCAGCACCAGCAGTTGCCCGAGTTCGATGCCGATGTTGAACGCGGCGAGCGCCGTGATCAGGTGCGCGCCGGCAAACTGCAGCGAATCGCTCAGGGCGTACGAAAACCCGAACCCATGCACGAGCCCGAATCCAAACGCCACGAGCCAGCGACGCTCGAGTCTTGCGCCCAGGATGTTCTCGATCGCCATGAACACGATGGACGCCGCGATGAGCACCTCGACCAGCGGCGGGAACCAGAGCGCGTCG
>CAZPON010000018.1:14506-23473 GCA_964588045.1 uncultured Gemmatimonas sp.
GTGCGGGAATCGTTCGGAAATGCGGTGATCGAGGCGCAGTTGGCCTGTCGACCCGTGGTTGCGGCTGCGGCCTTTGGCCATCTGGAAACGATCCTCGATGGCAAGACAGGATTGTTGTTTCCCTCGGGCAATGTGGAGGCGATCGAGGTGCTCATCGCGGCGGGAACCAGAGCGCGTCGGGCGCAAACCCCATGGCCGACGCGGCCAGCGTGATCGAGTGCGCGACCGTGAAAGCGGTGACGATGCCGATGAGCGGGCGGATTCGGCGCACGGGAACAATGAGGCACAGCAGGAACAGGAGGTGATCGATTCCCTCCAGCAGGTGCATGGCTCCCATGGCGACGAACCGCGAGGCGGCATGCCACCATCGCGGTTCGAGTTCCACGTAGCCCGGGTCCCCATCGTACACATACGCGCGTTCGGCGCCGGACACCGGTACGAAACGCAGCACGGTGTTCGTTCGCACGCCGATCTTCGCGAAGCGCGGCCGAATCGACAGCACGGCCGTTGCGGATTCCGACGGATACTCGAGCAGCACGTCCAGCATCGCCTGCGGCACCGGCACCTGCGTCTCGGCGGCCAGTGGCGGCCCCGTCACCATGGCCAGCGCATCGGCGTAGCGGTCGAACGCACGATCGGATGGCAACGACGCCCGCACCCGCACGATCGTGCCCTTGGGAAGCTCCACACCGTCGGCACGCAGGTCGATGGCATCGGCAACCCACAAGCGGGCCGCGTCGTGCAAGGCGCTGTCGGCGGCCGCGATGTCCAGGTATCCCATGCCACGGGTGGGAAAATCGACATCGCGCATGGCCTCGAGCGGCACCCGCACGAGCACGCGCACCACGCGTCCGTCGGGATGCACGAACGCGCGAACGCCGACCCGGCTCGGAATCTCATGAGCCGACGGTACGGACGGTGTGGCGAGGAGCAAGGCGATGGCGGCCAGCGCCACGCGAACGGCGGTGGGCACGCGCGGCCACGCTCGATGCAGGCGATCAACTACGGAAACACGCACGTTTCTCTGGACAGGCGAGTGGGGGCGGGTTACTTCATTGGCCACGCACGGGCGGCCGGCAGGGACGTCGCTCGACAACGCAACGAACATACCACCGCGTCGCGCGGCGCACACGGGTTGCGGGTACCTGTGAGCCGCCTTCGGGGGGAGACACCAACGATGCAGTTGAAAAAGGCCGCGGTCTGGGTGGGGTTGGTGGGCGCCGTCGCGGCGCTCGGAGCCGCACAGGCGACGCTCGGCGCGTCCGACCGGCAAATGGTCCAGGCCCCGCGATTCGAAGTCGATCCAATGTGGCCGAAGCCGCTGCCGAATCACTGGCTTCTCGGCTCCGCCATTGGCGTCGGCGTCGACAGCCGCGATCACGTCTACATCATCCATCGCGGCGACACGACGCTGAACCAGCGCACCGAAGCCGGCATGAAGGCCAATCCGCCGATTGGCGAGTGCTGTCAGTCCGCCCCGCCCATCGTCGAGTTCGATCCCGAGGGCAACCTGGTAAGGGCATGGGGCGGTCCGGGCGAAGGATTCGAATGGCCGACGTCCAATCACGGCATCACCATCGACGACAAGGACAACGTGTGGATCGGCGGCAACGGCCCTGCCGACTCGCATATCCTCAAGTTCACGCGCGACGGCAAGTTTTTGCTGCAAATCGGCAAGTCGAAGCAACCGCCGAACAGCAATGACAGCACGCATTTCGGGCGGGTCGCCAAGGTTTCGTTCGACGTCAAGGCGCAGGAAGCGTACATCGCGGACGGCTATGGCAACCGGCGCGTCGCGGTGATCGACATGAACTCCGGCACGCTCAAGCGCTTCTGGGGCGCCTACGGCGAAAAGCCCGATGACGCGCGCACGCCGCCGTACGATCCCAGTGCCCCGCTCATCCGCCAGTTCCGCACGCCGGTTCACTGCGCCGAGCCGACCAACGACGGACTGGTGTACGTGTGCGACCGCCCGAACGATCGCATCCAGGTGTTCCGGAAGAACGGCGAGTTCGTGAAGGAAGTGCGCGTGGCTCCGCAGACGCGTGGCGACGGCTCGGTCTGGGATATCGCGTTCTCACGCGACGCGGCGCAGAAATACCTGTACCTGGCCGATGGCAAGAACGAGCGCATCTACGTCATGGATCGCCAGTCGCTGGAGATCCTCACCAGCTTCGGCGATGGCGGCCGCCAGCCGGGGCAGTTCTTCGCCGTGCACAGCATCGCGACGGATTCGAAGGGCAACATCTTCACGACCGAGACCTACGAAGGCAAGCGGCTGCAGAAGTTCACGTACAAGGGGATCGGATCGGTGACACGGGCGAACCAAGGGGTGGTGTGGCCGAAGAAGCCGTAGGGGGAGAGACGGGAGACTGAAGACTGGAGACGGGAGACGCCTGGGCCTCAGCCCGGACGTCTCCCGTCTCCAGTCTTCAGTCTCCCGTCTCGAAACCGACGCCGCCAGGGCTTTTGATCATCTCATGGGATCGAGGCGAAGCACTCGATCTCCACCTTCGCACTCGGCACCACCAGCGCTGCCACCACGACCGTCGACCGCGCCGGCGGCGACATGCCCTTGAAGTATTCCGAGTAGGCCTCGTTCAGGCCGGCGAAGTCCTTCACATCGATGAGAAACACGGTGCACTTGACCGCATTCGCCATCGTCGTGCCGGCGGCCTCGAACACCTTCCGCGTGGCCTCGAGGGCGGTCTTGGTCTGCATCTGAATGGTCGTGTCGGCCCGGCCGCCCAGTTGCCCGGAGGCGTAGATCATGTTGCCGACGCGAATGCCGGGGGTGAGCGTGGCCGAGGCCCGGCCTCCCTCAGGAACGACGGGCTGGCGTGCTTGCGCCAACAGTGGAGACGCGAACAGCGTACTGCCCAGTAGCGCGCGGCGCAGCAGGGCCATCGCAGGGGTCGACAGGCGGGACATCGGATCCTCTGTGCGTACAGGTGAACGAGGGGAGGAAATCAGGCATGCCAATATTCGACTTCGTCTGCAGCAACTGCCAGCACGCGTTCGAGGCGCTGGTGCGCGGCAGTGCGACGCCGACGTGCCCTGAGTGTGGCAGCGAGTCGCTGGAGAAGCAACAGGCGCTGCCCAGCCTGAAGACGTCCTCGACCCGTGGCCTCGCCATGCAGGCGGCCAAGCGGCGCGACAAGGCGCAGGGTGCGGAGCGCATCCACGCGCAGCGTGAATACGAGTTGAACCACGACGACTGACACGTGCCCCGGTGCGCCGCAGGCGTCGCAACGCACCGTGCCGACTCGCGCTCAGAGCGGAGGCAACGGGAGTATGGCGTTGCTCATCGCGGCCGAATCGGGCATGATGGCCGTTGGACCAGCGGGCAGTCCGTTTGCCTTGAGGATGTACGCCATGGTACCGGCGTACTCATCGCGCGTGAGACCACCCGGATCGCTGTCGGGCATCGTGGTCCGCACCAGTTCATACAGCTCGAACAGCGTCCGGCCGTTCCACTTCGACCGGAAGTCGGCGCCGTTGATGTCGGCCTTTTCATGGCACTCGGCGCAGACGCGTGCGAAGAGTGCGGTACCGGTGGCGGCCTGTTCTTCCGTGTACAGCGTGGAGTCCTGGGCCGTCAGGACGAACCGCGGCGGCTCGGCGTTCGTGGAGCCGTGTGGGCTGGCCGCGACCGCCAGGAACACCACGGTCGAGACAATCGCTGCGGAGATGGAGATATGTGGCATCATCGAAAGGAGAAAACGCGGTGTTGGCGGTAAACGCTGAAAAGTAGTGATGCGGAACCCTCCCGCCGAATTTGCCTCGGCCCGGATCAGGTCGCATTTTCGCCTGGACCCCGAACCCTCCCAGATCTGACATGATGGACCCTTTCGATCCTGCAAACGTTCCTCCGGACGCGTCCTCGCCTCGTTCCGACCTCACTGGCCCCGGTGGCATGGCCGACGGCGGCGCCGATGCCGCGATGCCGCGCCGCGACTTTCTGCGCATTGCAGGCGTGGGGGCCGGTGCGCTGCTGGCGACCGGTTGTGCCACCGGCGCCGCGGGCGGCAATGCATTCGCCAACGCCAAGCCCGTCACCGGCATCGACCGGAAAGCGCCGCGCGACAAGGGCGTCGGCCATGTGGTGGTTATCGGGGCGGGCGTGTGGGGCAGCTGGACCGCATACCATCTGCGCGAGCGCGGCGCGAACGTGACGCTGATCGACGCGTACGGTCCCGGCAATTCGCGGTCGACCAGTGGCGACGAAAGTCGCGGCATCCGGTCGTCGTACGGTGATCGTGCGGCGGGGGAGCTCTGGACACCGTGGGCGCGCTCGGCCATCGAACGGTGGGCACTGTTCGAGCAGGAATGGGGACCGGTGTTCAAGACGAAGTTCTTTCACCAGACTGGCGACGTCATCATGCGCACCGCCGACGAGCCGTTTCTCAAGCGAACGCTCGAGCTGTGGAAGGCCAACAACGTCGCGCACGAAGTGCTCACCGGTGACGAGGTACGCAAACGCTGGCCGGTGATCGACGCGCGCGATATCACGATCGCGATCACCGAACCCGATGCCGGCGTCGTGCGCGCGCGCGCGTCGACACAAGCCGTGGCCGCGATCGGGCAGCAGATGGGCGTGAAACTGGTGATCGGTCGCGCGCGGTTGGGCGAGATTCGCGGCGGTCAGCTCCAGGGCGTCATCATGGACGACGGATCGGTGATTCGCGGCGACGCGTACGTGTTCGCCTGCGGTCCGTGGCTGCGCAAGCTGTTTCCGTATCTCGACAATCGCATGCGCGTGCCGCTCGGTTACGTCTGCTACTTCGGTGTCCCGGTGAGCGACACGCGGTTCACGTATCCGAATCTGCCCAGCTTCAACTTCCCCGGCGTCACGGGCTGGCCATTGCTGCCGGTGGACAGCCGCGGATTCCGCGTGCGCGGCGCGATTGCACCGCCGGCTCCTCCGGGCACGAATGCCGCGCCACCAGTTGCCGGCGCCGCCCCGCCGACGGCGGGAGCAGGCGCAGGCGCCGCAACGACCACGACTCCACCGGCTGGCGGTCGCGGTGGCGGTGGTGGCGGCGGACAGCGCAACACGCCGGCCACACCACCTGATCCCTTGCAGCAGGATCCCGACACCAGTTCACGCTGGACGTCGCAGGAACGCGTCGACGGATCGCGTCGTTTCCTGGCCGCGCGCTTCCCGCTGCTGGCCAACGCACCGTTGCTGGAGACGCGCGCCTGCCACTACGAGTCGAGCATCAACAGCAACTTCATCGTCGACTACGTGCCGGGCACCATGAACGCGTGGATCGCCGGCGTGGGCCAGGCCGAGGGATTCAAGTTCGGGCCCGTGGTTGGCGAGTACGTGGCACAGCGCGTCCTCGGAATCCAGGGGGATCCGGCGTTGGTGAAAGCCTTTTCGCTGCCGACGGCGGAGTACGAACGACTGGTGTAGGGTTGAGGAACAGCGCGTGTGGAGAGCCGAGCAACACAAGCGACCAGCTGTCAGCTGATTGCTTGTGTTGCTCGGCTCTCCACACGCGCTGTTCCTCAACCCTTTACTTCCCGCCTCGCTTCCCCCATGTCGGCGCCGCCGGCTCCGTCGCCCGCCGATCACTCGGCTTTTCCTTGAGCAGTCGCATCGCCTCGGCCACGGCGCGCTCCAACTGCGCATCGCGACCCGCAACGGCATCTTTCGGCCAGTTCTCCACCTCGATATCCGGCGCGACGCCCTCGTTCTCCACCGCAAACTTTCCTTCGCGCGAGAAGAACCCGAAACGCGGCGCGATCATCGATCCGCCATCGACGAACGGCGGCGTATCGGTGGTGGCCACCAGGCCGCCCCATGTGCGCATGCCCACCAGCGGACCCAGTTGGCGTCGCTTGAACATGTACGGCATGAGATCACCGCCGGAGCCGGCCATTTCGTTGATGATCATCACCTTCGGCCCCCAGATGCCGTTGGCCGGACTGGTGTACGGATACCGATCACCGACCGGGTTGTTGAAGTAGCCGTCGTAGTCGCGGCCGAGCAGGTCGACGATGTAATCGGCCGCCGATCCACCGCCGTTGTAGCGCTCGTCGACGACCACGCCCTGCCGATCCTGCTGCGCGAAGTAGTACCGGTTGAAGCTGGTGTATCCCGGCTGTCCGGTGTTAGGGAGATACACGTACGCAATTGTGCCCTTCGAGATCGAGTCGACGATGCGCCGGTTGCGCTCCACCCATGCGCGCGTGCGCAGCCCTTGCTCGTTGGCGATCGGCACGACCGTGATCTGACGCGCGCCCTGCATGTCGGGACGTGCATTCACCGTGAGTACCGTCTGCCGGTTGGCGGTGCCGTCGAGCAGGCGGAAGATGTTGTCCGGTGCCGCCAGCTCCACGCCGTTCACGGCCAGCACATAGTCACCCACGCCAACGTTCACGCCCGGCGTCGCCAGCGGTGCGCGCAACTCGGGATTCCAGCTCTCGGCATCGTAGATCTTCGTGATGCGATAGCGCCCGCTCTCCACGGCGAAGTCGGCGCCGAGCAGGCCGCCAGTACCGGTGGGGACAACGGGCAACTCGCCGCCGCGTACGTACGAGTGCCCGATCGCGATCTCGGCGCCCATGTTGTCCAGGAGGTAGTTGAGATCGGCGCGGTGCATCACATACGGCAGCAACGGCTCGTACATCTTCTTCATCGCGGGCCAGTCCGATCCGTGACTGTTCTGCACGTACAGGTTGTTGCGCGTGTTACGCCAGCCCTCATTGAAGATCTGCCTGAACTCCTCGCGCGGATCGATGTACGCGCGCAGCGTGGCATTGAGGCGTCCGGTGCCAGCCGTCGGCGCCGCCTTGTCGGCGTCGACGAGAAACAGGCCGCCCGCTGCCCCACCGGTGCGATACAGCAGCTTGCGTCCGTCGGCACTCACCACATACTGCGCCACGCCCTGTGCAAACGGCGCGGCCCGCCGCGTGCTCAGTTGATAGCGATGCAGCGTGCCGCCCGCGCCGGCACCGGCCCCACCCCCGCCGCCCGTTCCCGTGGCCGTCACCGGCTCGACGAAGAACACCATACCGGCCGGGCCCGCACGCAACTGCGTGTAGTCGCGGTCGACGATGCCCGGCACAGCGATGATGCGCTGCTGGATCGCGTCGAAGTCGATGGTCACGGTGACAGGACCCTGCCGCGCGGCACCGGCGGCGGGTGCGGCAGCCGGCGGCGGCCCGGTGTCGGACGGCGCGCGCGCGCTGTCACCGCGCGTGCGCGCGGCCTCGTCATCGCTTTCCGGCAACAGTGGCGACGCCTCGTTTCGCGGGAGCACCGCGAGATACAGCGAACGCGTGTCCGGGCGATCGTACTTGGACATGTCGAGCAGCGACGAGTTGAGTCCGAAGTTCGTCGAGGCGAAGAACCAGAGATACTTGCCACCGGCGTCCCACGCCGGCGATGTCGCATCGGCGAGGCCGTCGGTGACCTGCTTCGTCGCACCCGTCTCCACGTCGTAGACGCAGATCGCGCGGAACAGCGACTTGAGGCGCTTCGGATACGCCAGCCACTTCGAGTCGGGACTCCACACCGGCACCACTGAGCGATCGGCCATGAAGTACGGGTCGGTATCGGCCACCTTGGCCGTTCCCGCCGCGACATCCACCACCCAGATGCGGAAGTGCGTATCCTGGAACGCGATCTTCCGTCCGTTGGGCGACCACGACGGGGAGTACGGGCGGCTCGGCTCCGGCAGGACAATCTCGCGCGCCGGCGCGATGCCCTCCTGCGCCGCGATGTACAGGCGGTATTCGCCCGACCGGTCACTGAAGTACGCCACCGAGCGGCCATCGGGTGACCAGATCGGCGCGATCTCTGACGACCCGCTCGAATTCGTGAGGTTGCGCACATCGCCCTTTTCGGCGGGAATCGTGAAGATCTCGCCGCGCGCTTCAACGGCTGCGCGCTTGCCGGTCGCCGACAGCGCGAGGTTCGTGATGCGTGCCGAGACATCCTTCCACTGCGCCATCATCCACGGAAAGTCACCCGCCGCGGTGATGCTCACGACCTGCGTGCGCGACGACGCGGGATCGAACTGGTGGATGTAGCCGGCCTGCTCGAACACCACGACCCCGCCGCCGGCATCCAGCGATTTCACGTCGAAGTCGGTGAACTTCGTCACCTGCGCCAGCTGCTTCGACTTCGTATCGAACGACCAGACATTCGACACGCCGTCGCGATCGGACAGGAAGTACACCACGTCGTCCAGCCACGCCGGGTCCATCTCCTTCGAGCCGGCAAACGGCGTGGTATCGACGGCCAGCGTCTTCAGGTCGAGAATCCAGATCGGCCGGTTCTGTCCACCGCGATAGTTGCGTCGTTCCTCGTCCCACGACGACGGCATGCGATACGCGACGCGCCCACCGTCGGGCGAGATCTTGCCCTGGTTCGCGCGCGGTATGGGCAGGGGCGTCTCGACGCCGCCCGTTACCGGCACCGTCCAGAAGCGCGGCACGCCAGTGGCGGCCCACGTGGCGCGCCCCGAGGCGAACATCACCGACTTGCCGTCCGGTGTCCATCCCTGCACCAGATCGGCGCCCGGATGCCACGTCAGGCGCGTGGGCTGGCCGCCGGCAACAGGCACGATGTATACGTCCGTGTTGCCCGCGTATTCGGCGCTGAACGCGATGAGTGCACCATCGGGGGACAGCTTCGGGTTCTGCGTCTGCCCCTGGAAGCTGGTGAGGCGTCGCGCTGCACCACCCGCGCGCTCGACCACCCAGATGTTGTTCGCATAGGCGAAGGTGATGTGCTGGCGGCTCACCGAGGGCGTCCGCAGGAGCCGCGTGCCGGTGGAAGCCTGGGTGTGTGCCGCCGACGGAACGGCAAGGCCTGCCACCGTCAGCAGGAGGGGGAGCAGCGAAGTGCAGTGAGACGGGCGCATCGACATTTTCCGAGGTCGGAGGACAGTACACGTGCGATGACCACACGTTGTCCATGCTACGCACGTGCAGTCCGTATGGCCAGCGTTT
>CAZPON010000019.1:0-22159 GCA_964588045.1 uncultured Gemmatimonas sp.
GGCTGGCAGGTGGCCATGCCGTCCAATGCGGCCGACGCCGTGGGCCTGCTGCGGGCGGCGATGCGGGGGGCCAACCCGACCATCTTCTTCGAGCATCGGTCCCTTCTCATGACGGGCGACGGGAGTGCCCGTTATCCGGGCGACGATTACGTGCTGCCCTTCGGGCGCGCACGGGTGGTCCGCACGGGAAGCGACCTGACGATCGTGACCTGGGGTGCCATGGTCCATCGCTGTGCCGAAGCGGCCGACCGGTTCGGCGACCGGATCGAGCTGATCGACCTGCGCACCATCTCGCCGTGGGATCGTGAGGCCGTCCTCGCGTCGGTGCGCCGGACGCACCGGTGCCTGATCGTACACGAAGACAACCTGACGGCCGGCTTCGGGGCGGAGATCGCCGGTGTCGTGGCCAGCGAGGCCTTTTGGTCGCTCGACGCCCCGGTGGAACGGCTCGCACCCCGCGACGTTCCGATGCCCTACCATCCCGCCCTGCTGGCCGCCGTGCTGCCCGATGCCGAGCGCATCGCCGGCGCGGCCGAACGTCTGCTCTCCCTCTAGGCGTTCGCGGCGCATTCGCACATATTCGTGCTTGCGCGACGCCCGAAATCTTTTCTGTCCCTTGGGACGAGAAAAGGTTACTATATCGCGTGGTCCTCTCCTGCAGGTGGGGGGCCATACGGGCGGTGATGGCCCGCTCAATGTCTCCTTCTCAGAGGACTTCATGAAGAAACAACTCGTCGGACTTACGTTGTTCGCCTTGGTGGCGACAGCGTCTATGGCGCAGGGACAGGGGACGACGTCCTCGGCGTCCACGGCGCAGAGTGATGCGTGGTTCAGGCAGTGGGAGCTTGGCATCTTCGGTCAATACACGAAGATCGATGACAAGCTCAAGATGGATGCCGCCCCGGCAATCGGCGGGAGCCTGAGCACGTTGGCTTACAAGTGGATCGGCGCACAGGCCGACATCCAGTATGGCCCATCGAAAGAGACGCGACCGCCGGAAGCGGATATCAAGTACAGCCCGTATCGCTTCCTGATGACGATCAACTTCCCGACGTCTGAAAAGACCCGCCTGATTCTCGGCGGTGGCTATGTGAACTCGATCTACAAGGGTCGTTCCTCACCCAACGAGTACGAGGACGGTGTCTCGGCGCTGCTCGGACTGAAGTTGTGCGGCAGCGGCAAGTGGGGCGGACGGCTCGACGGTTTGGCCGACATGAATCCGTCGCCGAACGAGCAGGAGATCACGGGCACGTCCGTCAACTACGGCGTGCGCCTCGGCGTGACGTATGCCCTCAAGGGTGACTGCCTCGGCACGTCGAAGTTCGACTGGCAGATGGCCATTGCCCCGACCACCGCGGTCGTCGCGCTGGGCTCCACGCGCCAGTTCGCACTCAGCGGCTCGGACGACAAGGCACGCGCCATCGCGCTCGGGAAGATCCTCGGCGTCGCCTGCACGTCCAGCGATCCGAGCGTCGTAACCGTGGACAACACCGCCAACGTGCGGGCCCTCAAGGGCGGCAATGCCACGATCACCTGCACCGGTGCGGTGAAGAATCTCGGCCGCAGCGTGTCGGCAACCGTGAGTGTGCCGGACTGGACGTTGGCGGTCACTCCGGCCACGGAGACGCGCAACGTCGGCCAGACGGCGTCGTTCACGGCCGCCGCGCGTGACGGCAGTGGTGCGGACCTCGGCGCCAGCAACTGGACGTCGTCCGCCCCGGGCGTGGCCACGGTGAACAACGGTACCGTGACCTGCGTCAGCGCTGGCACGGCGACCATCACCGCCAGCAAGGAGGCGATGGGCACCACCAAGACCGCCACCGCCACCATGACGTGCCTCGCTCCGCCGCCGGTTCCGGTGGCCGTGGTTCGCATCGACAGCACGCACTTCGACTTCAACAGGGCGACCGTGAAGCCTGCAGGACAGGCGCTGCTGCAGACGGTCATCGACGCGATGAAGCGTGATGCGAGCATCCGCATCTCGGTGGAAGGTCACACCGACTGGTACGGCGACGATGCGTACAACATGAGGCTCTCCACCAGCCGTGCGAACGCGGTCATGACGACGCTCAGAAGGCTGGCCGGCAGGGACATCGCGGCCGATCGCTTCTCGGCGAAGGGCTACGGTGAGCAGTGCATCCTGGTGCGCGATGGTGACCCGGATCCGAACCCGCCGCGTCCGCGTGTCTCGGAAGCCAACAAGGCTGCGCAGGCTCCGAACCGTCGTGTGGCAATCTGGCAGCTGTTGCCCGAAGAGTCCGGCTCGCCGGCCTCGTGCCGCCTGGAGTCGCAGGCCACGAACCGCATCCCGTTCTCGCAGATGCGATAGTTGGTTGCGGTGAGACACAACGGCCCCGCATGCGAAAGCATGCGGGGCCGTTGTTTAGGGAGACGGGAGACGGGAGACGGGAGACAGAAGACGGGAGCCCCGCAGTCCGCAGTCAGAACGCCTTGAACTCGTCGAACGGCTGTTTGCAACTCCGGCACACGTGAATCGCCTTGCACGCCGTGCTGCCGAATTCGCTCTGCAATCGCGTGTCGTGTGAGCCGCAGAACGGGCACGCCACCGCCACGCGTGCGCGGGTAAGCGTGATGAGCCCCTGCGGCTCGGCCTTGCCCGGCGGCGCAATGCCGTACGCGCGCAGTTTCTCGCGCGCCTCGGCGCCGATCCAGTCGGTCGTCCATGCCGGCGCGAACACGGTGTCGACGATCACGTCGCGCGCGCCGTGTGCCATCAGCGCAGCGCGAATGTCGTCCTCGATCTCGCGCATGGCCGGACAGCCCGAGTAGGTCGGCGTCACCGTCACATGCACCACGTCGCCATCCACGCGCGCGTCGCGCACGATCCCCAGTTCGACCACGCTGATCACCGGCACCTCGGGATCCTTCACCTCATCGAGGATGCCGAACACCGCGTCGCGGGTGAGCGGGACCTGCTGCCGATCGATCACGGCCTGGCTACCACGTGGCGCCGGGATGCGACCGGGCCACGATCTGCATCTCGGCCAGCATGTGCCCGAGGTGCTCCGTGTGTCGGCCGGTTCGTCCACCGCGACGCGTTGGACCGTCGGCGGGCAGGGTGAGCGTGGCACGCTCGACCACGTCGGCTACCATCGCCTGCCAGCGTGCACGCAGCGCCTCGTGGTCGACAACAATGCCCTGCGCAGCCACCGCTGCGTCGATGGCGTCGGGCTCGAACAGCTCACCGGTGTAGCGCCACAGCTCGTCGAGCGCGCGCTGGGCCCGCGCGCGGCTTTCGTCGGTGCCGTCGCCAAGACGCACCACCCACTCGCTGCTGTGGCGCAGGTGGTACTTGTCTTCCTTGAGGCACTTGGCGGCAATCGCCGCCAGCGGTGCGTTGCCCGCGCGTGACAGCGCGTCAAGCAACAGCACGCTGTACGCGTCGAACAGGAACTGCCGCACGATCGTGAAACCGAAGTCTCCCTTGGGCAGCTCGACGATGAGCGCGTTGCGGAATTCCACGCCGTCGCGCAGGTAGGCCAGTGCATCCTCGTTGCGTCCCTTGCCCTCGATGGTGCCGGCCAGCGACAACAGCGCGCTGGCGTGTCCCACCAGGTCGAGCGCGATGTTGGAGAGCGCGATGTCTTCCTCGAGAATCGGACCGTGGCCGCACCATTCCGACATGCGGTGGCCCAGCACCAGCCGATCGTCGCCAAGACGCAGCACATACTCGAACAGCGGATTCTCCACCGTCGGCCGACGCTCACCGGCCACTGCCGGGCGGTCCGCGCGCGCGGCGTCGCTCAAAAGACGCGCACTCCGCGCGGCACCTTGTAGAACTGCGGGTGCCGGTACGCCTTGTCGTTGCCGGGATCGAAGAACGGTCCGGCATCGGACGGCGCCGACGCCGTGATCGCCGTGGACGGCACTACCCACAGGTTCACCGCCTCGCCGCGCCGCGCATACACGTCGCGCGCGTTCTGCAGCGCCTGTTCGGCGTCGGCTGCATGCAGGCTGCCCGCATGTTCGAACGGCTCACCATGCGCGCCCTGTGTGAACACTTCCCACAGCGGCCACTGGCTGTCGTCGATGCGCGTGGCCGACATCAGGCCGCCTCGGTGGCGCGCCGGTGCTTTGCCGCATGCGCACTCGCGGCGGCGCGCACCCACTCGCCCTCGGCATGTGCCGCGCGACGGGCCGCGATGCGTTCGCGGTTGCACGGCCCGTTGCCGGCCAGCACCTCGAAGAACTCGGTCCAGTCGATCTCGCCGAACGTCCAGTCCTTCGTCTCTTCGTTGTACCGCAAGTCGGGATCGGGCAGCGACAATCCGATGGCCTGCGCCTGCGGCACCGTGAGATTCACGAAGCGCTGACGCAACTCGTCGTTCGTCTTGCGCTTCACGCGCCAGCGCATCAGCTCCGCCGAGTTGGGCGAATTGGCATCGCTGGGTCCGAACATCATGAGCGCCGGCCACCAGAAGCGGTTCACGGCATCCTGCACCATGGCCTTCTGCGCCGGTGTGCCGTTGGCGAGCGTGGCACAGATTTCGTAGCCCTGGCGTTTGTGAAAGTTCTCTTCCTTGCAGATGCGGATCATCACCCGCGCGTACGGACCGTACGACGCCTTGGCCAGCACGGTCTGGTTCACGATCGCGGCGCCATCCACCAGCCAGCCGATCACGCCCATGTCGGCCCACGACAGCGTCGGGTAGTTGAAGATGCTGGAGTACTTCGCCCGGCCCTCGTGCAGCGCCTCGACGAGATCGTGCCGGTCG
The DNA here is from genome assembly GCA_964588045.1 of uncultured Gemmatimonas sp. Classification (GTDB taxonomy): domain Bacteria; phylum Gemmatimonadota; class Gemmatimonadetes; order Gemmatimonadales; family Gemmatimonadaceae; genus Gemmatimonas. The sequence continues at coordinate 4,737 of CAZPON010000019.1, forward strand.
ACGCCCAGCGTTTCCGTGCCGCAGTAGATGTAAAGGCCGTGACCCGCTTCGTCCTGCACCTTGGCGATGAGCGACATCTTCCGGCGCAGCGACGGCGCGCGCGTGATCCAGTTGCCTTCGGGAAGCATGCCCACGATCTCGGAGTGCGCGTGCTGCGACATCATCCGGATGAGCTGCTTCCGATAGCGCTCGGGCATCCAGTCCTTGGGCTCGATGCTCTCGCCGGCAGCGATGCGGGCCTCGAATGCGGCGACCTGCGCCGGATCGTCTGTGGGGACGGCGGGGTTCGGTTCCATTCATGAAATCTAGGCGGCGCCGTTGCCCGCCGACAATCGGACCTGGCCGGTCGGCGGTCGGTGGACCGGCGTCCCGGACAGTATTTTCCCCGCATGACGATTCCCGATGCAGCCCGCTCGACGCCGGTCGTCGCCAACGTGGGTGGCGGCACGGTCACCGCGCACGTCGCCAACGGTATTGGCCACATCGAGTTCCACCACCCGAAAGGCAATTCGCTGCCCGGCGCGGTGCTGCGGGAACTGGCCGACACCATTGCGCGAATCGGCACCGATTCCGCCGCCCGCGTCATCGTGCTGTCCAGCGGCGGCACCGGGCCGTTCTGTGCCGGCGCGTCGTTCGACGAACTCGTGGCCATTTCCAGCGCCGCCGAGGGCCAGGAGTTTTTCAGCGGATTCGCCCGCGTGATCCTGGCCATGATCCGCGCACCGAAGTTCGTGGTGACACGCGTGCACGGACGGGCGGCCGGCGGCGCCGTGGGACTCATCGCGGCATCGGACCTTGCCTTCGCGGTCACATCCGCGTCGGCCAAACTCAGTGAACTGGCAATCGGCATCGGACCGTTCGTGGTGGGTCCGGTCATCGAACGCAAGATCGGCCTGGCCGCGTTCAGTGCGATGGCCGTCGATGCCGAGTGGCGCGATGCCGAGTGGGGCGAGCGACACGGCCTGTACTCTCGGCTGTTCGACGATGCCCGCGCCATGGATGCCGCGCTCGACGTCGAGCTGCGGAAGTTGGCCACCTGCAATCCCGAGGCGATGGTGCAACTCAAGCGAGTGTTCTGGACCGGCACCGACACATGGGACGCGCTCCTCGCCGAGCGCGCGATGATGAGCGGGACGATGGTGTTGTCGGACTTCACCCGGCACGCCATCGCCGGCTTCAAGGCGCGCTGACCATGCTCGGCAGCCTGCGCGTTCCCGAGCGGCTCTTTGCCTTCGCGATGTGGGTGGTGTCACTCGCGTTTGCAGGATTCCTGATTGGCCTGGGCAGCAAGGTCGTCGGTGAGCTCCCCGGCGTCGGCCAGTCGGTCACGATCGACCAGTTCGTCGACCCGGCGCAGCTCGCCGTCCTGCGCGCCCAGCGCGACTCGCTGAACGGCGTGTTGCGCGAAGCCGAGAAGTCCCGCGAGCGCGCCGAACTGCAGTTGTCGATGTCACGCAGCACCTACGAAGCGCATCGTGATGCGTTCAAGGGTCAGGTGGCCAACATCGCCCCGACCGTCGATCCGGCCAACGACCCCAACCTCGAGGCGCGGGCGAAGGTGCTGGACGCGCTGAGCGCGCAGCGCCGCGACCAGGAACTGATCGACGAGCTCGACACCACGATGCTGGCCGCCAGGCAGTTGCTGTCCGCCAACCGGGAGGCAGAGCATGCCCTCGAGGAGGCAGCCGCGGGCGACTTCCAGCGTGCGCTGTTCGTGCAGGAGTTGCGCCTGTTCGCCATCCGGCTGGCCATCGTCGTGCCGTTGCTCGTGATCTCCGCATGGATGGTGGTGCGCAGGCGCCGGCACGAGTACTGGCCGCTCTATCGCGGCTTCGTGCTCTTTTCCGCGTTCACGTTCTTCGTGGAGCTGATACCGTACCTGCCGAGCTACGGCGGGTACATCCGCCACGGCGTGGGAATCCTGATCAGCGCCCTGGCGGGGATCTATGCGATTCGAGGCATGCGCCGCTACCTCGCGCGACGTCGCCTGGTGGAACAGCAAAGCGAGGCGGAGCGTCGTCGGGCCATCGCGTCCGATGCGGCGGTGAAGCAGATCGGCTCGGGCGTGTGTCCGGGATGCGAACGCCCGATCGCCGGCGGTGCGCAGAATCCCTCGAACTTCTGCGTGCACTGCGGCCTGCGGCTGTTCGATGTGTGTGGCGCGTGCGAGACCCGCAAGAACGCCTTCTACCCCTACTGTCCTTCGTGCGGTATCCCCGCCACGGAACAACCGCTCATCGCGGGCGGGCCGCGGACGATGACGTTCGCAGGCGCGACGCCACCCGTGCAACGTGCGCCCTAGCGGGCGCGTTACTCGACAGCAGCGCCGGCGCCCGCCATCTTGGAGATCACCCGCCCTGCCGCTCCGACCTTCACCACACCTTCTCATGCGCCGCTCCAACCTGCTCGTCTTCGCGGTTTGCTCCACGATGGCCGTGCTCACGGCCTGCGGCGGGAAGTCCGCCTCTCAGTCGCCCACACCTGCCGGCGACGGGACGGCGGCCCGCGCGGCGGCTCCGGTCACGCCCGCAGCCGTCACGCCGGCGAACATCGCCATGGGCGACTCGCTCTTCAACAACGGCAGTTGCCAGAACTGCCACGGCAGGGGCGGCGTTGGCGGCAACAATGCGCCCACGCTCGACGGCAAGAAGTGGCTGCAGTTGGCCACCGGCAGCTTCGACGAAATCGTCGGCATCATCACCACCGGTGTGCCAGTCGACAAGATCAAGGATCCCAAGCATACGCGCGCCATGGGTGCCCGCGGTGGACGCGCGGCGCTCACGGATCCACAGATTCAGGCCGTGGCAGCCTACGTGTACACGCTCACGCACAAGTAACACGCAACACGCCGGCCGATCTCCCCTCAGCGCTTCGTGAGCCGATAGAGGCGCACTTCCGGCACCGCCGTGTCGGGATCGATATAGCGCCCCAGCACGTAGTCGCGACCCGCTTCGAAGACTTCCAGCACCGTGGGAAGGGCAATCGTCGCCCGAAGTGGTCCGTCAGGTGAGAAGATCGTCCATTGCACCGTTGGCGACGACGCGCGCGGGAAGTGCTGCACCCAGAGGTTGGCGTCGGCATCCACCACCAGATTGCGCGTGGCCGGCAGGAACTTCGCGAGTGGAATCGTCAGGTAGCTCCGTTCGACGCTCGTGCGGGCACGCTCTCCCAGCATCGCGATCTCCCGCTCACGCTCGGCGTCGAGATCGGCCTGTGTGGCGGGAATGCGTGGCACCGGTGCCTTGAGCGACGGTAACGGTTTGCCATCCAGGCTGAACACGCGCACTTCGAAGCTGTCGGCCAGCGCCACGTAGGCGCGCGTGGGTCCGATGGCCACACTGGGCTGGCGACCCAGCGGGTACGGGCGCGGCCCGAATCGCTCCGAACCGGGGAACTCGCCGAGCATGATCGGCGCAGACGAATCGGCGCGCGCAATGAGGTACGGATAGAGCGGCCGGTGCACCCCGTCGTTCATCGTCGGCTTCGTCTCCCACCCCATCACGACGAACTGCATCTGTGCATTGCAGTTGACGCGGTAGATGGCGGCCTTGATGCGGAAGGCACGCGTGAACGGCCCGGACAACCCGAAAATCGACAACTGCGACTCCGCGATGTCGTTCGCAACGAGCGAATCGCCGCAGCGCAGCAGCGGGTGCAAGTAGGAGATTTCGCCGGGCCCCCTGCCCTTGCGGCCATAGCGTTTGACCAGCTTGCCCTGCGGCGAAAATTCGCGCACCGCCCAGTCGCCCACGTCACCGACAACCACGTTGCCGTTCGGCAGTCGGGTGGCCCCGGTTGGCGCGGCAAGGATCTCGTCGGCGGCGTCGCTGGTGCCAATGCGCACGAGCGGCGTCGGGGCGATCGACCACGTGGATTGCGCGGCAAGCCCGAGGGGCCGGCTTGCCAGCAGTGCCACCACGGTCATCGCCGCCTGAAACGTGTAGCAGTGCCAGCGAAGTGGGGTCATTGCGGAGTGCACGTGAAGGGTTGCAGGCATACGAATCTGACTCGCCTATCCTGCGGCTTGCCGAACCGCGCCGCCATCACGATCAGGTTAGCGTCGCATTAGAATTCCATGACGCGCGCCCGTGGAATCCCGGCCGCATCCACCTTTGCCAGGTCAACTCAGGCTCCCATGTATTCCACCATCGGCCAGTTCATTGCGCAGTGGCAGTACGAATCGGCGGGCACGCAGAAGCTGCTCGACACCTTGACCGACGCCTCGCTCGCGCAGGAAGTCGCGCCGGGCGGACGCACCATTGGCCGCCTGGCGTGGCACATCACCCAGACCATTCCCGAGATGATGGCACGCACCGGGCTGCGTGTCACTGGTGTCGGCGAGCATGATCCCGTGCCGGCAACAGCGGCAGCGATCGCCAGCGCGTATCGCGCCGCATCCACCTCGCTCATCGAGCAGCTCGGCGCGAACTGGACCGATGCGACGCTCGCCCAAGCCGACGACATGTACGGCGAGCAGTGGACGCGCGCGCAGACGCTGAACGTGCTCGTGACACACCAGGCGCATCACCGCGGACAGCTGACGGTGTTGATGCGTCAGGCGGGGCTGCCCGTGGCAGGTATCTACGGACCCGCCAGGGAAGAGTGGGCCCAGATGGGCATGGAGCCGCCGGCGATTTAACGCACGAGCCGCGCGTCGGCCACGGTCAGAACTTCGCCGAAAACGTCAGGCCGGCACGACCGGACAAATCAACGGTTGGTGACAGGGTGAGTCCGGCGGCGCTCGATGACGATGCGCCGCCGGAGCCTCGGCGCGCCACGATCGACGCCCCGCGCTGCGAGCGCTTGGCGAACCACACCGCCTCGATGCTGCCGATGACCGTGACGCCGATCGCCACGGCCATGCCCGTCTCGAAATTCGGACGGTCAACTGTGGTTTGCGTGTACGGCGCGGGCACTCCATTCGGATCGGTATAGGAGATCACCGTCTCCGTGGTCTGCTCCGCCAGCGCCCACGCAACGGAACCGGCTGCTGCCACCAGCACAACGACACCGCGCACGGGGCGTCCGGTGTAGAACTGGCCGAAACCCGGCACGATGCTGCGCACGAACGTCTTGCCCGGACTGTACACCGGACGGCGCAGCGTCTCGATGGCGCGCCCGACTTCGACGCGGTCATCCACCGTCGGCGCGGCGGCCCGGTACTGCTCGAGGTCCGTGAGCGCCGCCGAGCGTTTCCCTGCGGCCGCACGGGCCAATCCGCGGTTGAACCAGCCTTCCGGCGCTGACGGCGCATCGCGCACCACCTCGTCGAACGCACGCACCGATGCGTCGTAGCGCGCATCGTCGAACAGCGCGAGCCCGAGGCGGAACGCCACTTCCACGTCACGGGCGCGCTGCTGCGCCTGGCGCGGCACGAGTCGCGACAAGCGATCCCGCACGTCGTTGGCCTCGCGGCCGTTCGGTGACGTCGTCAGGTAGCGACAGAACTCACTGACCGCCTTTGTCGTGTCGGCCAGCTCTTCATGTGCGCGCGCGAGATCGTACGCAACGCGTTCGTCTCCCGGGTTGAGCACGGCAGCGCGCGCGAACGCGTCACGGGCTGCGGCCTGGTCGCCAATGAGCGCGGCCTCCTGGCCGGCCGCCGCGAGTCGCCGCGCCTCGGCGTTGTCTCGCCGCGCCACCGGTGCCTGGCCGCTCGCGATGGCACAACCGGGCGCTGGCCCGGTGGTGAGCGCGCGTTTCGGCACGAGTCCTTGTGCGTGCAGTGGTGCCGGCCACGCGGCCATGACCGTCACGCACAACGCAGCGGGCAACCACCGCGCCAGCCGCGCGTGACCGGCATCGCGACGAGCGCGGCGATCAGTGAACAGTGACAAACGTCGATACACTGACTCCCTCCGATATGGCGGTGATGCGAGACGTACCGACCCTGAAGCCCACCACCAGTCCGCTGCTCGAGACGAACGCGATGCTCTCGTCGGCCGACGTCCACGTGATGGTGCGTCCGGTGAGCACGGCGCCTGCGGCATCGAACAGCGTGGCCGCGAGCTGCACGGATCCGCCAACCGCAACGGAGGGCGTGGCGGGACTGAGCGTGATGGTCGCGACGGCAGGCAATGCCACGTGTACCGTCGCCGTCGCCGTGACACCGTCGACGACGGCAACGATGACCGCGACTCCTGGCGCCAGGGCCGTCACCAGCCCCGAAGCGCTCACGTTCGCCACGCCCGGTGCGCCGCTGGTCCACGACACAATGCGGCCCGTCAGGACGGTGCCGCTTGCCGACCGCGCCACAGCGGTGAGTTGCTGCGTCGCGCCAGGCGTCAGGTTCACGGGTGATGGTGTCACCGTGACCGATGCAACCGGCACGGGAATCACGCTGATCGTTGCGCTGCCGCTCTGGCCTTCACTCGTGGCGGTGATGTGTGCGGTGCCCGGCGCAAGCGCGGTGACGACACCACTACTGCTCACCGTGGCAACGGCCGGTGCATCGCTGCTGAACACGACCGGCCGGTCGGTGATCAGGTTGCCCTGCGCATCGGTGACCTGTGCCGTGAGCATCTGTGTCGCGCCAACGACCAGCGTGGTCGAACCTGGCGTGACAATCACCGCGCTGGGCAGGCGCGCGAGCACCACGACGGTTGCCGTTCCGCTGCGTCCTTCGCTCGACGCCGTGATCGTGGTCGTGCCGGCGGAGAGTGCCGTCACTACCCCCGCCGACGACACCGCCGCCACCGCGACATTGCTCGAATTCCAGGCAATCGCGCGTCCGGTGAGCACGGCGCCCGACTCGTCACGCAACACGGCGATGTGCTGACGCTCCGTACCGATGCCAAGCGTGTCGAGGGCGGGACTCACCGTGATCGTCTGAACCGGGGTCAGCGTGATTGCCACCGCGGCCTGCCCGCTCCGTCCCTCGCTCGTAGCGGTGATCGTTGCCGCGCCAGCAGAAACGCCGGTCACCGTGCCCTCCGCGCTCACGATCGCGACCGCGGGGTTGCTGCTCGTCCACGTGATCACGCGCCCGGTCAGCGTACCGCCATCGGCGTCGATGGTCTGCGCGTTCAGTGGCCCCGACACGCCGACGCGCATCGAGATCGTTGCCGGCGTCACCACCACCGCAGCGACTTCGCGCGCCATGACGGTGACCGTGGCGGTGGCGCTCTTGCCCATCGCGCTGGCTGCAATCCGCGCCTCGCCAGGCGCGCGGGCGCTGACGACACCCGTGGTCGACACGGTCGCGATGGTGGTGTTGCTGCTCGACCAGGCAATCGCGCCGACGTCCACCAACTGCCCCTCGACATCGGTTGGCCGCGCCACCAGCGTCACCGTGCTCCCGGCGCGCACGCTGCTCGTGGGCGGCGTGAGCTGGATCGTGGCCACAGGATTGTCCACCACGGTCGGTTCCGTGCACGACACGATCGCCAGCACGACGGCCAGCAACAGTCCGAAGTGTCTGCGAACGCCATCCGCACCGCAGCGCGCAACGTGCCGACGACGCGTCATGGTGACGCCACCACGAACTCCACCGACGTGACCGAGAGCGCCGGCGACGCCACTTCGAACCGCAGCTGATGCGGTCCGGCCACGTCGATGACCAGATCCCCGAATGTGGCGACGCCGTTCGACGCGGTGACCGTCGTCGTGCCCTTCAGCGTGCCATCACCGGTGACCTTGCTGACAGTCACCTGCAGCGAGGCGTTGCTGCCGGATGTGATGAGGAGTCCCGCGTTGTCCAGGATGTGAATGACTGGCTGCGTCGTGAATGGTGCATCGGTCACCGCACCATCCGGCTGGGTCGCGATCGCCAGCGAGGCCGGGATCTGTGTGACGGTAACGACGGCCAGCGCCTCCGAGACGATTCCGTTCGCGCTGAACGACAGGGTGTGCGCGCCGCTGCCGGCAATCGAGAGGTCCGCAAATATTGCCACGCCATCGACGGCGTTGACCGTCGTGGTGCCGCTCAGTGTGCCGTTGCCGTCGCTGATGGTCACCGTGACGGCCGCCGAGCTGTTCGCGCGATCGCCATTGGCATCCAGCAACTCCACAACCGGCTGTGCGGTGAACGCGACACCGCTCACTGCGCCACCGGGCGGTGTGGTGATCACCACCTGCGTCGCCGGCCCTGGCGCCACATTGAAGGTCGCGCTCGTCGCTGCGGTGAGCGCGTCCGACGTGAAGGTGAGCGTGTAAGAGCCGGTGCCGGTGATCGCCAGGTCGGTGAACGTGGCCACGCCGGAGGCATCGGTCGTCGCGGTGAGTGTTCCCGACAATGCGCCCGGCCCACTGGCCTTCGTCACCGTCACCACGACACCCGCCTGCGCCGCGACATCATTCGCGGCATCGCGCAACTCCACCGCGGGCTGCGTCGTGAACGCCACACCACTCACCGCACCGCCGGGCTGCCTCACCATCGCCACCCGCGTGGGCGCACCGGGCGTGACCGTGAAGCTCGCGCTGGTTGCGGCAGTCAGTGCGCCCGACGTGAACGTCAGCGTATGCGCACCGGTGCCAGTGATCACAAGGTTGGTGAACGTCGCCACGCCACCGACGGCATTGACGGTCGTGGTGCCGCTCAGCGTGCCGGTGCCGCTTGCGATTTCCACCGAAACGGCTGCGGTGCTCGTGGTGAGGTTTCCGCCCGCATCGAGAATGGCCGCCACGGGCTGCGAGGTAAACGCCTTGCCGGATTCAGCGCCACCGGGCTGCGCCGTGACCGCAAGCTGCGTCGCCGCGCCCGCCGTTCCCATTGCGTTGAACAGCACCGGAGAACCAGTGAGCCCCGGAGAGGTCGCAGCAACGGTGTTCGCTCCAGCGGTCGCGCCGAGTGTCCACGTGGTCACGGTCGCAATGCCATTGGCGTCGGTGCTCACGCTCGATGGTGTCACCGCGCCGCCACCGGCAGTCACCGCGAACGTCACGCTCACGCCGCTCACCGCATTGCCGTGGTCATCAACCACCTTCACACCCGGCGGCTCACTGACGGCCGTTCCTGCCGTCGCCGACTGTGACACGGGCGAGTTCGCGGCGATGGTCCTTGCCGCGCCCACCGTGCCCGTGGCCGTGAACGTCACCGGACTGCCCGTCAACCCGCTCACGGTCGCGGTGACCGTGTTCGTTCCCGCGACCGCGCCAAGCGTCCAACTGGTGAGTGTCGCAATGCCGCTGGCATCGGTGGTGACACTGGCCGGACTCACGGTGCCCCCGCCGCCGGTGACGGCGAACGTCACGTTCACGCCACTCACGGCATTGCCGACTGCGTCCCGCACCACCACACTCGGCGGCACACTCACCGCCGTTCCCGCCGTGGCCGATTGCGTGAGCACCGAGTTGGCCGCGATCGTGCGCGGCGTACCAACCGTGCCCGTGGCCGTGAACGTCACCGGGCTTCCGGTCAACGCACTGACCGTCGCCGTCAGCGTATTCGCGCCTGGTGTCACGCCGAGCGTCCACGACGTGAGCGCGGCGATGCCGGCCGCGTTGGTCGTGACGGTCGCCGGACTGTTCGGGACCATGCTGCCACCACCACCGGTGAGCGCAAATGTCACCACCACGCCGGCCACCGGCGAACCGCCAATATCGGTCACCCGCACGCTTGGCGGCTCGCTCACCGCCGTGCCCGCGGCCGCCGTTTGCGTCGTGGCCGAAACGGCCGCGATCGCAGTCGCCGAACCCACCACCACCGACAGCGGTGCCGTACCAACGCGCCCTTCGCTCGTGCCGATGATGTTGGCCGTGCCGAGGCTCACCGCGGTGACGAGCCCGCTGGCCGAAACGGTTGCCACGGCCACGTTCGAGCTGGACCACGTCACCTCGCGGCCGGTGAGAACACCACCATCGGCATCACGCGCGACAGCGGTCGCTTGCGTGGTCTGTGACACGAGCAGCGAAGTCGCCGCCAGGGTAACCGTCACCGTTGCGACCGGCACCGGGATCACGGTGATCGCACTCGAGCCGGTCACACCGTCGGACGTGGCGTCGATGCGCGCCGTGCCGCTGCTGACACCGCGCACGCGACCCGTGCTCGAAACCAATGCAACAGCACTGTTGCTCGACGACCATGTCACCAGCCGGCCTTCGAGCACCTGGCCGGTGCCCGAACGAAGGACGGCGGTCAGGTCCAGCGATTGCCCGGCGATGACCGTGGCCGTTGGCGGTGTCACGGTCATCGTGGTGGCCGCGATGGCATTGACGGTGATCGTGGCCGTCGCAATCCGGCCTTCTGCGGTGGCGAACACGATCGCCGTGCCGGCAGCCAGTGCAGTGAGTACGCCGTCGTTCGACACGGCCACGACATTCGGTGCGCCCGATGTCCACGTGACGACGCGCTGGCCAAGCACATTGCCGCCGGCATCCTGTGCCACCGGTGACAGTCGGGCTGTCGCGCCCACCAGCATCGTGAGCGTTGCCGGATCGATGCGCAGCGTGGCAATCGGCGAGGGAGCGACGACGATGTTCGCCGTACCGGTCTTGCCTTCGCTGGTGATGGTGATGGTGGCCACACCGGGCGCTGTCGCCGTCACCGTGCCGTTGGTCGACACCTGCGCCACATTCACGTTGCTGCTGCTGAAGTTGACCGGCCGGCCCGTGAGCAGGTTGCCACTGGCATCGGTGATCTGCACCGACAGCATCACCGACTGCCCGACGGTGAGCGATGCCTGTGCCGGCGAAACGATCACCGCGCCCACAGGGCGTGGCTGCACGACGATCACCGACGTTCCCGACCGGCCGCCACTGCTGGCCGTGATGATCGCCGTCCCCGCCGCCACGCCAACGACCAGACCCGACGACGACACCGTCGCCACCGACGGCGCGCTTGTGGTGAACGTCACCGGATCGTCCAACGGCGCGCCGATCGAGTCGCGCGCGGTGGCGGTAACCTGCGTCGACTGTCCGACAACGACCGTGTCGTGCGCTGGCGTCACCTGCACCGACGCGACCGGCACCGACAAGACGGTCACGCCCACGGCAGCGTTGCGCGTTTCACTCGTTGCCGTCACGGTCGCAACGCCCGGCGACACGCCGGTCACCAGCCCCGTGACATCGACCACCGCGACACGGCTGTCGCTACTGCTCCAGAACACGGGGCGATCGGTGAGCGACCCGCCGGATTCATCGAGTGTGCGTGCCGTCAGTTGCACGAACGCGCCCTTGAGCACACTGGGCGATGCGGGCGTCACCTGAATGCTCGCCACGGCGCGGGGCGTGATCGTGACGTGCGCCACGGCACTGCGCCCATCGACGCTGGCGGCAATCTGCGCCGACCCCGCGCGCATGCCTGTCACCAGTCCGGCCACGGAAACGCGCGCGATGGTCACATCGCTGCTCGACCACGCCACCGAGCGATCCGCCAGCGGGCGGTTGTCAGCGTCGCGGGCGATGACCTGCAGCGCCACGCTGCTCCCTTCGCTCACTGTCAACTGAGTACTCGACAGCACGACCGACGCCACCGGCGTCTCGAGCGGACGCGGGGCCGTGATGTCCCCCATGCCCTTGCACGCCGTGCCCAACCCGGCGCCAAGCACCATCAGCAACACACGCAGCACGCGACGCATGCTACCGCCCGCCAAACGTCACTCGTGTGGGGCGCGCGTGATGGTTGCGTGTCCCATCGCCGAGCTGTCCTTCCACGTTGAAGCCCCAGCACGTCGTCTCGCCATCGGCAGCCGTGCCGCACGTGTGCGCACCGGTGGCGTTGACCGACGCGAACGTCGCGACGCCAACCACGCGCGTAGGCACGTCGCGATTGATGGTCGTGCCGTCGCCCACCTGGCCGTAGACGTTCACGCCCCAGCACCATGCCTGCCCGCTGCGCGTGCGCGCACAGGTGTGCACACCGCCCGCGGTGACCGATGCGAACTTCGTGTTCGTTTCCACGCGCGTGGGCGCCATCCGCTCGGTGGTGTTGCCCGTGCCCAACTGCCCGAAGCGATTGTTGCCCCAGCAGTAGGCGTCGCCACCGTCGCTGACGGCACAGGTGTGCGTGCTGCCCGCGGAAATGCTGGTGAACTTGAGCTCTCCACCCACGGCGACCGGGCTCCGGTAGTCCGACCGCGTGCCATTGCCCAACTGGCCGTTCGCATTGGCGCCCCAACAGTATGCGGTGCCGTCGCCGGTAATGGCGCAGGTGTGATTCCATCCGGCGCTGACCGAAACGAATCGCCCGCTCCCCGGCGCGCTCACCGTTACCGGTGACGAACGTGTGGTGGTGCTGCCGTCGCCAAGCTGGCCGTTGGTGTTCGCCCCCCAGCACGTCACGTCGCCGGCGGTCGTCAGCCCGCAACTGTGACGCTGGCCGGCGCGGATGACGCGGAACGTCTGGTTCCCCGCCACGCGCACCGGTGCGCTGCGCGAGGTCGTCGTGGCATCACCAAGCTGCCCGCGATCGTCGCTGCCCCAGCAGTACCCTTCGCCACTACGCACCACCCCGCACGAATGCGCGAGGCCCGTCGTCACTTGCGTGAAGTCCAGGTCGCCCACGATCGGTGCCGGTGCGTCACGCGATTCCAGGTCGCCGTCGCCCAGTTGGCCACTCGCATTCGCGCCCCAGCAGTACACCTTCGACGTCACGAGCGCGCAGCTGTGACGTCCGCCGGCCGCAATGATACCGGCATCATCCGTCGCACGCACCGCGTCGGCACGGGGTGCGTCACTCGGCTTTGGCGCGCCCGCTGCCGCCGCGGATAACGCCGCCGCCCGGCGCTGCGCGCGAAGCATGGCGGCGTTCACCACCGAGTCGGCGGCGCGTAACGAATCGATGACGCGCTGCGTCCGCGCGGCGTCGCGCAGCGAGTCGGCTCGCAGGGAATCCGCGCGCGGCGCATCAGCCGGAGTCTGTACCAGCGCAGTGTCGCCCGACGCAACGCTGTCAGGCACGAGCGACGTGACCACCGGCAGCTCGATCGTACCGGCGTCAGCGGTCTGATGCACCAGCGCCAGTCGCTGGTCGAACAGTCCCTCGTTCTTCGCATACACGGCGAACCCGCCACCGGCAACCACGAACGCAACCACACCCGCAACACCCCACATCCATCGACGGGATGTCGGCTCCGGCACCGACGCCCACGATGGCGCCTCGTCTTCCTCGTCCGTCACCACATCGACCGCACCACCCGGTGTCGCGGTTGCCAGCGCCGTGCCTGCGGTCGGCGGCGTGACGATCGGCCCGTCGACAGGCCGGCTGAAACGCACGGTCGCATCGGACGCCGCATCCTTCGCCATGACCTTGGCGCGCGGCGCGGCCTTCTCGGCCTCACGGCGACGACGGTGAGACTCTTCCCACTGCCGCCAATCACCTGGCACCACCCAGTGGTTGAGCACCGCCAGCAATGCGTCCGCACCCGCCCACCGTGCCGCGGGCTTCTTCTGCAGCATGCGCTCCACGATGTACTGCAAACGCGGCGGCACCGCACCCGGCCGCAACGAATCGATGGCCGGCAACTGCTCGTTCTTCTGCTTGAAGATCACGGTGTACAGCGCTTCACCTTCCCACGGCCGCTCGCCGGTGAGCATCTCCCACGCCACGAGCCCCAGGCTGTAGATGTCGGAGCGCGCGTTGGCGGCGGCCCCGTCGATTTGCTCCGGTGCCATGTACGCCGGCGTGCCGATCGCGGCGCCGGTCATCGTCAACCGCGACTCGAATTCGCTCGAGTGCGCAATGCCGAAGTCGCTCAGCAGCGCGCGTCCCGTGCCCGATTCGAGGAAGATGTTCTCGGGCTTCACGTCGCGATGCACGACACCGTGGGCATGCGCGAATGCCAGCGCTTCCGCCACGTCCTTGAGGATGCGTTCGGCGCGCTCCGGCTCGAACGGGCCCTCGTCCATCACCGCCTGCTTGAGCGTACGGCCGGGCACGAGCTGCATCACGAGCGCGAGACCACCGTCCCGCAGGCGTTTCACCGCGTGCACCGTGACGATGTTCGGGTGCTGCAAGCGGGCCACCGTGCGTGCTTCGCGCGCCAGGCGCGCCAGGGCCTCGTCGGCGAACGCCGCAAACTTGGGACGCACCACCTTGATGGCCACGTCCCGGAACAGCGCGCGATCGCGCGCGCGATACACCACCGCGCTGCCCCCGCGTCCCAGCTCGCCCAGCAGCGTGTACTCGTCCTCGAGGTCGCTGACCTCACGCTCGTCCAACTCGTCACTCATTCTCGCCCCGGCTTCTCCGTGCCGACTAGGGCCAAAGAGGGTGTGCTCAGCGACTTCTGAACGTGAAAAGTACCTCACCCATCTCGATTCGGTCACCATCTGCCAGCGGCTGTTCCTCACCATCAGACAGGACCCGGCCGTTGTGCACGACGGGATTGGTATTCGACAGATTCAGGAGATACCACTGGCCGTCGTCGAGACGCATCCGCGCGTGCGAACGGCTCACCGTCTGGTCCCGCAGTTGCACGTGCCGGTACAGTTCGCCTTCGCTTCGACCGAACGTCACCTCGGTGCCATTCGGTCCGGGAACCTGCACGAAGCGAATCTCCCGTCCGCTGTCCATCCCCGCCGCGATCTCCAGCCGACCCGGCAGGAACTGCAGCGTTCCTTCCGCTGGAACGCTGAAACGCAGCAGATGCCCCTCGACCATCGTCCCCGGGACGCCGTGGCCGACCACCGGCGCGTCGGCAGGCGCCTGAGGTTCTGGCGGCTTGACCGGCGCAGCGAACCGGTCAACGTCTTGTGGGACGGCAGGTTGACCGGCGGTGGTGAACGTGCGAATCGCCGGATTCACGGGCTCCGTGGTCGGCGTCGGCCGACCTTCCCGGGCCGAGCCGGCTCCACCCGGTGGCTCCTGCGGCCTGGTCCACGAGGGGCTTGGCGACGGCGCCCGCTCGACACCGGAAGGTACGGCGCCTCCCTCGCCATCGGCGACCCGCTGGTGGCCCGACTCGTCGACGTCGGCGCCGAACAGGGGCAGAATCCCGGTCGACGTCCGGGCGATGTGCGGCGCCCGGTTCATCCACCAGGCCACGGCCGCAGCAATCACCAGCACAACCCCGGCGACGGCGGCGATGATCGTGGCGAGTTCAGGTGTCATGAGCCCGTGGAGACGGCCGGAAGGGTACGCGACGCGTCGTCAGCAGACGGCGCGGGGGGATGCCCGTAATTTGTCGCATATTGTGTACCGACGGGAACCTCGAACGTTTGCGGCTTACCGCCGCAGTCCTGCTCCGTACCCCGCAATCCCCGGCAATGTGATCGGTAGCTGCCCGGTGATCGGCGCACGTCCCAGCATCGCCCGCGCCGCCGCGCGCTGCGACATCGTCCACGGACTCCACGCAATCAGGTGCGCATCGGTCATCGGCAGGCCGAGTGCAAGATACGGGTTGAGGAACGACACCAGCACCACCTTCGTCCCCGCTCTGCGCAACCCGTTGATGAGCTCCGGAACGCCGCGCGTCGGTGCCATGCTCGCGGTATTGGTAGCCGCCCCGATGTAGCTCGACAGGATCACCACGTCGGCACCGCGCGCAATGCTGATCGCGTTCTCCACCGCTGCCGGCAACAGCGCCGGCTCGGGACTCGCGCGATATGCGCCCGTGCCGCCGCCGGCCGCACCGGCCGTGTTGTCGAACACCACTTCGGGGCTCAGCGTCAGCGACAAGAGCTGCGGGTACGCGCTCTTGAGTTCCGCATCGAACGTGCGTCCGGCGCTCAGGTCCACGCGTGGTGTCACCGTGATGCTCACCACCTTCGCCTGCGGCGCCATCCTGAACGGCACAAGATTGAGCGAGTCGTGCACCAGCGTGATCGCCTTTTCGGCGGCTGCGCGCGCGGGTGCCAGGTTGGCGCTCACACCCACCCAGTTTTTCACCGCGTCGAGATCCACGTAGCGATCGCGGTCGAGTGCGAACTCGTGCTTGGCCATCAGCAGCTTCCTCACCGACGCGTCGATACGCGCCTCGGTGAAGCGCCCCGCGGCCACACCGTCCACCACCGCCTGAATCGCCACCCGCGCGTCGGTGGGCATGAGCAGCACGTCATTCCCTGCCACCACCGCGCGCTGCGTCGCCTCGGCCATCGTCATGTTGCCCAGCACACCGTTCATGTCCAGCGCATCGGTGACCAGGATGCCCTTGAATCCCATGTCGCGCTGCAGCAGGTCGCCCATGACCGTGGCGCTGAGCGTGGCGGCGGTTTTCGTGTCGTCAAGCGCCGGCAAGTCGCCGTGGAATGTCATCATGCCGCGCACACCGGCCGCGATCGCATCGCGAAACGGCCGCAGCTCCACGCTGTCGAGGCGCGCGCGTGACACGTCCACGCGCGCCAGTTCGAGATGGGAATTCTGTTCGGTGTCGCCGTGTCCGGGGAAATGCTTGCCCGTGGCCAGCATGCCGTTGTCCTGGATGCCCCGCACCAGCGCGGCGCCCATGCGCCCCACCATCGCGGGATCTTCGCCGAATGAACGCGAGCTGATGACCGGGTTCTTCGGATTGTTGTTGACGTCGAGCACCGGCGCGAACGCCATGTGGATGCCCATGGCGCGCCCTTCGATGGCGGTCACGCGTCCCATCTCGTACGCCAGCATCGTATCGCGCGTGGCGCCCAGCCCCATCTGGTACGGGAACGACGTGGCCCCGCCGAGTTCGATGGCGTTGGGCAGGAACCATCCGCCGCGGGCGCGAAACGCGGCGCCGGTTTCCAGGTCGGCGCCAATGAGCAGCGGCAACTTCGCCGCGCGTTGCAGCGCGTTGTTCTTGGCCGCGATATCCAGCGGGCCGCCTACCGACACGATAACGCCACCGAGCTCGAGGTCGCGTACCAACCGCTCGATGTTGGTGAGTGCTGGCGCGTCGACGGCGGAATAGTCGCCGAGCGTCCACACCCACACCATTTGCGCGGCCTTCTGGCGCAGCGACAGGGTGGCGAGCACCGAGTCGGCCCAGCGCGCGTCGGCCGTGGGGTTCGCCGCGACCGCGCGCGACGTGGGCTGCGGGCCGGGAACGCGCGTGCCCTCACCGGTGGTCGAACTCGTCGTGGCGCAGGCCGTTGCCACGAGAAACGCACTGGCGGACAAGGCGGATCGACGGAGGAGCGAGGCAGCGCGCATCATGGGCGAATCGGGAAGGGCGGGAGGGAGACGCGTGTGCTTCAAGCTAGTGCCTGAGTACGGAGTCGGGAGTCTGAACTCCGAGTACCGGGTACAGAGTCGTGAGGATGGGGTACGGAGTGGGTTCGACTCAGCGGCGCAGCTCGAATCGCTGCGCGGTGAGCTGGTGAACCGGGACGCCCGCGAGCATCGCGGGTTGGAACCGCAGCGCCGTGAGCGCGCGCAGCACGCGCGCGGAGTATTCGTCGCCGTCGCTGGCACGCACTCGAGCGCTCGCGGAGTCGACGCGTCCATTCGACTGCACGATCATCTGAACCACCACGCGCCCGATGCCGGGCCGCGCGTCACTCGGGTCGAGCTTCGCGGACTCGCCTTCGCGGAGCGCTCGAATCGTCATGATGCCTGGCGGCAATGCCGCATC